>CAZGDY010000025.1:3228-17162 GCA_964524965.1 uncultured Clostridia bacterium
TAAATTAAAAAAATATCTCTGTCCATAAAGAACCCGTATAGCTAAGGTAATCCTCTCCTGCCTTTACTTTATCTTGATAGTAAGCAAGGTCAAAACCTAATTTCATATTTATATTTTCAATCATTTTATAAGATGCATCTGTTCCTAAAGTCCATTTTTCCTGATCTTGCTCCACAACCTGGGAAAAAGTCCTTTTGTAGTTTTGTTCCCAGGCAAGAAAATTAGAAAAGGTAAGCTCGTTTTTGAAATTTATAATCCAGTTTAATTAAGGAATTCTCGTTCCCCAGGAAATATAAGTTGAATATGAATGGCTAAGTTTTAACTGATGGGTGAAGGAAAGCTCTTGTTCAACCTCTGACCCAGGATAAGTTTTTTGGTTATGAATACTGGTTTTATAAGAGTAAGTAAGAGAAAGATTCCTTGGTTTTTTAAAAATTCCTCTCCAGCTCAATGAAGGTTGGTAAGATATGGTGGTAGATATTTGTTCTTTTAAGGTATTTTTCCTAGAATAATCTAAAACAAGGTCAGAGGAGGAAAAGAACATTTGAAAGAGACGATCTATAAAAAAGGGAGCATGATTGAGATTGAGTTTGCATTGCACCACAGGCCAACTTTCTACCCGTATCACAAAAGGAGTGCCAGATTCAGTCCGATCTTCCTCTTCCCGCCCGTAGGAAATAGTGGTCTTTAAATAAGAGAAAGGTTGCCAGTTCTGTCTTACGCTGAAGGCTCTTTTCTCAAACCACAGTTTTTCCTCTCCATCAAAAAGATTAAAACGAGCAAAAGCAAATTGAGAAGATAAACCGAGAGGAGAAGTAGTATTTTCGTATACACCCTCTCTTTTTAAGTTAAAACTAAGGTACCAGCCAAGTGTTGAGAAAATCTCAGGAATTTTTACAAAAGATGCCGGGCGAAAAGGAAGAGTACAGGACAGATCAAGGTTAGTAGAGACTTTTCTTTGAGCAGGGTCTGAGATGGAAAATTCCTCTTCCGTGCACTTGCTTTTAAAATCAACTTTGGGAGTTAATCTAAAAAATGATGCCTGAAGATTAAAAGAAAGGTCCTTTGACCGTAATTTTGGAAGCTCCTCTGCCTCATTCTCTGAACGACTAGTATCGGACTGGGAATAAGAAGTTTTTAATACCATGTTAGGCAGAGGCTGGAAAGGTAGAGTTATGCTACCTTTCCTGGTAATGTCTGTACTACTTGATGTTCCTTCAACCTCCTCTCCTGATTTTTTCAACTGAAAAGAGGTTGAGATATTACTGGGCAAAAGAGCAAATTTCAAAGGAACAGAATAGTTATAGGATAAATCATAAACATCTTCGTAGGTTTTTTCCGGAGGTTTTTCAGAAAAATAATCAGAGATTGTATCTGAACTTTTAAAGGTAAGGATGGGCCAGGAGCGAAGACGAAACCCAAGACTGTAGCTTTGAGACTTCTTTAATGCTTTATCCTTTTCCAGAACTATAAGATCAGTCCCCTGAGTAGTTAAAGTACTTGTATACTCCTCGGAGCGAGAATAAGCAAAGGGCAAAAAATTTAGGTAAGAAGAAGAAAAATCTACTTTTTTCAACTCTAAAACATCGTTAGTTGTTGAGCCTCCTATCACGCTGAAAGGAGGATCAATTTTTTTGTACTCGGCTGATAAAGTAAAATATTTTGACCAATCAGTTTTTAACAGATAGCGCTGAGCCAAACCGCTCTCCTCATAAACCTCACTAAGATAAATATCATCGACATAAAGAGGTGAAAAATCAAGAACTCCGTTAAGCTCAATTCTTATCTGATTTATCTCTCTAAAAGTAGGACTGCCAACAGCTTCAAGCTGAGAATTGAAAAAAGGAATCTGAACTTTTACCCAGCTATCAGTTGTCACTGAACTTAAGGGAAGAGTGTAAGAATAAAAGCTGGTGTCCACATCTGAACCAAATTTAAAATCCAGCTCTCCCTCTCCTGATGTCTGATAAAGCCAGAAATTAATCTGACGATAATCGGCAAAACTTTTGGTAGACGTAAAAGTTTCCTGAATATAGCCGGTTTGCCCTGATATAGATAAAGCTGTTTCTTTTCGCCATTTTCCCTCTGATGTCCTTGCATCTCCGTACATATTTTCATAGTAACTATAAAAATCAGGATTCTCAAAGGGATTAGGAAAATCAAAATCATCGTAGTTATCCACCCCTTTAATCTTAATTGCATCAGGGTCGCTTATTTCCCATCGGTCACCAAAAATACCAATTTTAGCAAATTTTATAGCCCCAGAGAACTCAGAACCCTTAGCCCAGAGGCGGATATTTTTAACCAAAGTTTTCACCTCATCCCAAGACTGACCTGCGAAAACATCGTCCTCAAGAGAAATAGTGTATTTGTACCACCCGGTAGAGGTTGCTTCTTTGTAATCATCACTTAGAAAATAGGTGGAAAAACTCTCAGTGGTATCTAAAATCTCATCTCTATCAAGATCCTCAGTATCCAGTTCTCCATTATCAGCGCCAATTACCTCCTCGCCAGATGGAAAATTCATCACTATTCCAGTATCTTCTCCCAGGTTTAAGACTCCATCACTATTTTCATCCTCGCTGTCAAGTTCTCCATCTCCATCAACATCCTCACTAACTAAACCAATATCAAGATAAACTTCAATATCATCGGAAATTTGGTCAGTCCAAACTTCCAGGTATTTCATATGAGAGTAGTCTTTCCCAACACTAGAAATAGAATAAATCACAGAATCCCAACTTTCTCCAGACCCAAAATCATAAGTCAAATCGAGAATTGTTATTTCATCACTACTCCAGGAAGGGTTAACTTCTTCCCCAGCAAGTGTTTCATCCGAAATAATAACTTTATCACGAGCATTAGGGTCTACACTCAAAGGTTTGCTTCCTAATTTCCAAGCATCTTTTCCCAGAGAAAGAAAATCTTCTACCTTGCTGTCAGAAAAATCTTCCAGCATCCCAGCCCCGAAGGTATTGGAATTGATATTACTTTGCGAAATTTCCCCGCTAAATAAAACCTTAAGAGGAAAATCTCCTCCCCATAAAGACCCAAGGTTAGGCTCAAAATCAAGATGTAAATCAGCTTCCCATATTTGGTGAGAAATAGGTGATGAACCTAAAGCAGGTATTTTTTTAGAAGGAGTGGCAGCCTGGGACAGATAGGTTGAGCCTATAGAGAAGTTTTTACTGGGTCTGTATTCAATTCTTCCTCCCAGAAAAGTAGCCTCTCCTCCCATAATAGGTGCCCACTCATATTCTACCCTTATCTCAGTATCAGAATCTATCAAATTGGGGTCCAAAAAGCTCAAATATCCAGAAGGATAATCAATAACATAATCCTCATCCCGGGTAAGAAGCCTCTCATCCACATAAACCCTCTCACTTTCCGGTATTATATCGGGACGAAGAAGATAAATATCTACACTATGAGCGTATTCCGTGTAAAGAATATAACGATGTAAAGAGGTAGGAGGGTAAGCTTCAGGAAAAGGTTTATAGTAAACCTCAGCAGTTACAGGTGTGAGCGGCTTAACAATTTGAGCTATACCAAAATCAAAATCTATCTTCACCTCATAGTCCGGATACCCTCCTGGATTTTTCCAGTCATAAACAATTTCCCCGGCCAGATTCTTAATTCGAAAAACAAAATCATCTTGATTTATTTTCTGCGAACCAAGGTAGTACCAATTCCAAAATCTGTATCTATAATATTTCTCATCAGGCCCTTTCATCATCATATGATAGTTGTAGCCTGAAGAAGGGTCTGGGTGAGGGTTTCCTCCTGAATCCTTGTAAGATAAAGCAACAACCCACTGCTCGCTAATTGATTTATTAAACTTTATAATTCCTTTTGGATAATCTACAATATAATCCTGCCCTGCATACTGACGGTTAAAATAACCGGTGTAGGCTGAATCACCGGATACAGGCTCAATAGTCATTTTAGTTGCTGTCTGATTATTGCTCCCATCCTGGTCGTCAATCCAAACTTCTACTGAACCTTGGGTGTAGGAAAAAGGACCAAAAAACTCCGAAGGATATTTTTCTTCCTGGTCAAAGAAAACTTTAAAGTAAGTCCTTTTTATATAACTTATATCAGGTATTTCTTTCTCTTCAGTGGTAGTTTTTCCTGTAAAATTTTTTTCCTCTGATATCCCCCTGGTTAAAGAACCAATCCCGGTAAAATAAAAATCTTTCCATTTTGCCTTAAGTCTTACCCCGAAAAGAGATTTATCATAAGAGGTAAAGTGGGTTCTGGGAATAGAAAGGTAAATATCTCCCAGGGCAACTTCCTGAATTATTTCATCTTCATCCCCTTTGTAAACAAGACTTACTTTTTGCTGCTCCGTTCTGGGAGCTGTATCATCATAATCTAAATTAACTGTTATCTTTCTTCCTATTTTCCCGCTGGCTTTAATTTGTAGCTTCTGGTCGATTTCAGTAGATGAGGTTGGTTTATCTTCCTCTGAGATTGGATTAAGATAATTGTAATAAGTGTACTTTATTCCTATTACCTTTTTGCCCCTGATTGTAAGGTGAGAATTAAAAGGAAGAGACGTATCAATTATTCCTGCTTTATAAGAGGAGACAAGGGAGGGAGAAACATCAGAATAATCTAAATTCCAGAAATTATATCCGGAATAAAGGATTCTCTGGGTGCCTTCCCAAAAACCAAGATAGGTAGTCTCACCCAGATTGGCAAGTAAAAATTGAGGAAGAGAAAGAAAAAATAAAACAAATAAAACAAAAAATAAACCTAATTTCCAGTTTAATTTTTTACCCATAAAATTGCCTTAATTTCTTATGATACAAAATATGAGGCCTGTTGACAAGAAGAAGAGAATAAATTACTGGTTTGGTCCTTCAATTTTCCCTCGGGCTTCAATGGATTTTATGTGAGCTGGTAAACTCTCCTGACGAGCAAGATGGGATATAGGTTCTTTTATGACAGCAAGAGCTTGAGAGGTAAGTTTCTGGTAAGTTATTCTTTTAAGAAAGCTATTTACTGACAGTCCCGAGGAAAATCTTGCCGCCCCTCCAGTGGGAAGAATATGGTTACACCCGCTAAAATAATCCCCGACAGCAACAGGTGAAAAAGGTCCCAAAAAAACAGAACCGGCACTTTTTACAAGAGGAAGAATTGTTTCAGCATTCTCAGTTATAATTTCAAGATGCTCTGGAGCAAATTTGTTAGTAAAATCTATGGCCTCTTTTAAGGTATCTACAAGAAGAATTAATCCATTATTCTTAAGAGAAGAACGAATTATTTTCCCTCTTTGAATATTTTTTATTTTTTCCTCTATTTTATCATAAACCTTCCAGGCTAAATTTTTTGAAGTTGTTACCAGCAAACACCAGGATTTCTCATCATGTTCAGCCTGAGCTAACATATCCCATAAAATATGAGAAGAAGAAGCAGAATCATCAGCTATAATTAATACCTCGCTGGGACCAGCTGGACAATCAATTTTTATCTTGCCGAGAGAGGCCAGATACATTTTGGCACAGGTAACATATATGTTTCCTGGACCTGCTATAACATCAACTCCAGGACAAGTTTCGGTTCCATAGGCAAGAGCAGCAATTGCTTGGGGCCCCCCTATATTAATAAGAATATTAGCACCAGCAATATCCGCTGCAACTATAACTTCCTCCTTCATCTCTGCTTCAGATGAAGGAGGACTGCAAACTACTACTTCTCCTACCCCCGCCAATTTAGCGGGAGTACACCCCATTATTGCGCTAGAAGGATAACTTGCTTTTCCCCCAGGAACATATACTCCCGCTCTTTCCACAGGAACAAACCTTTGCCCTAAGGTAAGAGCACCAGGCATGTCCTTAGTCATAGACCATTCCTTGGGGATTTGATGATAATGAAAATCTTTCACCTGTTGATGCATTTTCTCTAAGGAATTAATCAATAAAGGCGAAACTCTTTTGTAAGCTTTTTTGATCTTATCTTTTGTAACTATTAAGGAATCAGAAGAAAGTTTAACTTTATCAAATTTTTCAGTAAAGTTTAAAAGTGCGTCATCGCCTTTTTCTCTTACCTCGTTTATTATGGAAATTACTTGGGAAAGGATTTCCTGAGTTTGGAAATTAGATCTTTGAATCAGTCTTTGGTATTCTTGGTCGGCTAACTCTTTCAATTTTATCGGTGCTCTCAACAACTTCTCCTTAATTTATTTGGCATTAAGATTTTAGCACAAATCCTATAATTTTAAAATCATTACCAAAATCAAAAATCTAACCAATTTTATTTTTTTTAAAAAAACATTCATTTAAGCTTGTTATAACTTTCCCAGAGTATATCCTGGCTCAGCTTGAATTATTTTTACCGGAACAATCTTCCCCTTCAATTGGTCTGAAAAAGGGGGTGGAATAAAAACCTTTATATAGTTGTGAGTATAACCGGTAAAATAGCCGCTTCTGGAATCCCTTTCACTTTCAATTAATACGGGCAGATTTTTCCCAATAAATTTGCTTATAAACTCTTGGGAAAGCTTTATTGATAGACTTTTAAGCTTCGCCGCTCTTTCTTTTTTTATTTTTTCTGGAACCTGTAGCCTCATATGAGAAGCGGGAGTCTCAGAACGAGAGGAAAAACGAAATATATGGAGGCGATGAAATCCAACTTCTTCTACGAAGCGCAAAGTCTCGTAAAAATTATCTTCTTTTTCCCCTGGAAATCCCACAATTACATCGCCGGTTACACCAAGATCAGGGATTTTCTTTCTGAAGTTTTCCACTAAAACCTCAACCTGAGAACTTCTATAACTTCGCCCCATTCTTCTTAACACCTGGTTATCGCCACTTTGAAAAGCAAGATGAAGATGAGGACAAAACAAAGAAGATGTCGCCATTAAATCAATAAGCTTTTCTGAGATAAGATGGGGCTCCAAAGAACCAAGTCTTATCCTCATTTTCCCAGCAAAATCCAATTTTTTTAGCAGTGTTTCTAAAAGAGAAACGAGGGATGTGGGAGGGTTTAAATCCCTGCCATAAAGAGCAAAATTTACTCCATTTAAAACTATTTCCCGATAATCCGCCTTGATTAAAGATTGAATTTCTAAAATAATTTTTTCCGGACTTTTGCTATTAATACTGCTTCCCCTAACATAGGGAATTCTGCAAAAACTACAAAATTGATCACACCCATCCTCTACTTTAATGAAAGCTCTGTCGTGGTGGGAAAAACCATGAATAGTAAAATCAGGATTAGAAAGGTTATTGGGAGAAAGAATTGTATCAATTTTCAGCTTATCGACATTTTTAACTAACTTAATTCGAGAAACATCTTTTTCTTTCAAGAATTTAAAAAAGTAGTCCTGGAGATAGGCTTTATTTACATGGTTTTCATTCGAAGCCCTTTTTACCTTTTCTGAAGTGACTTCTGTCAGACAACCGGTGACAAAAACTTGAGATTGATTATTCCTCTTTAAAGCTTGCTTTATAAGATTTATTGATTTTTTATCAGCATTTTCCGTAACGGTACAGGTATTTATGATATAAACCTCAGCCCGAGAAGAAAAAGGAACTGACTGGTATCCTGCTTTTTCAAACCTTTCCCTTATCACCTGGGTCTCGTACTGATTAACCTTACACCCTACCGTGGCTAAAGCTACCCGTGCCATAATTCTCTCTTAATTGTTGAGGTCAGATCTTTACCCCCAAATTTTACGGAAAAACTCTTTTATTTTAGGTTGGCCACTATCTTTGCTAAGCTCGTCAAACTTTTTTAGAAGCTGCTTTTGTTCCAGGGTAAGATTCACCGGGGTTTCGATTATAACTTTTACCAATTGACTACCTTTTCCGATAGAGTGAAGATGGGGAACTCCTTTGCCTCGCAAACGAAATATTTTGCTACTTTGGGTTCCTGCCGGTATTTTAAGTTTCACCTTCCCATTGAGAGTAGGAATTGAAATTTCTCCTCCTAAAGCAGCAAGGGCAAAACTAATAGGAACTTCCACTATTATATCATCCCCTTTTCTAAAAAAAAGAGAATGGGGCTTAACTCTTATGGAAACAAATAAATCTCCCGATGGTCCACCTTCAACTCCTGCTTCTCCTTCTCCCCTTAATCTCAGAGTAGTACCACTATCAACACCAGCAGGAATATTTACTCTCATCTTTTTTGTTTTTCTTACTCTACCTTTCCCCTGACATTCTCGACAAGGATGACGAATGATTCTACCTTTCCCCTGACATTGAGTGCAGGTACGAGTAAAAGCAAAAAATCCCTGTTTCGTTTGAATATACCCAGTCCCTCCACAACCAGGACAACTCTCAGCATTATGCCCTGGCTCAACCCCGTTGCCACCACAACGAGAACAAGCATCATAACGAGCAAGAGAAATTCTTTTCTCAGCTCCCTTTACGGCCTCTTCAAAATCTATCTGGAGATTATACTGAAGGGAAGCTCCTATTTGAGTTCTCCTTCCTGACCTGGTTGTAGTTCCAGAAAAAAAGTCCCCGAATGGACTCCCTCCAAAAGACTCTCCCCGACCAAATACCTCTTCAAATATCTTGAAGGGATCAAAACCGCTAAATCCACCAGTTCCAGCTCCTGCACCTGTTTCTGCTTCAAGCCCGGCATGACCAAATTGATCATAAATTTTCCTCTTATCAGGGTCTGAGAGAATTTTGTAAGCTTCAGCTATTTGCTTAAATTTCGCTTCAGCTTGTTTAGAATTATCAGGATTCCTATCCGGGTGATGCTTTACAGCAAGACGACGATAAGCCTTTTTTATCTTTTCAGGAGAGCTATCTTTTGACACTCCTAAAATCTCATAGTAATCTCTTTTAGCCACTTAAACCCACCATATGTAATAGTTTAACTTCTCTAAAGAACTTCTTTCACTTTCCTAAGAAATATTTCAACAACTCTTTTTTAGGAAAATTTACCTGTTAGCTGCTCATAATTATTGATCCCTACAAAGTCAGACTAATCCTCTACCTTATAGTCAGCATCTGTTATATTCTCTTCTGCTTGCTCTTGTTCTTCCCCCTCTTTCTTTTCTTCTTTTTCCTGGGAAGTTGTTGCCTCACCTGCCTTTTGGGAAGCTTCCTGATAGGCAGCCTGACCTAATTTTTGAGAAACCTGACCAAGTTTTGTTATTTTATCTCGAATAAGTTCGACATCCTCTCCACTAATAGCTTTTTTCAAATCCTCAATAGCATCCTGGATTTGCTTTTTCTCCGCATCATTTACTTTGTCTTCATATTCTTTTAAAGCCTTTTCCGTAGCGTAGATGATATTATCAGCTTGGTTTTTTATTTCTATCAAATCTTTGCGCTTTTTATCCTCTTCAGCATGTTCCTCAGCTTCATGAACCATTTTCTCTTTCTCTTCTTCCGAAAGGGCTCCTGATTCCCTGATAGTAATGCTTTGCTCTTTATTTGTAGCCTTATCTTTAGCATTAACATTAACAATCCCGTTAGCATCTATGTCAAAACTCACTTCAATTTGAGGAACGCCTCGAGGAGCAGGAGGTAAACCAGTAAGCTGAAATCTCCCCAGGGTTCGATTATCCTGGGCCATACTCCTTTCCCCCTGAAGAACATGAATATCAACAGCCATCTGACTGTCAGTAGCAGTGGTGAATACCTTACTCGCTTTGGTGGGAATAGTGGTATTTTTTTCAATTAACTTCGTAAAAACGCTTCCTAAGGTTTCAATCCCCAGAGATAAAGGTGTAACATCTAAAAGGAGCATATCCTTTACTTCTCCGGCAAGAACTCCTCCCTGAATAGCAGCACCCATGGCTACAACTTCATCTGGATTAACTGCTTTATTAGCCTCTTTTCCAAAGAATTTCTGCACCGCCTCCTGAACCTTAGGCATACGAGTTTGCCCTCCCACCAGAACCACCTCAGCTATATCGGAAGCACTAAGTTTAGCATCAGTAAGAGCTTGCTGACAAGGCTTAAGAGTTCTTTCAATTAAATCCTCAGTAAGCTGTTCCAGTTTAGCCCTGGTTAAACTCATAGTTAAATGCTTAGGGCCAGATTGGTCAGCGGTTATAAAGGGAAGATTAATTTGGGTTTCCACAGTGGAGGATAACTCACACTTGGCTTTTTCTGCACTCTCTTTGAGTCTTTGTAGAGCCATCTTGTCTTGGCAAAGATCTATTCTATTTTCCTTCTGAAAAGTGTCAGCTATCCAATCCACAATCTTTTGATCAAAATCATCTCCCCCAAGGTAAGTATCCCCATTAGTAGATAAGACTTCCACTACATTATCTCCCACATCGAGAATGGAAATATCGAAAGTACCTCCTCCTAAATCATAAACAACAATTTTTTTTTCTCCCTTCTTATCAAATCCATAAGCCATGGCAGCAGCGGTAGGTTCATTGATGATACGCTCCACCTTAAATCCGGCAACAGACCCGGCATCCTTGGTAGCTTGCCGCTGAGCGTCATTAAAATAAGCAGGTACAGTAATCACCGCCCGGGTAACTTCCTCACCTAAGTAATCCTCAGCAATTTGTTTCATTTTTTGTAAAACCCTGGCTGATATTTCCTGAGGCAAAAATGTATTCCGACTGAGCTTTATAGCAGCCCTTCCTTGAGAATCAGAAACTATTTTGTAAGAAACTTTTTTCTGAGCTTCTTTAATAGCTTCATCCTCATATTTTCTCCCTACAATCCTTTTGGCAGAATAAATAGTATTTTCAGGATTGGTAACGGCCTGCCTTTTAGCAGGACCACCAACAAGCATCTCTCCCTTATCAGTGAAAGCCACCACAGAAGGAGTAGTACGAGAACCTTCTTGGTTTGGAATTACTTTAGACTCGCTCCCCTCCATTACCGCAACACAAGAGTTGGTGGTACCAAGATCTATACCAATTATTTTATTACTAACTTTTTTTGCCACTTAAATCCTCCTTGATTATGTTGGTACTTACAAAATAGCTTAATAATTTCGTGATCTAAACTTCAAATTATAAACTCAAAATTCTGTGGTAGTGCTGTGTAACTATTTTACATTATTTAGGCGTATCTTAAACTTAAGAGTGTCCATTCAAATCTTTTTCTTTTGAATCTCCTTCCTCTTTTTCCCCTTCATTTTGATCTTGAGAGTTAGCTTGAGATGTTAACCCTCTCTTGTTCACCTTAACCATAGTTGGACGTAATACTCGGTTCTTAAACTTGTACCCCTTACGCATTTCCTGCACTACTATGTTGTCAGGGTACTCGCCAGATTCTATCCTCAGAATAGCCTCATGTATGTGAGGATCGAAATCTTCTCCTTCGGCAAATATTTCCTCAAGACCTTTTTTTTTCAAAAGCTGCTTAAAATAATTGTATACCATCTGAATCCCTTGGATAAGAGAAGAAAAATCTTGAGAACTATTAGCAGCGCTGATAGCCCTTTCGAGATCGTCAAGAATAGGTAAAAGTTCTTTAATTAAATCCTCCGCTGCCCAGCAAAGAAGCTGTTGTCTTTCCTTTGCCATTCTCTTTTTATAGTTTTCAAATTCAGCTTTTAATCTTTTCAAATGATCCAGGTACTGCTCTACTTCCTTGTCTGCAGTATCAGTTTGTTTTTTTAATTCTTCCATACTCCCCTCTAAAGAAGAAAACTCCTGCCTTAGCTTCTCAAGTTCCTTGTCCTTAACAGCTAATTTTTTCTCACTTTTAAGATACTTACTCTTATAACTTATCCTTTTATTTTCACTCATAACCTGATAACCTCATTAAAAATAGTTTAATGGTCTAGTAGTCTGATAGCTTAAACCTTAAATTATAAATCCAAACCTAAAGAAAAGACTGGCGGTTTCAATTCTTAAAATCCTTACACCTTTGAATTAAGTACATTTTTAATCAATTTTTAGAAAAAAAATAAGGTAAGTCAAGATTATTTAAGTTCTTTTCCTCTTTTTTCTTGACAAAACTCACTCTTTTATTATTTTAGAAAAAGGAAAAAAGGTGAAGGAAGCTAAGTTTTATCAAAAACTTGAAGAGGGAAAGGTAAAGTGTGTTTTGTGCCCACATCAGTGCCTGATTTCTCCAGAAAAAAGAGGTTTATGTGGAGTAAGAAACAATAAAAAGGGGAAGCTTTTTTCTTTGGTTTATGGAAAGACAATTTCCTGGGCAGTGGACCCTATCGAAAAAAAGCCGCTTTACCACTTTTATCCCAGTCAAACTGCCTTTTCCTTTGCCACAGTAGGATGCAACTTAAGTTGTCTTAACTGTCAAAACTATACTATTTCACAACTCCCCAAGCAAGAAAATAAAATTTTGGGAGAGGATATTTTTCCTCAACAAATAATTGAACTTACCAAAAAAAGAAAAACAAAGATTATTGCTTATACTTACACCGAACCCACTATTTTTTATGAATATGCTTATGATACTTGCAGATTGGCTCATGCTCAAGGAATTAAGAATGTATTTGTCACTAATGGATATATTATGCCCCAACCTTTAAAAGAAATATCTTCCTTTTTAGACGCAGCTAATGTAGACTTGAAATCAATGAGAGACGAGGTTTACGCAAAAATATGCGGTGGAAAGTTGCAAGCGGTACTTGATAGCATAAAACTAATGAAGGAATTGGGAATATGGGTGGAAGTGACTACTTTAATAATTCCTGGAGTAAATGATAGTCAAGAAGAGCTTACCAACATAGCCAAATTTATCTTTCAGGTGAACAGCGATATTCCCTGGCATCTTTCCCGCTTCTTCCCTACCTACAAAATGCAACAATACTCTTATACGCCGCTAAAAACCCTGCAAAGAGCAAAAGAGATAGGACAAAAGATGGGGTTAAAATATGTATACATGGGCAATGTATCGGGGGAAAGTGAAAATACTTTCTGCCCAAACTGCGGCGGGATAATAATTAAAAGAAAAGGTTTCCGGGTGGAGAAGATTAATATAGAAGAGAACAAATGCCATTTTTGTCATCGAGAAATAAAAGGGGTATGGAAATAAATGAAAAAATATAAAGTTTATATTGGTCTTGAGGTCCATACAGAACTTTTCACTCAAAGTAAGCTTTTCTGTGGATGCAAAACAAAGTTCGGGGCCCCACCTAATACTCAGAGCTGTCCGGTATGCCTGGGCCTTCCCGGAGTACTGCCTGTTTTAAACAAGAAAGCAGTAAAATACACTATAATAACTGCTCTTGCTTTAAAAGCTAAAATAAAGGAAAACTGCCGTTTCGCCAGAAAAAACTATTATTACCCAGACCTTCCCAAAAATTATCAGATATCTCAGTATGAAAAACCTATAGCCACTGGAGGATGGGTAAAAATTAAGGTAAACGGGAACGTGAAAAAAATAGGAATTGAACGAGTTCACTTAGAAGAAGATGCAGGCAAACTCATTCATGGAGAAGATTCAGGAAATGCAGAGTTTAGCTTTATTGACTACAACCGAACAGGCATCCCACTGATGGAGATAGTATCCCGCCCTGAAATTAGCTCCCCTCAAGAAGCTTATGAATACCTTACAAACTTGCGTCATATTTTGCACTATATCAGAGTAAGTGATTGCAATATGGAGGAGGGTTCCCTGCGCTGCGATGCTAATATCTCTCTGGGGGAAAAAGAAGGAAAGATGGGAACTAAAACGGAACTAAAAAATATGAATTCCTTTAAAGAATTAAGAGAAGGGTTAAAGGCAGAAATAGAAAGACAATCTAAGCTTTTAAATAAAGGTGAGAAAATAATCCAGGAAACCCGCTGGTGGGACCCCCAAAAAAAGAAAACTTTCAGTATGAGAAAAAAAGAACAAGCTCATGATTACAGGTATTTTCCTGAACCTGATCTTACTCCTTTTTTTATAAAGGATAACTGGATAAAACAACTAAAGACTAACCTACCCGAGCTTCCTCAGCAACGCTTCAAACGTTTTATCCGCCAATATAGTTTACCCGCCTATGATGCTGGTGTTCTCACTGAATCTCGAGAGATTGCCGAC
>CAZGDY010000026.1:0-16783 GCA_964524965.1 uncultured Clostridia bacterium
AATTGCATCAGAGGCAATCCACTTAGCAGTTTTATTATCTATATTTTGAATTTCTTTGGCAGTTTTTATCGCTTTTTTATTTAAATTAAGATTTCTCTTCCCAATTTGTCTTAACGCCCAATTGACTGCTTTTTTAACAAAATTTCTATTATCGGTAGATTCTCTTTTTATAATAGAAAAAAAATTCTCAAATTGTTTATCATCTGCCTTTTTGTCGCTGACAGCTAAACGAGCCATTAATACAAACCCTGCCCTTTTTACAAATTCTTCTTCTCTAAATGACCATTCGACTGCTTTTTGATAAGCAAATTTAGTTTTTTCAAAAAGATTCTGACAGCATTGATCGCAAATTTCCCAATAATTAAACTCTCTTACCCAGTTTTCCATCTGTTCTTCACTTACCATTTCTGGATTGGCAACCATACAGGCAAGGATTCGGGTCTCACGGGTATTTAATTTCCAAAGTAACTGGACAAGTTTATAATCTGCTTTCGTTTCTTTGGCAATTTTTCTCAAATTGGGGATTGATACACCGTATGTTTTCTCAGGAGTAATTCCAAATCTTGCCATACCTTCTATTGCTTTGAGATTAGATAAAGATTTTAATTTTTTAAGTATCTCATCAAGGTTACTATATTGCATTTTCTCACCCCGGATTTAATGATTATCTTTCCTCTCAATATTTCTTAGTATCCAGTCCTGTCATTATATTATGAGAAACTGATTCACTTACAAAAATGTTATTTTCATTGCTAAATTCTTATTTAACTTTCCTATCCCCTTAGCCCAGATAAAAACATTCCTGCTCTTTTCTTGCAACCTTGCTATCCCTCGTTCCCCATTTTAATCATCTGATTTTCTTCTATTTTGTCTTCCCCAGTGTTCTTGGAAATAGCTCAATTGTAATATTCTTCGTATTCACTCCCTCACTCTACTACCACTGCTGTGCCATAAACTAAAAGCTCTGCCGCTCCTTGCATTACAGAAGAAGTTGTAAATCTAGTTCCAATAATAGCATTTGCCTCCAGTTTTTTTGCCTCCTCTATCATACGGTCCAAAGACTGTTCTCTTGATTCTGCCATCATCTTAGTATATTCTGTTATCTCCCCTCCTACAATATTACGAAGCCCCGCCACAAAATCTCTTCCAATATGTCGAGCTCTAATAGTATTTCCCTTAACTATCCCTAAAACTTTCACCACTTTTTTACCAGAAATACTTTCTGTAGTTACAATAATCATCTTTTCACCTCTTTGTACTTATCATGTTTCAAAGTAAAAATCCTCTCCCTTAAAATAGAGATAAAAAGAATAACTAACCCTATCAAAAGAATAAGAATTCCCACCTTGAGAATCATAGATACCTCAGGATTTTTGATTAGTTTTTCTATCAGCTTAAACCCTCCGTAAAGTAAAACAATACCTACTCCTACACAAGTAAAAATCCAAGAAATTCTTCGCTCAAAGCGATTGTAAATTAATTTCCAGTAACTTTTCTCTATCTCATCTGGAGATTTTTGGCTTTTCGCGCTCATCACTGCTCTCCTTAATTTCTTCAATCAATTCTCTTTTCGGACCAATTTTGATAATTATTCTTCATTTTTTGAACAATCTTAAATATTCTTTGTAGACAAATATGCGACCGTATTTTCTCTCTTTCTCTTTGAGATGCAAAAGACCGAGTGTGATAAATTTTCTTACTAGCCTATTCGCAGCCTCCCGGGAGATACCGGTAAGTTCCTGAATCTTCCTCACATTTACTATTGGTAGTTTATAAAGATTTTCCAATAGCACAATAGCATTCTTACTTGCCCTTCCTAAAGTTGACATTCGTCAAATAATTGTCAACTTTCCTTCCATTCTTGTGGTCATTTTGATTTTGGCAAGTTGTGGATGGCAAATAACGTTAAATTTCTTGCTTTTGTCCTCATAGTTCAGGACCTTATCAAATTATCAATTTTAACATCTAAGCATTAGCAATTTTAGTTAAAGTCTCAATTGTAAGAAGATTTCCCTTGGTGCATTTTTTATATGGATAATTCTGGTAGGTATTTTCCAAATAGATTATCTCGTTTTTCGGACACTAATTAATTATAATACAAATATGGTCGGGGCGGCCGGATTCGAACCGGCGACCTCTTGCACCCCATGCAAGTGCGCTAAGCCAGGCTACGCTACGCCCCGTCCACTTAATCCAATAGTTCCATAATTTCTTCTATTTCTTTTCTTAACCAAATCAAATCAAAACTAAACTTATCTTCTTTTTTTTCTTCTTTAAGCTCTCTCTTAGCTCCTTCTATGGTAAATCTTTTTTCATGAAGAAGTTCTTTAATCTTAAGGATCAATTCTATATCTTTTTTCTGATATCTTCTATGCCCACCTCTACTCTTTTGAGGAGAAAGAGTAGAGAATTTACTTTCCCAAAACCGCAAAATATAAGTAGGTAGATTGGTTATTTCCTTAACTTCTTTAATTGAAAAATACAACTTTTGCGGAATGTTTTCTTTTTCTGACAAGCTAACTTTTTACCTCTTTGACAAATTTTTGATTTTCTAAAACCTAAATCTTACAAAATCTATACTTTACCTTTGCTCAACAAACACCTACTCCTATAAAACCGCTTTCTTAAGATTTTTTCCTGGAACAAATCTGGGTACTTCTTTAGTAGGTATCTGAATTTTTTCGCCTGTTTGAGGATTTCTCCCTCTTCTGGACTTACGGGTTATAACCTTGAAACTCCCGAATCCTACCAGAGTTATCTTTTCCCGTTTAGCCAAAGAATCCGTAATTGTAGAAATCACTGCATCCACCGTTTGCTTGCATGCTCTGTTGGCTAAACCTGTTTGCCTAACTACTTCTTCGACTAACTCTGCCTTATTCATTGCACTTACCTCCTTTATGAGCTTTTACTTCACTGTACTCAGTGAATACCCAACAACAAATCTTTTAAAGATAAATCTTTGGGGTACCATCTTATAAAATTTTCTATTGCAGCTACTTGACTGTCCTCTCTCCTAGTTTATTTTCCTTGCCCATAAACAACCTTTTCAGATTAGAATGATGACGCAAGATTATTAGCCCAGCAATTGCTATTCCCAGAAATACATATATTAAGGCTTCGTTTCCTATTAAAATCCAAATATAAAAAGGTAAAACTGCAGCTGATATCATCGATCCTAAAGATACGTAACGAGTCAGACCTACCACTAACACCATAGTTAAAAGCGAAAAAACAAAGGGCAAGGGAGTCAAAATCAAAAAAACTCCTGCCGAAGTAGCAACTCCTTTACCTCCCCGGAATTTCAAAAATAGGGGCCAGTTATGCCCACTTATGCAGGCTAAGCCTGCTAAAGCTCTTATTACAAAAAGATTAATCTCAACAAAGAAAAAACTTACCAGGTAAACCGATACTATCCCCTTGGTAAAATCTATCAAAAAAGCAAAAAATGCATATCGCCTACCCAGAACTCTAAGAACATTGGTAGTACCGATGTTCCCACTTCCGGATTTTCTAATATCTACACTTCCCGCTAACTTTCCAACAATATATCCTCCTGGAATAGAACCAATTAAATACCCCAAAACTGCTACCAAGGGCAAAGCAACGATCATTATTTAGAAAACTCCTGTCTTAACTTTTCCTGCATTTCTTTCCTAATAAAATCTCCTATTACAACTCCCTGATCTTCCTTGCTAGATATTGGTGAGGGAATTTCTTTTTTCTCTCGTTTTTTTACCTCGTTCTCGCGTTTTTTTAATTTTTTTGCACTTAATCTTATTCTTCGTTTTTCAAGATCAATTTCCACAATTTCAGCTTTTATTTGTTCACCAATTGAGGTTATCTTTTTAGGATGGTGAACATAATCATTATCTAATTCAGATATATGAACAAGCCCGTCTATCCCTGGCAATAAATTAACAAAAACACCAAAATCAGTTATCTCTTGTACTTTTCCTTCAATAGCATCGCCTACTTTATACTTTTCTACAAGCTTTTGCCAAGGATCCGGTTGGGTTTGTTTTAATCCCAAAGCCATTCTTTTCTCTTTGGAATTAATATCCAAAATTTTTGCACTAATTTCTTGCCCTATACAAACTATTTCTTTTGGATGTGAAATACGCTTATTCCAGGAAAGGTCCGAAATATGAATCAATCCTTCCAATCCTTTCTCAACTTCCACAAAAGTTCCAAAATTTGTTAGATGCGTAACCTTCCCCATGACTTCAGAACCAACCTGGTATTTTTCCTCTACTATACTCCAGGGATCAGGTACGGTTTGCTTTAATCCTAAAGATATTTTCCCTTTATCCTTATCAAGCTTCAGCACCATGACTTTAATTTCTTCACCTACTTTTACTACTTCTCGGGGGTCTTTTACCCACCCCCAGGAAAGATTTTCAGGGTGAATCAGACCATCAATTCCTCCCAGATCAACAAACACTCCAAACTTAGTTACAGAATCTATTTTCCCTTGGACTATTTTCCCTTCCTCAAGACTTAATAAAACTTCTTCTTTTCTTTTTTCTTTTTCTTCTAATTCGAGAAATTTACGAGAGACCACTATGTTTTTAGATCTTTTATCTAACTCAATAATTCTAACCTCTAAAGTTTTCCCCAGATATTCTTTTAAGTCTATGTTTCTTTTCAAACTTACGTGGGAGGCCGGAACAAAACAATTTAAATATCCTATAGTGGCTAACAATCCTCCTTTTACTGCCTTTATTACTTTTACCTGGATAGGTTTACCTTCCTCAAAAGCCTCTGTAAATTTTGCCCAATCTAATCTAACATCAGCTTCTTTTTTAGATAACATAAGACGACCAGTTTTACTTTTATGCGTCACATATGCATTCATTTTCTCCCCTATCTGGGGAATTTTATCCGAAGAAGACCTGTACTCCTCCCAAGACATAAACCCCTCGGATTTCATTCCTACATCTAATAGCACACCTTCCTTACTGGTTTGAACTACCTTAGCGCTGATTATATCCCCTTCTTTAATAGGCATTGGGCTTTCATATTCTTTCACTAAATGAGCAAACAACTCTTTTTCTTTTTCTTCCTGCAAAAGTGTTTCTTTTTTGTCAGTCTCAGCTACTTTTTCCTCCTTTTTTTCAACAAGAGAAGTATTTTTTTTCTCTTGCTCAGTCTCATGCTTAGGTTTTTCCTCCTTCTCGACGGATGCTCTTATCAAACTATCAGCAGCTCGATCAAGTAGGTTTTCCTCTCTGGATTTAGCCAATTTTTATCCTCCCCCCTCTTAATTAAAATTCATGATTAATTTATTTAATAGCCTCTCTTTCAAATCTCTTATCATTTTTTCCGGAGTAGATGTGCCCCCAGTTATGCCTACAGTATTTAGCTTTTTTATCTCCTCAAGGTCTATACCTTGCTCTCTTTCTACTAAGTAGGTTCTTACTCCTGTAGACTTACAAAGTTTAGCCAACTGTTGAGTATTGGAACTATGATATCCACCAACTACTACCATAGCCTCTACTTTCTTAGCCAATTGCCTTGCTTCTTTCTGTCTTTCTCTTACTACCTCGCAAATAGTATTAAAAATTCTTATTTCTAATCGATTTTCTATTAGGTTTATTAGATTCTTCACGATATTTTTAAAATTGTCAAGGGATTCAGTAGTTTGAACTACTACCCCAATTTTTTCTGCCAAAGGTATTTTTTTTATCTCCTCTGCAATTTTAACTACACTCAACTTTTCAGTAGGAGTATTAGACACCATTGCCATTACCTCTGGGTGCTTAGCCGATCCGATTATCACAATATGGTAAGATTGCGCAGCTAAGTTACGAGCAATTTTTTGTCCTCTCAAAACATAAGGACAGGTAGTTTCAATCATTCTCAAGCCTCTTTTATTTCCTTTTTCTAAAATTGCATGGTCAACTCCGTGGGCCCTTGTAAATACTGTACCACTTTTTATCTGAGCAAAATTAGGAATAACTTTCAACCCCTTTCTAGACAACTCATCCATTACCCCGGGATTGTGAATTAAATCTCCCAGGCAATAAACTTCTCCGCTTTTCTTTTTTAGCTCCTCCTCAACCATTGTAATAGCCTTTCTGACACCGAAACAAAACCCTATTTTTTGAGGAAGATATACTTTCATTCATTAGCACCCATCGCTACCATTTCTTCCTTAAGCTTTTGCAAAACATAGTCAACCTTTTCTTCTTTCTTGTTTCTGTAATTTTGAATTACAATAGGATCGCCCACTTTTAGCCTTATTTTTCCCCATCTAATCATTTTTGCTCCGATTGGAAGAATTTTATCAGTACCTTGTATTACCACGGGTACAACAGGGACATTAGCGGAAAGAGCAATTCTCACCGAACCTTTTTTTAAATCGCCCAACTTAGCTGAAATGCTACGTGTTCCCTCGGGGAAAAGACCCAAAATTTTCCCTTCCCTCAAAATTCTTAAAGCTTTTTGATAAGCTTTTCTGTCCAGCTTATCTCTTCTCAGGGGAAAAGCACCCATTTTAGTTATAAAATAGCCAAAAATTGCGTTTCTAAAAAGATCATCCTTGGCCATAAAATTCATCTTGCGACAAGTAGTAAATGTCATAATAATGGGATCAAGATAACTCCTGTGATTACCAACGACAACCACACCTCCCTTTGAAGGAATTTTTTCCCCGCCCTCTATTTTAAGCTGGAAAACAGATTTAAAAATTATCATGCCCACCAACCAAATGATTTTGTGCCACCAAGGCGTTTCCTTCATTGAAATCCAAAAGTCTTTCTTAGAATATTTTCAATTCTTGATTTTTAACTTTACTATATTTAAAAGTTTTTTAAAGGTCGGAATAATTTCAAGATGGGTATTGTCAACCAAGACAGCATCAAAAGCTTTTTTTAATGGAGCAACTTGCCTCTCGCTATCAAGCTTATCCCTCAACTGCAGTTCTCTTTCAATGTCTTCCTTGATGCAAAATATTCCTTTTTCTTGAAGCTCCTCCCACCTTCTCCGGGCTCTTTCTTTGAGAGAAGCCACCAAAAATATCTTTACGTCTGCTTCCGGGAAAACCACCGTCCCAATATCTCTCCCCTCAGCTACTATTGACTTCTCTTGCGCCATGCTCCTTTGCATTTTAACCATTGCAACTCTTACCCCCGGAACTTTGGAAACAATTGATACCCACTTATTTATATCGGGGGTTCGCAGTAAAGTGGATATTTCTTCACCATCGACGTAAACAAGTACTCCGGGACCATCTGTCTGGGGAAACAATTCGATAGGGGTATTTTCAGCCATTTCACAAAGAGATTTTACATCTTTTAAATCAATGCGGTTTTGCAAAGCTTTCCAAGTTAAAGTCCGATACATAGCCCCTGTATCGATATAAACAAATCCTAATTCCTTGGCTAAAAGGTATGCTGCTGTGCTTTTACCTGATGCCGCAGGGCCATCTATAGCTATAACAAAAGGCTTTTTATCGGAGAGCGTTTCGGAATTCCCTAATAAAAATTTCATTTTCTTCCTGTTTACCAATAGTCAACCTTAAATAATAAGGGAGATTGTAAGCTTCCATACCTCTGACAATGATGCCTTTTTTGAGAAGAGCAAGAATAATCTCCCTGGTCTTTTCGCCACTTTTAATAAGGATGAAGTTTGCCTGGGTGAGAACAAACTGAACTCCAAGTTTTCTTAGCTGATTATAAAGAAATTTCTTACCTAACTGCACTAAATTATTACTCCTGATTAAATGTTCCTTATCTTGAAGAGCGGCCCGAGCTGCAATTTGAGCTAATGAATTTACATTAAAAGGAGGACGGACCTTATTCAGTATAGATATAATACCTTTCCTGGCAATACCATAGCCAATCCTCAGTCCTGCAAGCCCATACATCTTGGAAAAGGTACGCAAGACAATAATATTTTTATCCTCCCTTACCCAGGAAAGAGTATCCGGGTACTCCGGATCATCCACAAATTCATAATAAGCCTCGTCAGAAACAATCAGGACATCAGGAGGAACTTTTTCAATTATTCTTTGCATCCCTTCTTTGTTTATAATAGTACCAGTAGGGTTATTGGGATTACTTATAAAAATAAGCTTAGTCTTTGAAGTCAAAACTTTAGTCATCTCTTGTGCATTGACTTTAAATTCTTTAAGAGGAGCACCAACAACTTTCCCTTGAGAAATTTGAGTATCTATCTTATACATCAAAAATGAAGGATCTCCAATTACCACCTCATCGCCCTTTTGAATAAAAACTCGCGTTATAAGGGAAACAATTTCATCAGAGCCATTCCCCAAAATTATATTAGCCGGATCAATTCCCAGTTTTGAGGCTATCTCTTTTTTTAAATAATAGCATCCCCCATCAGGGTAAAAATGAATCCCGGATGCATAATTTTGGATAGCTTCAACCGCCATTGGAGAAGGTCCAAGAGAATTTTCATTAGAAGCCAATTTTATAACTTTAGATACTCCCAACTCCCTTTTTACTTCTTCAATAGGCTTCCCAGGAATATAAGGCTTAATTTTTAAAATATCAGATGGAACCTGCTTAGATAAAGGATCCAAAATTATTTCTCCCTCACTCATGAGCTATCTCCCAACTTTAAGTATTTTTGATCTGCATAGAAGCTCCATCCGATGCAGAGCTGGCTAACATGGCATAGCGAGCAAGATACCCTTCTTTTACTTTGGGGGAAAATTTTTGCCATTTATTTTTTCTTTTGTTCAATTCATCCGAAGAAAGTTCCACATCTATTTTCCTTGCCGAAATATCTATAGAAATAATATCACCTTCTTCCAATAAACCTATAGGACCACCCACTGCCGCCTCTGGAGATATATGTCCAATACAAGGACCTCTTGTTCCTCCAGAAAAACGCCCATCAGTAATAAGAGCTACTGAATCAGAAAGACCCATCCCTACCGCAGTAGCGGTAGGTGACAACATCTCTCTCATTCCTGGTCCTCCTCGCGGTCCTTCATACCTTATAACAATAACTTCTCCCTTTTTTATCTTTCCTTTAAAAAGGGCTTCTACTGCATCCTCTTCGCAATTGAAGATCTTTGCCTTTCCTCTAAACTTCTTCACCGAATCATTTACAGCTGATTGTTTCACTATAGCTCCCTCGGGAGCTAAAGAACCATAAAGAACAGCAAGCCCTCCTTCTTTATTATAAGGGTTATCCCAAGATTTAATCACCTCTTTGTTACCAACAACTCCAGCTTTAGCAATTTTCAGAAGAGAGTTTCCAGATACAGTAGGAGAATCAGATAAATGATTTTGCATAACATTCAAGAGAGCCGGAATACCACCTGCCCACTCCAGATCTTCTATAAAATAATCACCCCCTGGCCTTAAGCTAACTATCTGATGCATCTTTCTTCCTATCTCGTCAAAATCCTTCAGAGAAATGTCAATTTTTGCTTCCCGGGCAATTGCTAAAAGATGCAAAACTGTATTGGTAGAACCTCCCATAGCCATATCTACTTTAATGGCATTTTCAAAGGCTGGTCTTCCCATAATATCACGTGGACAGAGGTTATTGTTAATAAGTTCTACAATTTTTAAGCCTGACTCATATGCTATTCTTCTCTTTTTACTGGATACAGCTAAGGCTGTTCCTGAGCCAGCTAAGCTCATTCCCATAACTTCAGTAAGGCAAGCCATAGTATTAGCAGTATAAAGACCCTGACAGGAACCAGGACCTGGACAGGCTTCTATTTCCAAAGCATAAAGCTGCTCTCTGTTTATCTCTCCTTTCTCAAACCTTCCTACCGCTTCAAAGGTATCTCTAACCAAAGAAAGTTTATCTTGGCAATATCTACCTGAAAGCATTGGACCAACAGTTACTACTACTGTTGGAATGTTTAAGCGAGCAGCGGCCATCAGCATACCTGGGGTTATTTTATCACAGTTAGTTAAAAGTAAGAGTCCATCAAAACAATGGGCACTGGCAACAGATTCAATTGAATCAGCTATAACATCCCTTGAAGGAAGCGAATACCTCATTCCTGGATGACCCATAGCTATCCCATCGCATATAGCAGGAACACCAAAAACAAAAGGATAACCTCCTCCTGCTTCTATTCCTCTCTCAATAAATCTTTCTATGTCCCGCATAGTTATGTGACCGGGGACCACATCGCTAAAACTAGAGGCTATTCCAATAAAAGGTTTTCCCATAGCTTTTCGAGACACACCTGTGGCATAAAGAAGAGCCCTATTGGGAGTTCTTTCAATTCCCTCTTTCGCTATGTCGCTTCTCATCTTATTTTATCTCTCCTCTGGTATAGTAACTAAAATTTACCTATTTTACTAATCATTTAGTTGATCAAAAAAGGAAAGCTAACTCTTTTTCTTAGCAGGATAAAAATATTTGGTGGAGGCAGGGGGAGTCGAACCCCCGACCTCGTCCACGCCAAGGACGCACTCTCCCAACTGAGCTATGCCCCCACTTGTTTACTTTTATTTATTCAAGAAAAATCACTAATATCTTCTCTCTTTGCATCAACCCAAAGTCTTTCTAATTGGTAATATCTGCGGGCTTCTGGAGAAAAGATATGAACAATTAAATTACCAAAATCTAACAAAATCCACTGCTCATTTAAACGCTGACCTGCATTAAGAAGATTAATTCCTTTCTCGCTTAGTTTATCTTCTAATCCTCTGGCTATCGATCGCATATGAGTAAAAGATTCTCCACTGCAAATGAGAAAAAAATCACTTACTACCGATACCTCGTGGATGTCCAATAACACAATCCCCTGAGCTTTTTTCTCTTCAGCTATCTGGGTAGCTTCCAAGACAAGCTTCTGAGCTGTCAAATTCTCTTCCATCCTTCAATCGTATTCGTATTATACTATAACTTTGCCTGTGGTCAAGACAACTACGCCATTTTAGAAGATAAACCCCAATTTCAACTAAAAAAGTAAGATAAACTTTCTTACCTTTTTTGGTAAAGCTTATTCTTGTAAATATATTTTTCTACTACTTCGGGGACTAAATATTTAATAGTCTTGCCTTCTTTAATTCGTCGTCTTATTACTGTAGAGGAAATTGCTAAAGCCGGAATTTCTATCAAATAAGTGTACTCTTTAAACCTGGGATCAATTTTTTCCCAATTTAGTTTATAACCCGGACGAGAGGCAGCAATAAATTTAGCACGCTTGGATAAATCCTCTGTTTTATGCCAGGTAGAAATCTCTGCTATTGCATCAGCCCCACTGATAAAATACATTTCAGCTTTACTGCCATATATTTTTTTAAGCTCCAGAAGAGTATCTGCGGTATACGATTCCCCTTTTCTTTCTACTTCAATAGCCGATGCTGAAAAATGCTCATTACTGGCAGTTGCTAAAACAGTCATCATCCATCGATGTTCAGGAAGTGCTATCTCGCCATTATCTTCTTTGTGAGGAGGTTTACCGGAGGGTACAAACAAAACCTCCTCTAACTTAAGTTCCTCCCTTATCATCTCCGCTGCCACTAAATGGCCATGGTGAATGGGGTTAAATGTCCCTCCCATTATCCCTAATCGATGAGTTTTTCTCTTCACTTTGCGTATTCTATTGCTTTTAACTCTCTGATTACAATCACTTTGATTTGCCCAGGATAACTCAACTCTTTTTCAACTTTACTAGCTATTTCCCGGCACAAGACGATTGTTTCCTCATCGTTAATTTTAATTGGCTGAACCATAATTCGTACTTCTCTGCCCGCTTGAACAGCATAAGCTCCCTCCACTCCGCTGAAGGAAGTAGCTATTTTCTCTAAAGATTCAATTCTCTTTAAATAAGCTTCTAGTACCTCTTTTCGAGCTCCTGGCCGAGAAGCTGAAATAGCATCAGCAGCCTGAACAAGTATAGCTAAAATAGTTTCTGCTGGTTTGTCCTCGTGATGAGCAGCAACAGCATGGATAACTTCAGCACTCTCACCGTATCGTTTAACAAGATTAGCTCCTATTAAAGCATGGGGCCCCTCTATTTCTTGATCTACTGCTTTCCCGATATCATGCAATAATCCTGCTCTTTTAGCCGCAGTAGTGTCTATGCCTATTTCTGCTGCCATAATTCCAGCTATATAAGCTGCTTCCTTGGAATGCTGGAGAACATTCTGCCCATAGCTAGTACGAAATTTAAGTTTCCCCAAAAGCCGCACAAGCTCTGAAGAAATATCAGAGACTCCAACGTCAAAAGCAACCTTTTCTCCTTCTTCCTTAACTAACTCTTCCACTTCTTTTTTGGCTTTTTCCACAATTTCTTCAATGCGAGCCGGGTGTATCCTGGTGTCAGCTATTAACCTTTCCAGGGAAATCTGGGCTATTTTCCGACGTAAAGGATCAAAACAGGAGATGGCTACTGCTTCTGGAGTATCATCTACTATTAAATCTACTCCTGCCAATGATTCAAAAGTTCTTATGTTTCTTCCTTCCCTTCCTATCACTCTTCCCTTCATTTCTTCATTAGGCAAGGGAATAATAGACACTGTGGAATCAACTACTTGATCTACAGAGCATCTTTGAATCGCCGTAGCGATTATCATTCCTGCTTTTTTATTGGCTACTTCTTTTGCCTCATTTTCAATTTCTTGAATTATCTTAACTGCTTCTTCTCTTGCTTCTTTCTTGATATTTTCCAGAAGTACCTTTTTAGCTTCTTGGGAGGTCATCTCCGCAACTTTTTCCAATTCTAACCGATATTCCTCTTCCAGTTTATTTAACTTTTCTTTTCGGCTTTCAATTTTTTGTCTTTCGCTTGCTAGCTCCCGAATTTTTTCCTCTATTTCTTGGAGGCGATGATCAAGCTTTTCTTCTCTTTCAATTAGTCTTTTGGAAAATTTGTGTAATTCATCTCTTTTTTCCCTATTTTCCTTTTCAAAAGAAGTTCTAATCCGATGTAGCTCCTCTTTTCTTTCCAGTTCGATTTCTCTTCTTCTATTTTTTATCTCTTCCTCAACTTTTGAGAGCTCCCTTTGGGCTTCTTGAAGGAAAGTATTTGCCTTTATTTTGTTCAAAAGAACATTTACTACCCAACCTATTACTATGCCTGCGATGATGTATACTATGGTGAAAATTATAGGTGTAATCACAACTCACCCCCCTTTATTTCAAAGATCCACTTTCTTTTGATTCAAGGTATATTTTTTAGAGCGTTTTGTCAAGAACTTTTCCCGAAATAACCCTAAGATTAATCTCTATAAAAAAGCTATTTCTTTACCCAGTTGATAGGCTTGAGATAAAATTTGAGGATGATTTAAAACATCTCCCTTCTCATCCATTCCTTTAACCAATAAATTACCTCTATAGGGAACATCCATTGTATCAAAGAAATATTTCATGGTAAGGATAGCCCCTTCAAAAAGCTTCTTACCTTTTGTAGCTCCCACAGATACAAACCATCCGCCTCTTTTTCCTTTCATCTTGTCTGATTGCCTCTGTTTTAAAAGATATTTTTTGGCCCAGGAAGCTTGACATCTATCAATCATAGCTTTACTTTGAGCAGTAACAGTATAGAAAAATATGGGAGAACCTAAGATAATATAATTCGCCTCCTGTAACTTGATATGTAAGTCTTGCATGTCATCCTCTATTACACATCTACCAGATTGATTGCATGCTCTACATCCTCGACAGAAATAGATGTTAAGATCAGACAAGTAAATCTCTTCTATTTTTATTTTATCGCTTCCATCTTTAATCCCTTTTATAAGCTCTTTAAGAAGAATATCAGTGTTCCCATTTTTTCTGGGACTACCATAAATTACTAATGCCTTTTTTCTTGATTTAGCCATAATTATTAGCTCATTGATTTTGGGTTTTCTTATTTCTGATAAATAAATTTTTTACTCTTTTAATAATATCTTATCAAAAAATTGATGAATAAACAACTTCGCATTAAAAAAAGAGACAGATTTATTTAGGAATGATTAAAAAAAGTTGAGCGAGGGAAAGAGGATCATGCGTCCTTGGTTTCAATCCCTTATAAGTAATCTAGGAACTGATGTCAGGGCATGGAAACGATTGAAAAGTCTTTTTTTCATCTTCTTATTTACTCTTTTTTATAGATTATTTTAGTGTTGAGATGTTGACTATAGTAGAAAAAGTGAGAAAGGATTTTTGGCAAGAATTAGATCTTATCCTGTCAACACTTGAAGGGTATCTATTTCTACTGCCAGATAGTTCTCAAAATGCTCTCTTAATTCACTTATTATAAATAAGCACTATCTCCCCCCTGTTCTTCTGGCGAAAATAAAGGTAAAAAGGGCCATGATAAATATTCCCAAAGATGCTTCAATTTCTCCTATCTAACCATAGGAATCTTTCTATCCGGATGTTGGGGCTTTTTTTAAATCAAAATTAGGGATTGCTTAAGTGGATTTTTTACCCAAAATTGCTTTTGCTGGAATGGCAAGAGCAAGGATACTCAGTATCCAACCCACCACGGCCCATGGGACCATCCCATGAATGATAGTGCAGCTCAAAACAGGTGCTACTCCTACTATAAGCAAAGTCCACCAAGACCATTTCTCAGCTTTCCTGTAAGCTCCCAAAGTTAAACCGATGATTGCCACTCCAGTAGTCCCAAGGAGAACACTGGCGCTAATATCCTCCCCCATAGCGGGAAGGAAAAAACTCGAAACGAGTCGGTATATCCCGAGAATCAACATAATAATCCAGCCAATTTTTAGTGCTTTAGACTCCATTTTTTATCACCCCCTCACTAGTGAAATTTAACGATGGACCTTATATAGCTACAACAGTTGTAGTCACATCACATTATCCATTCCTCTTTAGAATTAAAGGACCTCAGTAGAATTTAAGTCTGAAGAATGATTTCGTAATGTTCCCTAACAGGTGGTCCTGTAAAGACAGTTGCGAACTTGGCAATTTGTTCCTTGAGATAACCACTGGCCTCGCCTGCAATCATATCATCTTCTGTCTCCCACATACTGATGGACATACACTTACCAGTGTCAGGATCTAATAGCAGAAGTCCATCCTTGAACCCTTTTAGCTGTTTAGCAGCTGGCATCACAGAATCTCGATAGATGCGAGCCATCTCGTTTCTCTTGCCAGACTGAACCTAGACAGTCATCACTCTTGCTTGCATAATTTTACCTCCTTTACTTTATCTTCTCCCGCAACCTCTTTCCCGGTACAAACTTAGGTACCCTTTTAGCCAGTATCTGTAACTCCTCCCCTGTTTGAGGATTCCTTCCTTTTCTTGCCTTCCTTTTTCTCACTCGAAACGTACCAAAACCAACCAAGGTTACCTTATCATCACCAAAAAGAGCATCTACGATAACTTCAATTGTCACATTAATAACTCTAGCAACAACTCTTTTAGTTAACCCCACCTCACCTGCTACCTCATTTATTAACTCTGTTTTATTCATCCTTGCCTCCTTATTGTTTTCAATAATACTCTCCACTCTTTTCAATGGTACTTCAATTTTTTTGAACCATTCCGGGTCCAAGTCTTCTCTCTTTTTACCCACTGGTTCAGATAAGATAAAAACTCCTGCATCTACAAAATAATTACCAATAAAAATAAAATATTGTGATATTTTGCGCCTTTTTTAAAGCACAATATCTTCTTTATTTTTTTATATTCAACAAAACCTGATTTTATTCGCGGCAAGTAAAAGTTCTATCGTTTATTGGCTTTCTAAACCTGGATCAATTAACATTAAGAACACCGAAACGAGAACTTTAGAGATGGTATCGGTATGCAGTTTACCAAAGGGTTTAAAAGATAAATTATTGTTTTCTCGCGACTATCTAAAAGTTATAGTTTTTCTATAGATTGCACACTATGATTGTGTGATGCATAATTTATTTGTCAATTTTATTTTTATTAGAGAACCCCTCTTTTAATTCTCACTCATTGATTATTTCAAACATTCCAAAACCCTGGGGAGTTTTAGCTCCTAAACCTACATCATAAGCTAAGGAAATAAACTTTGGATTTGCTTTTATTTTATATAATCCCATCCAGGCCTTTATTATTGTAGCTGGACCCCTTTTAGGAGTATACTTAATTATCTTTTCCGATTTTTTATCTACTTTCACCGGAGATATTTCGAATTCTTCGGGAGTTAGTTTTGTACCATTCAAAACTATTTGTTTTTTTAATAGATTTTTCTGAATAAGCTGGGAAAATTCTTTCTCAAAGGGGGAGTAGTAATGGGTTTTCTTCTTAACGCTTGAAGCGAGAAAAGGTGAGTAAACAGTAACAGGGGAGAGCATTTTGATAAAAACTGGTGAACTGAGAGAAGGTGCTGGATGTACCTTAATAGATTTAACAAGAAGAAAGTTATTTTCTATTGATAACTCAGGAGAACTCTTAAGAATTTCAGTAAATTTCTCGAGAAAACCCTCAATAGGACAACTAACATAAAGTTCAAAAGGTCCGATAAAAATTATTTTTCCTTTGTTTTTTTCTATTTTAAACTCTCCCATTAAACGGGAAAAGGTAAAAAATTTAAAAACTCTTTTCTTATATTTATAACCTTTGTCGTGCAGAAAACTGACCAGATTAGCGGAGATATAAGAATGAAGGAAATTTTGAAGAGCATAATTGTAGTAAAGAGGAAATTTTGCCCTGGAGCTCAAAGGCTGGAAGGTAATAGTTAGTCTCATTTTATTTTCCCTTGCTAAATCAATTAAAAATCTCTTTAATACTCTAGGAGGCTGGTGAAAAACCCAAAATTTGACTTTTTATCCAAAAATTCTTCCCACTTTAGGCTTATTTTAAGACCTTTTCAGGGAGAGTGCCCACAAAAATGAGTTATTTTTAACG
>CAZGDY010000027.1:0-16456 GCA_964524965.1 uncultured Clostridia bacterium
ACTCCTAAAGAAAAACTAATTCTTCCTATTTTAAATGAGTTAAACCAGACCGGGCTACCCGACAAAGATATAACAGTAATTATTTCTCTTGGAACTCACCGCTATATGACTGATAAAGAAATAAAGCAGTATTATGGTCAAGAAATAGTTAAAAGAGTTACCGTCATCAACCACCAGTGGAAGGATGAAAATAATCTAATTAAAATTGGCTCAACTCCCAGTGGGATACCTATTAGTGTAAACAAAATAGCCTGGGAAGCAGACTATTTAATAGCAACAGGAAGTATTGTCCCTCACAGTCTTGCCGGATATGCGGGAGGCGGTAAAGCAGTTCAGCCAGGAATTTGTTCCTGGGAAACTACAGCAAAAACTCACCTTCTCCCAATGCATACAAATACATTTTTTAAATTAGCGGGAGACACAGAAAACGGGGTAAGAAAAGAAATGGAAGAAGTAGCAGAAATTGTTGGATTAAACTTTATTGTCAACGTAGTACTTAATGACAAAAAACAAATAGTTTATGTGGCTTCAGGCGACCAGATTAAAGCTCATCGAGAGGGAGTAAAAGTAGCAAGAAAAATTTATGAGCAGAAAATACCTGCTTTAGCTGACATCGTTATAGTAAGTGCCTATCCAGCAGACATAGACTACTGGCAGGGAGGTAAACCTCTCTCTTACGCCCAAAGAGGTCTCAAAGAAAAGGGAACAATTATACTGGTCGGTCATTTTCCCGATGGTATCTCCCCTACGCACCAAGAGCTGGGAAATTACAATGATAAATCTTACCAGGAAATTGAGCAATTAATTAAGGAAAATAAACTTAAAGACCTCGTTGGTGCATCTGTCATTTTTAGGCATGCTAAGATGAAAGAATACTCTGATATTATCTGTGTCTCAGAAGGATTATCTTTAAAAGACAAGGAAAAACTTGGTTTCCGGCAAGCTGAAAGTGTCGAGGAAGCAATAAAAATAGCCTTCAAGAAAGAGGGAGAAAAAGCTAAAATAGGAGTAATAGATTACGGAGGCGATGTTCTTCCCGTGCTTCAATAGCAAATTAAATGACTCTGATTACATTTAGAGTACATCTTTTGGAAGGATTTATCTAAAATTAAGTAATATTTAAAGAATTTATTTTTAAGAAAAACTTTTCTTTTATTTTACTTCAAGAATTTATTTATAGAACCCTTCCCGATAAGCTTTCAGGTATTGTGTACAAAAAGGGTCCTTTCCTAAAAGTGTTTGTGAGGCATAAATAAACCCCATCATAACTTTATTTAGTGGATTTAAAATATAAGCATCCATCCCGGCTGTCATTGTCTGTACTGTGAAAACTTGATTTAAAATCTTTCGATGAGGAAGTCCAAAAGAAACATTGCTTAATCCACAAATAATATGGACTTCGGGATATTTGCTGCTAATAAAACGTACTGTTTCCAGTACATCCAGACCAGCACAGTCTTTTGTACTGACAGGCTTTACCAATGGGTCCAGGTAGATATTATTTTTGGAAACTCCTGCTGCTGTTAGATTCTCCACCAGCCAATGTACAATACGTATACGCTCTTCTGCGGTCTCTGGTAAACCTTTATCATCCATACACAAAGCCACAATCTTTGCTTTGTATTTAAGGACCAGGGGTAAAATAGTTTTAAATCGTTCTTTTTCGGCAGTGATAGAGTTAATCATGGGTTGAGCGTTTTTAATTAGTTTCAATCCGGCCTCCATTGCCTGGGAATCGGGAGTATCAATACAAAGCGGCGATGTCACCGCTTTCTGAATTGTTTGCACTAACCATCCCATAACTTCTGATTCATCACCTATCATAGTCCCACAGTTAACATCTAAATAATGAGCACCAGCTTCCACCTGCTTACGAGCTATATCTTGAATAAAGACAGCATTTCGTTCCTTTGCAGCTAATTTAATGACTTGACGAGTAGTGTTGATTAACTCTCCCACAATCAGCATTTTCTATTCTCCCTGGAAAAAAATTAAGTAAAACCAAAAACCTTTCTTCTTTTCCCTTTCTTAATTATTATATCTCAACTAAAAAACTTGTTAAGAGCTAAAATCAAATGGCTAAAGAAATAAAAATTAAGGAAAGGCATCAAATTTTTTTGAAAAAATATCAGGTTTGGTAAAATAAAAATAAGAAATTCATCTAGAAATACAAAGGAAAAAATTGACGAAATTTCTAAGGTTTGATAAATTATGAATAGTCTTTTGGGAAAGCTAAACTATTAGTAAAATCCTAATGATCGATGAGTAAAAATGGAAAAAAGGAGAATTTAGTGACTCATAGAGAGCGGTGGTTGAAGGCAGCAAGAGGAGAATCTGTAGATCAACTTCCCTGGGTACCACGCATAGATTTGTGGTATAATGTTAATTCAAGACGGGGAACTCTTCCCTCTAAATTTAGCGCTAATGCTACTTTAGCTGAGATTTCCGATAGTATTGGGGGAGGATGTCACAAGATTGTACCCAATTTTTTACATAATCCTGATGATATTGTGGATCGAGGACTTGGTATTTACCGACATCTACGGGGAATACCTTATCTAACAGAGTTACCAAGCGATGTAACGCGGGAAGTAAAAAGAGAAAACGATATGACCACTGTGTTTTATCATACACCAGTAGGAAATATCTCTTGTAAGTTTGGCTTTACGGAAGGAATGAGACAGGCTGGGGCAAGTATTGCCTGGCTTTACGAGCACACAATCAAACAACCAAAAGATTACAAAGTTGTCGGCTATATTTTTAAGAATATAAAAATTGTTCCGGATTATAATAACTACTTAAAATTAAAGAAAGAATTAGGTGAACAAGGTGTTGCTGTTGCTTATAGCGGTTTCGGAGCAGGTCCTATGCATCATATCATGAAACACATGGACCCTAGTATCTTCTTTTTAGAAATGTTTGATCATCCCAAAGAATTACGCCAGCTTTGCGAGGACATGGACCCTTATTTTGACCAGCTCTTTCAAGTATTAGCTGACTGTCCATCTGAAATTACCTTGTTTGGCGCTAACTACGATGAGGCTATAACCTATCCACCTTTTTTCCGTAAATATATTATGCCCTACACTCAAAAATTAGCGGAAATGCTTCACTCCAAAGGAAAACTACTCTTGATGCATTGCGATGGAGAGAACCAGGAACTTTTAGATTTATATCCCGACAGCGGAATGGATGTTGCTGAAGCTATATGTGTCAAACCTATGACCAGAGAGACTATTACTGAGATTAAGCAAGCGTTTAAAGGAAAAATTACTATTTTTGGGGGGGTGCCCTCAATAGTCCTCATGGAAGAGAGTATGTCCGATAGCAGTTTTGAAAACTTCATGAAAGACCTATTTAAAGAAATTGCCCCAGGGGAAAGATTTATTTTAGGAGTTAGCGATACCACTCCTCCTGATGCTAAGTTTGAACGATTAGAACGTATTACAGAAATGGTAGAGGATTGGGGTAAATTCCCCCTGGATATCTCAAAAATAAAATAATAGAGGAGGCAAAATGAAATTTTACGGTTATCCAAGGCCTGACGGCAGTGTCGGCGCTAGAAATTATGTTGCCTTGATCCCCACTACTGGTTGCGTAAATCCAGTGTGCTCGCACATTGAGAAATTAATCAGGGGAACACGAACCCTTTTTCATCACCAAGGATGTTTGCATCCTCTAGCTGATACAAAACAGGTCACCCGCACATTAATTAATCTGGGGAAAAACCCCAACGTTGCGGTAGCTCTGGTTATCGCATTAGGTTGCGAGATGGTCGAGGCTGAGGAAGTTGTAGAAGGGATCAAAGAATCAGGAAAATTAGTAGAACTAATCACGGTACATAAACTTGGTGGTATCTCTGAAACAATCTTGAAGGGAATACAACTGGCAACGAATATGGTACTTCAAGCAAGCAGTATCAGACGAGAAGAATTTGGATTAGACAAACTCTGTTTCGGAACAAAATGTGGATCATCTGACACAACCTCAGGCTTATCATCAAATTTGGTCGTTGGAGAAGTTTGCAAAATGATGACGGAAGGCGGGGGAGTATTTATCCAGGGCGAAATTTGCGACATAATGGGCGGTGAAAACATATTGAAAAACTTAGCTGTGGATAAAAAAGAGGGTGAAAAGATTGTTGAGTACGTGCGCGATCTCTATTTAAGAGGATCCGCTGTTGGAGCAGATGTACGGGGGTGCCAAATGACCGCCGGAAACGTAGCTGGAGGATTAACCACCCTCGTTGAAAAAGCATTGGGAGCAAACGCCAAAGGTGCAAATGTCCCGATTGTGAGTGTTCTGGACTACGCTGAAATTCCTTCCAAAGGTGCGGGAAGATACATCATGAATTTCCCTGGTCATGGTTTTGAAAACCTAACTGGTTCAGCAGCAGGGGGCGCCACAGTTCACCTGTTCACTACCGGAAGAGGAGCACCAAACGGACATCCTCTTATGCCGGTAATAAAAATTAGCGGTAATGCGAAGACAAACATTACTATGAAAGAGCACATTGACGTAGATGTAGCCTCGATAATTGAAGAGACAGAAACAATTGAGGCGGCAGGCCAACGATTGTATGAGTACGCTATAGAAGTGGCCAGTGGCAAACTGACAAAAGCAGAAATTCTTCGCTTTGACAATCAAATGGAAATCTTAATTAAAGGACCCGTTATGTAATGTCCTTAGGGAGAAACGAATGGTAAAATACGCAAAACTAATTGATATTAAGGATAACGTAGTAACTGTTGTTGCTGATTTGGAAAAAGAAGAACAAGTTCTTGTGAAATTTCAGGGAAAACAAACCTTATACCGATGTAACCAGGATATCCTCTTTGGCCACAAGATTGCCATTGCTGATATCAGTCAAGATGATCCTGTGATAAAATATGGACAAATAATTGGCAGCGCTTCTCAAAATATTAAAAAGGGTGATTGGGTACACACACACAACGTGCGAGACGATTACAAAGTTCTGGACAAAAACGCAAATCCTTTACCTGGTCAAGAAAAAAAGTAGTTCTGTTTAAATAGCTAATAACTGCTAAATTTATACGAGTAGTATAGAGGCCTGATCTTCTCTATTCGAGTTTATAAACTAATTTCAAGAAAAGGAATTGGCATGATTTTAACAAAACAAGAAGAATTAATGGCAGGCGGAAAGTTTGGCCCAGGTATCGAGAAATGTATGGACATACTCATTAAGATGGGACAAATTTTCGGTGCGAAAAAGATGATACCGGTAACAAGTGCTCATACTATGCCCAAGGAACCACCTGAACTCTTAAAAAGCATGACTAAAGGTGTTAAGCAAACAGCTGTATTTACTACCCTTCATCCCATTATGTCAGCATTTGACCCAAAAGTATGGCAGAAGATGGGTATCTCGAAGCAATTTGCTGCCCGGGAATTGGCAATGCACCAACAAAGAACCGAAGTGCACAAACGTCTTGGATTCTGCCAGACATATACCTGCCTTCCCATGTTTGCGGGTAATCTTCCTCGAAAAGACGACTGTATTTCCTGGATTGGTTCAGGAGCACAATTACTAGCTAATTCAGTTATCGGAGCCCGAACAAACCGAGACGGTACTTTAGTAAACCTTGCCATCGCCATAACTGGGAGAGCACCTTATACGGGACTATACCTGGATGAAAATCGCTATGCTGACGTACTCGTCGTCCTTGACGGACTGAATCCTCATGATTTAAGTGATGTAGATTTCGGAGCCATTGGATATTACGTAGGAGGAATTGCTCAAAATAGGAGCATAGTAATTGATAATTTACCACGGGAACTGAGCTGGGATCAGCTGAAATATCTTATGGCACCACTTTCCACATCAGGCTCAGTAAGTATTTGTCATATTGTAGGTTTAACCCCTGAGGCACCGACCAGAGAACAAGCATTAGGGTACAAAAAACCTTCTGAAATCATATCCGTTGGAGCAAAACAAATAGCTCAGACAAAAGCATTGTATGCAATCGGAGGTCAAGAAAAAATAGATATGGTCATCCTTGGATGCCCTCACTGCTTAATTCCTGAAATAAAACACATTGCTTCTCTTCTTGAGGGAAAGAAAATTGGTAATAACCAAAAGTTCTGGATCGGTATGCCCCACCAAATATATCATTTAGCTCAAATAATGGGTTATACGAAAATAATTGAGGGAGCAGGGGGTGTTATCACACGATCGTGTATGGCAGCAATTCCGGACTTCCCGATACCAGAGGGAGTACAAACAATTGCCACTAATAGTTTCAAGGCTGCGCATTATATCTCGCGCTTAGCAAAAGAACAAGTACACCTTGTCATAGGCACAATAGATAAATGTGTTGAGACGGCAATCACAGGAAAATGGAATGTCGATGTCGGATAATAAGCTTATTTTTATTACAAGAACAGACCAAGTGGATTAGTAAGGGATATTCCATATTCTGACAAACATTTATTTTATGCTTAAATAAGACCGTGATGTTTTAGGTTATAGGAGATTTCCATGAGTTCTAATGAGCAACTAAAGGGAAGGATAATTAACAAGGGCAAAGTTGAGGGCGAAGCGTTTGTTTTAGATGTACCGTTTTCCTTTATCGGGGATTTTGATGCGCACACGGGGGCACTAACCATAAAAGACCATGCGCTTTTCGGCCAAAATATTGGGCAAAAAATCTTGGTGTGTCCAACCGGGAAAGGAGGCACAATAGCTCCCTTCATTGCCTATCAAGCCCAACAAAGAGGTACCGCACCAAAGGCTATAATATGCAAAAAAGTAGAACCAATAATATGTGAATGTGCAATAGCCATGAACATACCGCTACTGGATTGTTTCGATAAAGATCCGATTAAAGCAATCAGCAATGGCCAACATATTTCAATTGATGCCGATAAAGTAATCCTACATTAAAAATTGTTAAGCCAGCAACTTTTTGCTAAAATAAAAAAAAGTATTACTTAAATAGGTAATAAAAATATGAAAAAGAAAAATATTCTAATCTTATTTACCGGTGTTTTTTTAATGTTAATAACAGGACTGCATACTGCTAAAATTGATGCCCAGCAGCTTATCATTAATTCTTTGCCAATGAATATATGTTCTGTTATAAAATCAGATAAGCTTTTCCACATTGAAGTTGAATACCCTCAATTCGAGACGGCTGCTACGAGTTTTAACCAAACAATTGCTAATTTGATTTCTAATAAAGTGGATGGCTTTAAGAAAGAATCGCTCGATAATTGGAAAACTAAATTAGAAACTCTTTCCCCTAACCAAAAAGTACCCTCAAATCCTGAAGTACCTTTTGAATTTATTGCTTCCTGGCAACCAACTCAACTCAATAACAAATATTTAAGTTTTGTCATAAAAATTTATTACTTTACTGGTGGCGCTCATGGTAATGAGGAAATTTACGCTTTTAACTATGGAATGCTCGCAAAAAAAGAAATAGATATCAATGATTTCCTTGGCTCTTCCCAAGAAGCACTGAAAAAGATATCTGAAATTTCAGCTCAAAATATTATGAGCCAACTTCAATCTATAGGTTGGAAGGAAGATGATAATTTAAAAGGGATGGTAAATCAAGGAACGGCACCTGTTTTCGAGAATTTTAAGAACTTTAATTTCAACAACTACAATTTAATTATTTATTTCCAAAAATATCAGGTAGCACCAGGTGCAGCGGGGTCATTAACGGTTACAATTTCAAGAAAAACTCTGGAACAAAATTCTATTAAATCAGGTTATACTATCAAAAACTAATCAACTCAGAAAACATAAAAATATCTTTTTTTAAGGAATGGTAGTTGTTTTAATTAGCAAATACAATAATGCTCTAATTAGCTTTTCTCAACTACCATTCCATCTTTATTACGTCTTATCACTATTTTTATCGGTATTCTATATCCTGTGCGAAATATATGACTACCAGCGAGGAGATTTTTTCCTTCCTCCAAATCCTCCTCTATCTTGCTTAAATCCTCCACCCCCGCCTTGTCTAGGTCTGTTTTCTCTTGGCCGAGCTTCGTTCACTACAATTTCTCTATCGTGTAGCTTGGTACCATTGAGAGATTCAATAGCCTTAGCTGCATCATCGTCAGAGCTCAGTGTTACAAAACCAAAACCTCGAGACCTTTCCGTACCCCTATCAACAACAAGATTAACTTCGCTTACCGTCTCGAATTCCTTAAATAGACCTCGAAGATCATCTTCAGTTGCCTTGTAGGAAAGATTTCCTACGTAGAGCTTCTTGCTCATTTCATCTCCTTTTTCCACTACCTTGGTAGTGGATATTCCTTTTTTAATCACCATTAAAACATTATTAAACGCAGTATCATGGTGAAGTCACATGCTAAAAATAGATTTTTGTGGTAAGGGCAAGTTTCTCTCGAGATTAACTATTAGAAAATGAGCAGGCAAGTTTTGAGTGATGGCATGCGAGAGTCTACTCTAACTATCAAAAACCTAAAATCAATAATATACTATTATTTTGTTTTGTCAAGAAAACCAGCTAAAAATATCTTCTTTATTATTACTTTTTAGAGACAAAGATGAAAAGCTCTGCCTTCCTCTATTATTTTCTGTTGAGATTACTCATACGAATCATTGAATCATTTCATTGGGGTTCATTGGGGTCAGGTCTCAACATTTGACATTCAGATTAAACTTTGCTACTCAGTAATATTAATAAACGAACCTGAATGTCAAATGTTGAGACCTGACCCCTACTCATTTATTTTAGAGCGTTTTCTCGTGGCTGCTCAGATCTTCTTTACTCTTCTGGAATAATCACATCGTCTGTATTTTTTCGCAGAAAAGCATGCAGCATCCTTGTAGCCATTTAAGGTAAATACTTTACAAAATCCTTATTTATGGTACAGTAGAGGTGATTTTTACCTTAAAAAAATACCACGGAAAGAAGACAAAAATTGTTAGGTAAAGAAGATAAACAAACCTTCTTTTTCGATACCGACTTTGCCTGCTCTCACCTTATTGACAAGGACAGCTTCTACGCTAAGATGCATGATCTTTCCGATAAAATAATCTCTGATAATGACTTTGCTGATATATAATGTTTAGATAATGGCCGGCTTTCTCATCTCCCAGCAAGAATTACCAAAGTTCTTATCTTGTAATCTTTCTGGCAGACAAGTTCTAAGGATGGTGCGTTTAAACATAACATAGAAGTATGCACTGGATGCCCTTGTAAATTATGAAGATTTTGATCGTACACTTTTTGTGTATTTTAAAACCCGGTCCTTTGCAAACAACAAAGAAAAAATGATCTTCAAAAAAACCTTAGAGCTTGCAGGAGAAGCTGGTCTTTTAAACGAAGAAATTGATCAGGTTATAGATTCTACCCTCATGCCAGGAAAAGGAAATCCCGTCTCCAAACTCTATTTATTGCAGCAGCGGTAAACTTAGTGGTAAAATTTTTTCTGAGAAAAATTGAATTTCTTTCAAATTATCCGTATCTTTAGAGACTTTTCCACCCCTCGCCTAGTAGAAACATAATTTTTGTATAAGATAAAGAAATAATATTTCTCGGAGGTAACAATGGGCAAATTATCTTTTAAGAAATTTTTTCAGAAAGAAAACAAAGTACAAGAACTGGCAGATGAACACGTGGATCTCGTGAGTAAAGCAGTAGATTATTGGAAGGAAGCCCTTTTTTTTTATTTAAATGGAAAAAAGAAGAGCTTTGAAGAAAAAACTCTTGCCATCATTCGCCTGGAAACACAGGCAGATGAAGTGAGAAAAAAATCCCAGCTCATACTCTACAAGGGGGCTTATCTTCCTGCTTTTAGAGAGGATATTTTAGATCTTTTGGAGCTTGTGGATACCATTGCTGATGATGCAGAAAGAGGGGTTAATTTTCTCCATATAGAAAAACCCGATATTCCTTCCTCATGGAACGATGAACTTAAAGAAATTGTAGAAAAAAGTCATCATGCTTTTACAGCTTTTAAACAAGCTTTTTTAATGCTTCACAAACAGCGCTCCAATGCACTTTCCTTAACCCATAAAGTGCAGGATGCTGAAAAACAGGTAGATAAGCTACAGGATAATTTGATGACAAAAATTTTTCAATCCAAGCTCTCTCTTGCCCATAAACTCCAACTTCGAGATCTTATTCTCACTATAGGATATGTATCTGATTCCGCTGAGAATGCCTCAGATAAAATAAGCCTTATGGCCATAAAGGGGAGAGTATGATATGCTTTTCCTCCTTGCTGCAGTATACCTTGGCTGGGGACTGGGGGCAAATGACACTGCCAACGTTTTTGGCACAGGGATAGCAAGTGAGCTCATAAGCTACAGATTTGCCACTATACTTACTGGAATATTTGTTGTACTTGGTGCAGTGATTGAAGGTCCTAAAGTGATGCATACGATAGGGGAGTTTACCAATTTAACCCTTTCCACAGCTTTTATAGCTGTGTTAGCTGCTGCAATAACTGTAACCCTAATGACCCTGCTTAAGCTGCCTGTATCAACTTCTCAGTCCATAATGGGAGCTTTAGTCGGTATTGCCATCTTTTTAGGGGGATGGGCTGGTATACCGGAAGGTAAGCTTGCAAAAATTGTTCTTTGTTGGGTCTTTACACCTGTTGGGGCCATGGGTATATCAGCGCTGCTTTTTGTTTTACTTGCCCCGGTAGTGAACAGAATAAACTCTTTTATCACTTTTACCTTTGTTATGAAAATAGGAATAGTAGCTGTGGGCTGCTATGGAGCATACACTTTAGGAGCAAATAATGTAGCTAATGTGACAGGAGCCTTTGTGGGCTCTGGCATTATTGATCCTGCGAGGGGAGCCTTAATAGGAGGAATTGCTATCGCCTTTGGTGCACTGACTTACAGTAGGAGAGTTATGGTGTCTGTGGGAAAAAGGATATTCCCCTTAGGAGCTTTTTCTGCCTTTGTCGTTGTTTTGTCCGCTTCTCTTACCCTTCAGCTTTTTACAGAACTTAAAGTTCCTGTCTCCAATTCACAGGCAATCGTGGGAGCTATAGCCGGAATAGGACTTATTAAGGGAACAAAAGCAATCAACAAAAGGATGCTGTTTAGCATCTTCGCTGGCTGGCTGGCAACTCCCCTTTTAGCAGCCCTTTTATCATTTTTATTTAACTATTTTTAGTTTGTTTAGAATTAGTAATCCATCTTTTTTCTATACTGTTTCAGACCCCTTCGGACCTAAACCAAAATTTTTTTTGTCACAATTTTTAACTGAGGTTGTTTTCCCATAAGTACTTCCGGTATTTTTTTCTGTTTTCAATTTTTCTGATTTAAAAAACAACGTTTGCTCCATATTTTAAAATAGGTATACTAATACAATATAAAGGTACCACATTTTAGTAAAAATATAGAGGGATGGAACATATTCCATGCACTAAAACTAATTAAGGAGGTATTAATAATGGGAGAAATAGAGGAAAAGGGAATCTCGCAGGTAGTATCCTTAGCGGGTTTGGCAGCCCGCACCGCTCCTAAAGCTAGAGGGATAGATCATCTTGTCATTTACGCTCTTTCAGATACAGAAAAGGAAAACTTAGTGAAAAAGATGGAAGAAATTGCTTCTGAAGGGTATTTATCAAACGCTTTTTCCCGGGATGCTCAAAATGTCCGTCAATCCCAAGCAGTTTTGCTTATCGGGACTAAATTGGGTGTTCGTGGTCTTAATTGTGGTTTTTGTGGTTTTGAAACCTGTGCTCAATGCAAAACAGCAAAAGCACGGTGTGCACACGACCTTCTTGATCTCGGCATCGCTCTTAGCTCAGCTGTCTCTATAGCAGTTGACCATCGAGTTGATAATCGTATGATGTTCACTATAGGCTACGCTATTATGAAATATAAGCTTTTAGACGAAAAAGTAAAAATTGTTGTTGGCATTCCGTTTTCTGCTACCGGTAAAAATATCTTTTTTGACCGCAAACAAGCTTAAAATTGACATTTCTTCATTTTTTTCCTGGAGACGGCAGATGGATAAATAATCCCTGCCGTCTCTGTTTTTCTATAATTACTTAGCCTCCCCCAATAACTTATTTTGGGAAAACTTACCTTTTTGCCTACTTATTGGCCATCGCTATTTTTCTCTTTCCATCAGTTTATATTAATCTGTCTGATTTTAGACCTTTTGTGGGCACATACGGATACTAAAGTGATGCCATAGCTGTGAGCTTTACCTGGCTCGCCTGATAGGACGATGTTTAAATTTTTTTCGGAAAGATTCAAATTCCAGCTTGACGACAATCCGTCCGCCAAGTGGATCGAGGTGGTTTTAATAAGAACAATACTGGAGATTAGTGTCTTACTCGTAGATGGGAATACTTAGGACATTGCCAAAATAAGAATATTGATTGAAAAATAAGGGAAGAAATACAATCAAATAGGTCCGCACAGTACTCTTAGTTACCGACTACCTCTCCCGAGGCTATTATCCGTGACTCTCACTTTGAAGGTGGATACGGTAAAGGGACAGACCAGAGGCAGCAAAAAAGTTTAAGATTAAGATGACAACGCACCACATCCCTATTATTGAAAAGAGTGAACTCAAAGTAGTTCCCTCAGGTTGTAAAACGATGTGCTATAGAGAAGAAGTCCCTGATAGTACTTCTTCATAAAAGAGGGTAAGGTCTGCCTTTATTTTGCTGTGAGCCTCAGGATTGAAATAGAGCATGTGACCACCAGGATAACCGTGTAAGGTGATGTTCTTTCTACGCTCTTCTGGAAGCTCAAGGTGGTTGATGCTGTAAAGAAGTGACTCGTAGGGGCACTCAAGATCAAAGAGCCCACTGGCAACAAATACTTTGAGAGACTCTGACCGTTTCATGGCCTGAACAAGCAGTGGCTCTGCATCCGGATATCCCAGGTTAAGTGAATCAGGGCTTGCCGGAGATGGTCTTCCTGATTCCCAGTTCCATTTTAGATATACTTCCGCATTTCCGCTCATGTAGGGACGGACGATATTCAACCGTAACTCATGCTGGAGGTAATCATTGATACAGGCTTTTAAAGGCCCTGAAAGGTTGAACATTGTCTGGTCATTCTCATCCCCTGTATATGGCCCCAGCGCCGTGATTCGAGCGTCATAGATCGAAATGGATTTCCCCTCGGATCGCAGCAGCTCTGTTGCGAAATCATCGGCGAAGACCCGAAGATTACTCTGTTCAATGAGTTCGGCGGGAAGGCCCACCAACTCAGACATACGTGCAGCCACTCCCTTTTTCTCCTCGGGTGACAATGTGCTGCCTTTCCACAAGGCTGCAAGATACTTGCTCTGAGACCACTGCCAGGCTATTTCATGAATCTCTTTGAGGCTCTTTTCTGGCCCAAAAATACTCTTCTTATGATACCACGCGGCTACCGCATAGGCAGGGACACTCAAAACTAGAGCCCTGTCCCCCATTGAGCTCCACTGGATATTTTCCATATCCAAGACGGGTGAAATGAGAACGAGCCCTCGGGGGTGAATGCCTGCATCCTGCAGATATCTGGCTAACCCTGCTGTCCGAACGCCACCGTAGCTCTCACCAAGTATAAACACTGGTGATGTCCATCTTTTTCGGTACGTCAGGACTTTTGGATAAACTTGCCAACGGCCCTCACATCCTCTGCTTCGCCCCAAAATTGGCTGGAATCAACACCCTCAGCTGTTTGACTGAAGCCTGTTCCTATAGGGTCAACAAAAACCATGTCAGTTATGTCAAGCAAAGTATTTGGATTCTCTGTGGCCCGATAAGGAGGAGGAAGAGGTTGAGTTCCATCCCCACTTCGTGGAATGATTTTCGGACCAAAGGCGCCCATATGAAGGAACATGGAAGCAGCACCTGGCCCTCCGTTATAGAGGAAAGTCATCGGCCGCTTGTTTATCATTTCACTATCCCCCTCTTTCTCATAGGCTACGTAAAACATCTGAGCCAACACCTTTTCTTCGCTATCTAAAATTGGAATGAACCCAGTTCGGGCAAGGTAAGAAAATGACTGTCCTTCCATGGTAATGGTATGTCGCGTCTCCACAACATTTTCTTGAGGCACCTGAGAGGTGGGTGAAGGGCTTGCCTTTACTTCTCCACCAGCAATACTGCAGGATGTGAAAAGAACCGATAACAGAGTAATAAACATTATAAAAACACGCATCTTTTTCCTCCCTTTGATTAATTCAAGTGTTATATGATGTTTTGCAGGTGAAGTCAAAAGGAATTGGTAAATGAGCCGAAACATCATTACCGGAATAATATTTCACAAGGAATAAAGCGGTTTATTAAAATAGCTGCATATTCTTCTTTTTTACATTTTTGTTCTATATTATCATCCTCTACTTTAAAAGTAAAAATATTAGGATTATTTATCGCGGTAGGAAGATTTATCCACTTATCAACCCAGTTGGGATAGTAATTCAAGAAGAGCCAGTTCGTCAAGAGTGATGAGTTTCCAGGGCAAATATATGTGAATACTTCATCTTAGGCAGAACTGTTCTTTAGATACTCAAATTCGCCTGTTATCACTTTTTGAAAATTAATGACGCCCTGAATGTTCTATCCATCCACTGCCTTCATTATGCCAGAATTATTTACATCTGCTGCTATTTTTTGTCTCGGTTTTACCACAAGAAATAAATTATCATTCCATTGACCATCTACCAGTTTCTGGAGCAGAGATTTATCACCTTTCAGTTCATCGTAATTCCATTTCAAATAATCTGCACATTCTTTTGTATATTGGCGATACTGTTCAGGAATTAGAAGACCCCAATCGATGAAGGTTGCCCGTGAATATTCTTTAAACCAATTTTGTTCCATTTGCATTAAATACTCAGCATTATCTTCGCCATACTTTTCTTTGTAAGACTGCAGAGTTTGCTCGTAGCGTTCTTCGCCCGGTTGGAGTGAGTTTTCAATCCAGCCGGAACTGTACCAGTATGTGCCAGGATGACTATCGAAATATGATTGATATCGTTCTTTTGATCCGAGAAGCAGGGTAATGCAATCATGCCCTCGCGCAACAACAATAGGTATTTCGGACGCTTCAATATCAACAATGCCGTTACTGCACAGACCATATCCCAGTAATATCGCATCATAAGGTCGGTCTTGTATGTCGTTTATGCGATTCACTTCAGCCCGTACATCACTGCGTAGTTTATCAGGCTCGTTGTGAAGGCCCTGAGGCATAATAACTACATCAACGACATTAGCAGACCGGGAGGCACAGTAATAGGCCTCTCGTTGTATAGCTTTGCAAACAATAAATTTCAATCTCATATTTTTTTGTCGCCTTAGATAACATATTAATATAAAAAATTCCACAGTATTACAATTTATAAATATATCACATCAAGTCGCTTAAAAAGTAAGTGAAATAAACTACACTTCCCTGAACAAATTTATTTGTTCAGGGAAGTGTTAAAGGAATAATTTCTAGCGTCTTTTAAATGTCCAAAAATTGTCTAAATTTCTTGACATCAGCGTCAACGCCATTTACGCGATGCTAAGCCAGAGGAGAATCCCTTTTGTGAAAATAGAGCAAATCACGAAAATCGTTTGAATGCTTACTGCCACTAATCCAGGAACCAAACTGACTATAAATGTTACCAGAGAATAAATGCTATATCCCTTCTCCAATAAACTCCTAGTAAGAAATTATCAAAGACGTGCTTTTCGGACCTTCCACCATTAGCTATACTAATTTCTCAGCTAAAGTCAAGAAAAGAAATCTTAAGGCAGAGAAGTTGATTCCGAAAACTCTTGATGAGAGTGAGCGTAGTGGTAGACCCAGAAGGACTCGAACCTCCGACTTCCGGATTATGAGTCCAAACTCGCAAGATCGCAAAAAACAAGACTAAGTAAGCGTTTACAAAACCACAGCTGATTATAGCTATTTTTCTCTCCTCATTAATTTGTAGCAATTCGTACCTTTTGTAAACACCATTTGAACACTAAGAATCTCACCGTAGCTACCTCAAAAATAATTGTTCTTAAGGTATGAGGAGAGGGGAGCAATGCCCAAATCATGATGAAGTAATGTCTAAAACCTCGCATACTATAAACATATTTTCAAAATTCTGGAGGGATAATTAACTAAGGAATCTATCGATAAATAAATCTAAACACTTGTTAATCTGGGTTTGCAAGGAGGTTTACTGACTCTCCTGTTATTCCTATTTCATTGGTACGCTATTACAGCCAACATCGGGACTTAACGAGGTTTTACAGCGAAGGAGCAAAACTTGGGTCGAGAGTTGATAAGGCTCGATCCGTTCAATCCCTGTCAAAACCCCGAGTCGAAGGCAGCAATGGAACGTGGTTGAACACCTCAGCTCAAAGCGAGGAACTGAGAGGTTGAGTCCCTGCTGTGTCAATTTTGCAAAGGCATCAAAAACAGTTTGCATTTCTTAGGGTTTGATAATTTGTTGATTTTTCAGAACGGATTACAATTCTAAAAAAGGAGATATCTTTATTT
>CAZGDY010000028.1:0-16183 GCA_964524965.1 uncultured Clostridia bacterium
CTATTTATCTTTCTGTTTGGAGCCCACGACCGGAGTCGAACCGGTGACCTCATCCTTACCAAGGATGTGCTCTTCCTCCTGAGCCACGTGGGCATCTTTAATGCTCAAAGTGGGGAGGGATGGATTTGAACCATCGTAGGCGATGCCAACGGGTTTACAGCCCGCCCCATTTGGCCACTCTGGCACCTCCCCGTACAAATCCACAGCCCCAACAAGAATTTTAAAAAGCTATTTTCCCTAAGAACTCTGGTATTAATAATCTTTCTCTTACTGCATATTTATATAAAATAAATTAAAAATGACAACCCTACTTTTTCCTTTTTTCAAAGGTTGCCATTTATTTTTTTAATTATCTTGTTCTAATTTAGCCTGCGCAGCTGCAATTCGAGCTACTGGCACCCGATAGGGTGAACAACTTACATAATCAAGACCACTCTGGTAACAAAACCTGATAGAAGAAGGTTCTCCTCCGTGTTCCCCACAAATCCCAACCTCTAAATCTGGATTTTTAGCTTTTCCTTTTTTAGTACCTATAACTACTAGTTGTCCTACGCCCTCCCCATCAAGAACTTGAAAAGGGTTATCCTTAAGAATCTTTTTTTCAAGATAAACATCAAGAAATTTTCCCTCAGCATCATCTCTACTAAAACCAAAGGTGCTCTGCGTAAGATCATTAGTACCAAAAGAAAAAAAGTCAGCTACTTCAGCTATTTTATCTGCACACAATGCTGCACGAGGAAGCTCTATCATTGTACCTATTTTATATTTAAAGTCAACCTTTCTTTCCTTCATAACTTTCTTTACTATCCGCTCAACATCCTCTTTCAATATAGAAAATTCCTTCTCGTGGATAACTAAAGGAATCATAACTTCAGGAAAAACTTCCAAGCCTTCTGTGGTAAGTTCTGCAGCTGCTTCAAAAATAGCTTTCGCTTGCATCTGGTAAATTTCAGGAAAAGTTATCCCCAATCTGCAACCTCGGTGACCTAACATTGGATTCATTTCACTTAAATCAGCAATACGTTGCAAAAGTTTTTCTTTCCCCTCTATTTCTTTTTGACTACCACCTTTAATTTTAAGCCGGGTAATTTCCACTAAAAGTTCCTCGTGATTAGGTAAAAATTCATGCAAAGGAGGATCCAATAGTCTTATAATTACAGGCAATCCTTGCATTTGTTTAAGTATTCCTTTAAAATCCTCTTTTTGTATAGGCCCCAGCTTTTGCAGCATTTTTTCTCTTTCTTCTTTTGATTCTGAAAGAATCATTTGCTGAACAAAAGGAAGTCTCTCTTCTCCAAAAAACATATGTTCTGTACGACAAAGTCCGATTCCTTCAGCTCCCATCTCCCGAGCTACTTTTGCATCATCCGGAGTATCAGCATTAGCCTTTACCCCCATACTTCTGATCTCATCGGCCCATTTAAGAATCTGCTTAAATTCTTCACTAAACTCCGGCTCTATGGTCGGCACTTCTCCCTTTATTACTCGTCCTGATGCTCCATCAATAGTAATGTAGTCACCTTCTTTGAAAACCATTCCATTTACAGTAAACTGAGCTTTACCTTCATCTACCTTTATCTCCTCGCAACCAGCAACACAAGATTTTCCCATCCCTCTTGCTACCACAGCAGCATGAGAAGTCATTCCTCCGCGAGAGGTTAAGATACCCTGGGCTACTGCCATTCCATGAATATCCTCGGGAGAGGTTTCTCTGCGCACCAAAATAACTTTTTGACCTCCATCTGTTAGCTCAACCGCCCTATCAGCAGTAAAAACAACAAAACCTGTTGCTGCTCCTGGAGATGCGGGAAGGCCCTTAGCCAAAACTTCAACTTTTGCTTCAGGGTCTATACCCCGATGCAAAAGCTGTTCTACTTGAGTAGAGTCCACCCTAAGGATAGCTTCTTTTTTGCTAATTAATCCTTCTTTAAACAAATCACAAGCTATCTTAACTGCAGCCTGAGTAGTTCTTTTACCTGTCCGAGTTTGCAAAAGGTACAATATTCCTTTTTCTATTGTAAACTCGAAATCTTGAACATCTCTGTAATGTTTTTCCAGGCGTTGTGTAATTTCCTCAAGTTCCTGATAAACTTGGGGCATGTCGTCCTTCAGCTCAATAATAGGTTTAGGAGTTCTTATCCCAGCCACCACATCTTCTCCTTGAGCATTAAGCAGATACTCTCCATAGATTTCCTTCGTACCAGTAGCCGGGTCTCTGGTAAAACCAACACCCGTACCAGAATCCTCACCCATATTCCCAAAAACCATACTTTGCACATTAACAGCCGTTCCCCAATGTTCCGGAATCTTCTGTATTCTTCTGTATTCTATAGCTCTTTTATTATTCCAACTTTTAAAAACAGCATCTCGAGCCATCATTAACTGCTTAAAAGGATCTTGAGGAAAATCTTCTTTAGTTTCTCTCTTTATTATCTTTTTAAACTCATTATTTAACTCTTTAAGGGTATCGTTAGTAAGTTCAATATCTTCTTTAATCCCTTTTTCTTCTTTTTTTCTATCGATCACTTCTTCAAATTTATGAGCTGGTATTCCCAAAACCACATTACCAAACATCTGGATAAGACGACGGTAGGAATCGTAAACAAATCGGGGACTACTGCTTGCTTGGGCGAGTCCTTCCACACTTTCATCATTTAAACCAAGATTAAGAACAGTATCCATCATTCCTGGCATAGAAACTCTTGCCCCAGATCTAACAGAAACCAATAAAGGATTATTAGGGTCACCAAATTTTTTCCCGGTAACTTCTTCCAATTTTTTTAAACAATTTTTAATTTCCTCTTCTAAACCAGAAGGATATTCCCCTTTCTGAGCATAGTGAGTACAAACCTCTGTTGAAATAGTAAAACCAGGCGGAACTCCAATTCCGAGATTAGCCATCTCAGCTAAATTAGCCCCTTTTCCTCCCAAAAGATTTTTCATCTTAGCTGAACCTTCAGCTTCATTCTTAGCGAAAGAATAGACACTTTTTTCCATTTTTCTCCTCAGATTAATTTTCACTCATTTTTGGTAATAGTTTAGTTTTCCTAAATAATTTTTTTTCAAAAAAATTTACCGGATACTTAAAAAGCATACCCAGCCACCAGCTTAAAAATATAACACTTCCTCCAAAATTATAGTTTCCATCAATTTAACTATAAATTATAATAAAGTTTTAGTTATTCTTATTTTAATTATCCAATCTTATCCTATCCTCAATTTCTCGCCCTTAGTTAGTACTTTTACCTTGTTGGAAGATCGCTTGGCAAATCTTTTAGCATCATCAACGCTCCCTACAATCTCTCCATAATGCATCGGAATAACCAAACGGGGATTTAAAGATTGGACAGCTTTTAAGGCATCTTCAACTCCCATAGTATAAGTTCCACCAATGGGAAGAAGAGCTAAGTAAGGTTTTATTTTCTCCATTTCCGGTATAAAATCAGTGTCTCCTGAATGATAGATAGAAATATCATCAATCTCTAAAACATACCCTACCCACTCATTTACTTTAGGATGGTAAGATTTATCAATGCTGTAGGCGGGATGTACCTTTACGCTTACACTTACATCCCTCAAATAAATATTATCACCAGGCTTTACTCCTTTAACGTTGCCCTTTAGCTTCTCTTTCGCATCAGATGTAATGAGAATATGAGTTGTTTTAGTTTGGATTTTTTTTATATCATCGAGAGATAAATGATCGTAATGGGGATGCGTGATCATTATTAGATCTGCCTTATCTTTCTCGTCTATATTCCAAGGATCTATGTAGATTGTAAAGCCTTCCCCTCTCTTAATTTTAAAACCAGCATGACCTAACCAGCTTATTTCTACAACCATTTTTATCTTCCTGATTTATTTGGATGTAGATTTTAAATATTCAAACAAATCACTTTCAGTGGTTAAAATAAGTACACTTTGTTTTGACAAAGCATTTTCATACGTTTCCAAAGTTTTTAAAAAAGAGTAAAACTCTGCATCCTCAGAATAAGCTTCTCCATAAATCTTTATAGCCCCAGCATCACCTCGACCTTTAAGGATCTCTGCCGTTTTATAAGCCTCAGAAGTAATCTTTTGGAGTTCTTTTTCCCGCTGTCCATCTATTTCTGCTTTTTTCCCTTGACCTTCCGAGCGATACTGTTCGGCCACTCTTTTGCGCTCGGAAATCATTCTGGTGTAAACCTTTTGCCGTACATCCTCTACATAATTAAGTCTTTTTATGCGGACATCAACCAGCTCAATTCCGTACTGAGGAACAACCTTAATCGATTCTTCCAAAACCTCTCGTGATACATACTCTCGTCCTTTAGTAACTTCCCCTATCTCTTCTTCTTGCACCTCTTCTTCTTGTTGTACAAAAACCTCAGTTGTTGCAATAACAAATTCCCGATTTGAATTTCTGACCACCTGATAAAGATAAGTAGAAGTAACCCTATCTCTGGTAGCAGAATCAATAATATCATCTAATCTGGCATGAGCTGATCTTTCATTTCCCACCGATTGTAAAAACTTAAGAGGGTCCACAATTTTCCAGCGAGCAGTAGTATCCACCCATATGTACTTTTTATCACCAGTGGGAACCTGAGTAGGGCTTCCATCCCAGGTAAGCAAGCGTTTATCAAAATAGTTAACTTTTTGAATAAAAGGTTTTTTAAGATATAAACCTGCTCGAGTAATCGGCTGACCTACCGGCTGACCAAATTCTGTTATGACTACCTGTTGAGCCTCATCAACAATGTATAAAGCGCTAGTTAATATGATCAACCCAATAATAATTGCTACTCCTATAGGTATCCATCTTTCTATTTTCATTTTAGACCTCCTTCCCCTAAGGAAAGTAAGGGTAAAATACTCTTTTGCTCGGAATCTACCACATACACCTTCTCCACTCGAGGAAGAACTTTGGTAAGCGTTTCCAGATATAATCTTTTTCTTGTAACACTTTCAGCTTTTTTATACTCCGCCCATAAGGAGAGAAACCTTTCCGCATCTCCCTGAGCTCTATTGACCCGTTTTACAGCATAACCTTCAGCCTCTGCTATTACCTTTTCTGCTTCTCCTCTGGCTTTAGGAATTATCTTATTGTAAGCCTGCCAGGCCTCATTGATGAACCTTTCTCTATCCTGGCGAGACTCATTAACCTCGTTAAAAGATGGTTTAACTGAATCGGGAGGATTAACATCCTTTAGTTTAAGCGTAACAATTTTAATCCCAGCATCATAAAAATCTAAAATTTCCTGAAGTTTATCCTGAGCCTGGAGAGCTGCTTCTGTTCTGCCTACGGTTAAAATTTCATCCACACTTCTATCGCCTACTACCATACGCATAACTACTTCCGACATATCCCTTATTGTTCCTTGCACATCCCTAATCTTAAAAAGGTACTTATAAGGATCTACAACTATGTACTGCACAATCCACTCCACTACAGCTACATTCAAATCACCGGTTAACATAAGAGACTCATCCTGCCATCTTTCAGGAGCATATATGGTTTTTATCCCGGGCTGGAGAGTTCTAAAACCAAATTCTTCCTTAAAAATACGCTTAACTTTAACCTTGGTAACCGATTCAGCAAAAGGAATCCTGACATGCAAACCTGGATCTGTAACTCTCATATACCTTCCAAATCTTTTAATGACACCTACCTCATCAGGCCCCACCTGATAAAAAGTAGAAAATAAAACAATTACAACAATGATTCCCAACACCACTAATCCAATCCAACCTTTAGAAAGGGGCAAAGGTGAGTTAACTCTTACCTCTTCTTCGTCTTCCATCGGGAAACCTCCCTCTTAATTTATTATATGTCAAACTAGTAATTTATTCTTTAGTATACTAAACTCTGATAAATTTGCAAGAAATAGTTAAAAGCAACCTTTTAAAATTTCAAAAGAGAGGTCCTGTTGTTTGACTTTTACCTCTGAAAAAAGTAAAATATAGAAAACTAATCCCTCGCCCCAACCTTCTCCCACAAGAAGAGAGGGAAAAGATGTAAGTATTTTTTTTAACATCATAAGTGTTTATGGCAGGAGTAGTTTATGGAAATAAAACAAGAAATTGTACAAATAGCTAAAAAAGCTAAAAAAGCCAGCGAATATTTGAGAAATCTTTCTTCGGAAGAAAAAAACAAAGCTCTGAAAGAAATGGCCAAAAGATTAGAAGAAAACACTCATCGAATAAAAGAAAAAAACGATAAGGACGTTGAAAAAGCACGAGACAAAGCCTTATCTTCTGCTTTAATTGACAGACTCATCCTTACCGATAAAAGAATAGCAGACCTTTCTAACAGTCTAAGAGAAATTGCTTTATTGGAGGATCCTGTCGGTAATACCGAAAGTATGTGGAAAAGACCTAATGGACTTCTAATAGGAAAGGTAAGTGTTCCTTTGGGAGTTATCGGAATAATCTATGAATCAAGACCAAATGTTACTGTAGATACAGCGGGGCTATGCCTCAAGGCAGGAAATACAATTATACTAAGAGGTGGCTCAGAGGCTATTCATTCAAATTGTGTTCTAGTAGATATATTAACTGAAGCTTTAAAAAACACTAAAGTTCCTAGCGATAGCATCCAGCTCATAAGAGATACATCAAGAGAAGCGGTACCTCAGATGCTTAAATTAGATAAATACATAGATGTTATTATACCCCGAGGGGGTGAGAGTTTAATTCGGACAGTTACCGAAAACTCTACTATACCGGTTATCAAACACTATAAAGGTATCTGCCACACCTTTGTTGACTCAGAGGCAAACCTTGATATGGCAGAAAATATCTGTTTTAACGCCAAAGTTCAACGTCCTGGTGTATGTAATGCCATGGAAACTTTACTGGTCGACAAAATAATAGCAGAATCTTTTCTTCCCAGGATGATTCAAAGATTCCAAGAAAAGGGAGTGGAAATAAGAGGTGATAAAAAGGTAAGAGAAATTGTTCTGAAAGTAAAACCAGCTACAGAAGATGACTGGTTCTGCGAATATCTAGACCTTATACTTTCGGTAAAGATAGTTCAAGGACTAAAAGAAGCTATTGAACACATAAATTTTTATGGCTCTCATCATTCTGATGCGATAGTAACTAACAATTATTTAAAAGCTAAAAAATTCCTTCAAGAAATTGACTCTGCAACAGTATACGTAAATGCTTCTACCCGATTTACTGATGGCGCAGAATTTGGTATGGGTGCAGAGATTGGAATCTCTACTCAAAAGTTGCACGCAAGAGGACCTATGGGAGTGAAGGAACTTACTTCCCACAAATTCATTATTCTGGGAGAAGGACAGATACGGAAATGAAATCACAAATCCTCAGGATAAGCTCCCCAGAAAAGCAAACTCAAGAAATAGCAAAAACACTAGAAGTATTAAAAAGAGGGGGCGTCTTGTGTTTTCCCACTGATACTGTTTATGGGCTAGCAGTGAATGCCCACAAAGAAGAGGCAGCACTACGAGTTTACCAATTAAAAAAAAGACCAAAAGAAAAACCCTTAGTTCTTTTCCCTAAGAATGTCAAAATGCTCATTAATTTAACAAAAAAAATCCCGCCTGTTGCCTTGAAACTCATTTCTCGTTTCTGGCCAGGACCTTTAACCCTTATATTTGAAGCCTGCATTAACAAGCCCTGGTGCCTGATAAGTAAGGAAGGCAAGATTGGAGTAAGAATACCTTTTCACCCTGTTCCCCTGATAATATCTCAAGAAAATGATATCCTTTTAGCTACAACAAGTGCTAATTTATCCAGAGAAATAGCGGTAACCGAAGTTCAAAAACTATCATCAATCATCAAAGAAGGGGTGGATTTAATTATCGATTCAGGAAAAACTTCAATTGGCAAAGAATCAACAGTGATCGATGTAACTGCTACATCTCCTCATATACTTAGAGAAGGAAGTATCCACCGGGATGAACTAAAAAAAATTTGGGAAAAACCATTAAGTATTTTATTTGTATGCACTGCCAATTTATGCCGCAGTGTTATGGCGGAAGCTATTTTCAAAAATTTATGGAAAGACAAAAATCTCAAAAAATTCAAAATAAAATCAGCCGGCCTTAATGTACTCTTTCCCGCCTCTCCCTTAAAAGAGGTTATAGTAGTAATGGAAAAAAGGGAAACTAAAATTTCTTCTCATCTAAGCGCTCCCGTAACATCCGAGCTAATTAACGAATCAGATGTAATTTTTGTAATGGAAAAAATGCACCAAAAACAGCTTTTGAAACTTTATCCCCAAGCCAAAAATAAAATCTGGCTTCTCAAGAAATTTTCCTGTGGAAAAGAAGAAGAGATCATTGGTCCTGTTGGAACATCACTGCAACATTATCAGGAAACAGCCTGTGAGATAGAGAAAGAACTTGAAAAAATAATGGAGAAAATCAGTGGAAAATAATTTACAGGTTAAGCGACCTTCTTGGGATGAGTACTTTATGCAAATAGCTAAGCTGGTAGCACAACGCTCAACTTGTTTGCGAAGAAAAGTAGGAGCAATTTTAGTAAGAGAGAAAAGAGTTCTTTGCACGGGATACAACGGAGCTCCCCAGGGACTTATCCACTGTCGTAAGCTAGGATGCCTCAGAGAAAAATGGGGTATTCCTTCAGGCCAACGACAAGAAATGTGTAGAGGATTGCACGCTGAACAAAATGCTATAATCCAGGGAGCTCTTCATGGAGTCAGCATTAAGAATTCTTTATTATATTGTACCCATCAACCCTGCATAACATGCAGTAAGATGATTATTAACGCCGGGATAAAAAAAATTATCTTTCAGGGAGATTATCCTGATTCATTGGCCCAACAAGTACTAAAGGAAGCAGGGATAAAGTTAATAAAATACGGAGAGGAAAAATGCCTGGAAATACCCTAAAAAAAATAGAGGAAAAAGAGAAAGAAGCTAAAAACAAGATAGAAAAAACCAAAAAAGAAAAAGAAAAAATTGTGGAAAATGCCAATCAAAAAACTGGAGAAATAATACATCAGGCAGAAAAAGAAGTAAAAGAAAAAACAGAAGAATACAAAAAGAAAACTTACTTAATTTCTCAGAAGGAAACTGAAAAAATTAGAGAAAAAGCTAAACAGGAAACAAAACTGTTGAAAAAAGAAATAGAAGAAAAGGGCAAAACAAAGGCTATTGAGCATATTTTAGCAAAAGCTAAACAATTTTGGAGAAAAATTGATTGATAAGAAGGGAGGTTAGTTATGGCCATTGCAGAAATGAGAAAAGTCTTACTAACAGGCGAGAAGGAACTTAGAGAAAAAGTAATTAAAAAATTGAGAGAAAAGGGTATTTTCCAACCTCTCCTTTTAAAAATTGAAAAAACTCCTGAGTTTTTTCAATTTCCAAAAATCGAGACAACTTCGCTACAGGATGTTCTAAATAAATTGGAACAAGCTATAAATTTCCTTGGTAAATTCGAAGAAAAGAAAAAATTCGATTTAGGTCTTTTCCCTAACAAAGTTGTAGTAAACCCCCAAGATTATTCAGAATGGGTAAAAAATTTTAAGTGGGACAATGTTTGTCAAAAGTGTCGCAGCTTAGAAAAAGAAATGGAAAGAATAAAAGAAGAAACCAATTCCTTGAAAGAAGAATATATTAATCTTTTACCTTGGAAAAAAATTTCTTTTCCTTTAAATAAATTAAAAACTTCAAAATACTTAGATTTTCAATTAACAATATTACCCTCAGAAACAAAAACTTCATTGTTGGAGTTAACTAAAAAACAAACTTGTTATGCATGGATAATGGGAGAGGTAACCAGAAAAGTCTATGTTTTATTAATTTTTCTCAAAGAAGAACGTTCCCGGGTAGAAGAAATAATTCACCAGGTCAGAGGAGAAAAAATAAACTTAAGAGAGGATCTTGCTACCTCAATTAGATTAGAACAAATTAAAGACCAGGGTACTCAACTTAAAAACGAAAGAAAGAAAATTTTAAACACTGCAAAAAATACCACTCAGGAAAAAATTAAACTGATGACAGTATATGATCACTTTTATGATTTATTTAAAGAAAGAAAAGTCTACTCCAATTCCGCTATTAGTAAGTACACCTTCTATCTTGAAGGATGGATCAAAAAAGAGGATATCCCTGCCTTAAAAAATACTCTAAAAAATTTTGCCGAAATAGAAATTATCATAAAAAAACCGGAAGGCAAAGAAAAATCTCAAGTTCCTGTTGCCCTTTCTAATCATAAGATATTCAAACCTTTTGAACTTATCACTGAATTATACGGACTCCCTCGATACATGGAAATAGACCCCACTCCTTTTATGGCTCCTTTCTTTGCTCTCTTTTTCGCTCTTTGTTTGACTGATGGGGGTTATGGTGTTCTCATGGTCTTCTTATCCTTTTTAATTCCCAGAAAAGTACAAGTAGGAGAAGCAGGGAAAAAACTTTTTTCTCTGCTCTTTATATCCGGACTTGTAACCATAGTAGTTGGAACAGTAACTGGAGGGATATTTGGCATCCATTTGCAACAAGTTCCTGCTTTTCTTGCTCCTTTAAGAAAGTTAGCCTTACTTAATCCGATGCAAGAACCTATGGTTTTTCTGGTAATTGCTCTGGCTGTAGGTATAGTACATCTTCTTCTTGGAATAGCCTTAAAAATGGTTGATAACATCAAAAAAGGAAAAATTGGAGCAGCTTTACTCGATCAATTTTCCTGGATAATATTAATTATAGGATTATTAATGGTGGTAGCTCCTTATGGCAGGGGCTTTTTTTCCGAACAAGCTACCTCCGCTAACACCACGACAGAATTACCTCTAAGTTTATCTCCCTCTGAGTTTATGATATTATGGAAACAGATGCTTATTTATTCAAAAGTTGGACTTGTTTTAGCTATTAGTGGAATTATAGTACTTTTTCTCTTTTCTGGGAGAAAAAGTAAACGCATAGGTAAAAGGTTAGCTAAAGGCGTTTATGAAGTATATGGAATAATGCAACTTTTTGCGGATATTTTGTCTTACTCTCGTCTCTTAGCCCTTGGACTTGCTACCAGCGTAATAGCCACTGTGGTAAATACAATAGCAGGAATGGCAGGAGGAATACCTATTCTGGGTCCTATAGCAATAGTTTGTATCTTAATATTAGGACACATGGGAAATTTACTGATAAACGCTTTATCTGCTTTTATCCATACAGCTCGTCTTCAGTTTGTAGAATTTTTTACTAAGTTTTATGAGAGTGGTGGCCAAAGATTTGACCCTCTAAAAAGCGAAGGGAAATATACCGTAATTAGAGAAATCTTAAGATAAAAAAAGGGGAAAAATTTGTTAGAATTTGGATTTTATTTACCAACGCGAATTCACTTTGGCCAAAATAAAATCAAACAAGTAGGCAAAGTAGCCAAACTTTATGGGAAGAAGGCTCTCGTAGTAACTGGAAAAAGTTCGGCCAGAAAATTAGGCTTTTTGCAGATTATTGAAAATAAGCTTAAACAAGAGAAAATTAAATCTTTATTTTTTGAACAGGTAGAACCTAATCCTTCAGTAGACACAATAAATAAAGGAGCATCTTTTTTTAACAAAGGAGCATGCGACATGATAATTGCTCTGGGAGGAGGTAGTCCTCTTGATGCTGCAAAAGCTATTGGAATCTTAGCTAAAAACTCCCTTCCTGTGTCCTGTTATTTCGGGAAGAATAAGGTGGAAAATAATATACCTCCTCTCATCGCTATCCCAACTACTTCGGGAGCAGGAAGCGAGGTAACTCCCTATACAGTAATTACTGACAACCAAGATATAAATCATCCCAAAAAAATAATAGCTGACTGGCATCTCTTCCCTAAGGAAGCTCTGATAGACCCTACTTTAACTTTATCTCTTCCTTCAAGGTTAACCACAGATACAGGAATAGATGCTCTTTCTCATGCGATAGAAAGCTACCTTTCTAAAAAATCTTTCTTCTTAAGTGAAGCTATTGCCCTGAAGGCAATAAAAATAATAGGAAAATACCTTCCTCAAGCTATCAATCACCCTAAAGATATTGAGACTCGCGGTTATCTTTCGTATGCCGCTACACTAGCGGGATTAACTATATCTTTGACTGGAGCTACTTTGCTACATGCTATGGGGTATCCTCTAACATCAGATTTAGGCATTTCCCATGGAAGAGCTAATGGCATTCTCCTTCCCTGGTTCTGGGAGTATAGCTTTTCAGGAAATCCTGAAAAGTTTTCCAAAATAATCACCCACCTGGTAAAAAATGCCCGAGAAAATCAACTAAAAAATGCCCAAGAAAGTGCCTTTCTTCTTAAAGAATTCTTACATCAATCAGGTCTTCCCGCAAAATTGGAAATTGAAACTAACGAGAAATCTTTATCACAATTTGCCCAAAGAATAGCTAAAAACAAAGAGAAAATTGCTGTCAGCCCGAAAGAACTTGATTTTGAGAAAATTCTTACTATCTATAAAAAATCTCTATTGACAAAATAAGTTATTGCCCCCTGGACGAAACTCACCTCTTGACAGTCAAAAAGGCTCTGCTACTTTAATTACGGTAAAAACTATGAATAAAAAAATACATGTTCACACTGTAACAGAGATTACTACCTACATAAAAGGAGTTTTGGAAGGAGATCTAACACTTCAGAATATTTTAATCAAAGGAGAGATTTCCAATTATCGAATTCCTGGTCGACATCTTTACTTTTCACTCAAGGATAGTGGAGCAATTCTTTCCTGTGTAATGTTTGAAGATAAAATGCAAAATTTAAATTTCGAGCTTAAAAATGGTTTAGAGGTAGTGGCAAAAGGTAATATGGGAATTTACCCTCCTCAAGGTCGTTACCAACTATATGTTGAAGAATTACTCCCTTTGGGCAGAGGAGTGCTTTATCTTGCTTATGAAAAGCTAAAAAAAGAACTAATGGAAAAAGGATATTTTGACCCTGCCCATAAAATTCCTCTACCTTTTTTACCTCAAAAAATTGGGATAGTGACTTCCCCTAAAGGAGCTGCTATAAAAGATATTCTCAAAGTACTTAATGATAGATTTCCTAATTTAGAAATAATTCTCTCGCCCTGTCGAGTCCAGGGAGAAGAAGCTGCTAAAGAAATAGCTCAAGCAATTCAAAACTTAAATCAGTACGGAAAAATAGATGTAATAATTGTGGGAAGAGGGGGAGGCTCAATAGAGGACTTATTCGCCTTTAATGATAAAATGGTAGCTGATGCTATTTACGCCTCTGATATACCTGTAATTTCTGCCGTAGGACACGAGATCGATCAAACTATAGCTGATTTAGTAGCCGATGAAAAGGCTCCTACCCCCTCTGCCGCCGCTCAAAGAGTAGTACCTAAAAAAGATGAGCTTTTGCTAAAACTGCAAGAGGGGAACAACAAACTCAAAAATCTCATATCAAGAAAGAAGGATTTTTTGGAAAAGGAGATTACGAGATTACAAAGACTATTAGAAGTAAGACATCCTCGAAAACTGGTTTTGGAATTAAAACAAAGAATAGATGAGTATCGCAGAAGAATTCGTGATTATGTTAAGGCAGATCTTCAATATAAAAGAAATAACCTTCTACAATTAAATCAAGATTTTATCCAAACCTCACCTAAACACCAGTTAAGGTTGGATGAAGAAAAAATAAAAAGGGTAAAAGAGAAGTTAACTCAGTCTATCTCCCGAGAAATGGAAAGAGAAATAAATCATCTCCTTAATTTTAAAAAGAGACTTCACAGCTTATCTCCTCATTCTGTACTCAAAAGAGGCTACAGTATTTGTCTAAACATACCCAAACTAGAAATAATTAAGGAATACACCCAGGTTAAAAAAGGAGATAAGGTAAAAATTAATTTATACAAAGGACATCTTTGTAGTCAAATTTATGAATCAGAGGAGAATTAAAGATGGATTTTGAAGAAGCTGGACAAGGATTAGAAGAAATAACACAGAACCTTGAGGAAGGAGACCTTTCTCTTGAGGAATCCTTAAAAAAATTTGAAGAAGGTATGAAGTTGATAAATTTCTGTGAAAAAAAACTGGGAGAGGCAGAAAAAAAAATAAGAACTTTAGTGAAGGAAGATAATAAACTTAAGCTGGGACCCTGGCAAACTGTTAAAGAGAAAAAAAAAGAGAGTAAACCGGAAGTAAAAGCAGGGAATGGATTTTTATTCAAGGAAAATAACTAAAATTATGGCAGATAATATCATTACTTTATTTCTAGGCAGTAGGTTATTATGGTCTGTAGCCTCAGCATGGTTTTTGGCTCAAGGGCTTAAAATAATTTTTAGTTTCCTGAAAAAAAAGAAGTTAAATCTGCTTCGCTTTGTTGAACCTGGAGGAATGCCTTCCTCCCACGCAGCAATGGTAACAACCCTTCTCATAGGAGTGGGAGTAAAAGAAGGTGCTTCTTCTACTATTTTCATTGTAACTTTAATTTTCTCTATGGCAATAATTTATGAAGCTATAGGAGTACGTAGAGCTGTAGGAGAACAAGCTGAAATATTAAACCAACTCATAAAGAAAGCAGCTTACAATAAAGAAGATAAGCTTCAGAAAAAAAAATACTTAAAAGAAACTATTGGGCACAGACCTTTAGAAGCTGCAGTAGGTTCAATTATCGGCTTAATAATGAGCTTAATATGGTTGGGATAGCAAATGATTAAAAAAATAGGAATAACTTTTAACCCTGACAAGAAAAATATGCTTGAAAAAGTAGAGTCTGTGGTTGAATGGCTGGGAAAAAAAGAAATAAAAGTTTTTGTGCCTGAATGGATTAATGCAGATGGTTATTTTGCAAAAATGTTCACTCCAACTGATAAAATAAAAAAGGTAGCCGAGCTTATCATCTCCCTGGGAGGCGATGGAACTTTATGCAGGTCTGCTCGCGAGTTTTCCTCAGCAGGAATCCCTATACTGGGAATTAACCTGGGTGGATTGGGTTTTTTAACCGAGGTCCCCCTAGATAAATTTGAGGAAGGATTAGAAAAAGTTCTATCCAATAACTATAGCATAGAGCATCGACTAATGCTACAAACTCGAATAATTGGTAAAGATTTTAAAAGTCAAAGCTTTATAGCTCTTAATGATGTAGTTATAAGCAAAAGTTCCCTTCCCCGAATAATTTCCTTAAATACTTTTGTTTCTGGAGAATTTGTAACCACTTATTCAGCCGATGGCCTCATAATTTCTACTCCTACAGGCTCTACTGCTTACTCCCTATCTGCTGGCGGCCCAATTGTCCATCCCTCTCTTGGATTAATAATTCTTTCTCCTATATGTGCCCACACTCTATCCATAAGATGTCTTATTGTCTCTCAAAAAGAAACAATAAAAATAATACCTGAGGCTCCATCTGAGGATATTTTCCTAACTATAGATGGTCAAGAAACCCATCCTATAAAAGAACAAGATATAGTTGAAGTAAAAAAAAGTTCCTACCAAACTAAGTTGATAAGGCTCAGGGAAAAATCCTTCTTTAAAGTACTCCAAACTAAGCTGGGATGGAGTGGAATAACTCATAAGACTAATGAACATTTAGAATGAAAGCTATTTTTATTCTTGCCCAAAAATCTTTCCGTAAAACTTTAAGAAGCAAAATTTTCATTGTTTTTTTGGTATTTGCCATAACAATTGTTTTTCTATCTATCTTATTTGAACTTCTGACATTTACAGCCCAGTTAAAAATTACCAAAGATGTGGGACTAGCTGGTTGCTCTATTTTTTGTGCTCTCATAGCTATCTTTTTATCGGGAGAAATTTTGATTGGAGAGACTGAGAAAAAAACTGTCTATATTTTACTTTCTAAACCAGTTGATAGGACAAGTTTTATATTGGGTAGTTTTTTAGGGGTAGTTTGGACTACAACAGTTGCTATTCTGATAAGTGTAGGAACTTTATTTTTTTTAATCTATCTGAAGCAAGGATTTATTGAGCCTGAACTTTTTTTAGCACTCCTTTTCATAGAATTAGAAATCATTGTTATAATTTCTATAGGGATTATTTTTTCATCTTTTTGTTCATCTGTTTTAACCAGTACGTTTTTGTCTTTTTTTATATATACTTTAGGACACCTGAATCCTCAGCTTAATCTTTTAATAAAAATAATGCCTAACAAAATTAGCAAAGGGTTTCTTCATCTCACCTGCTGGATTTTACCAAATCTTGAATATTTCAATATAAGAGAAAAAATAGTAAAAGGAAATTCAATTGATGCCTTATACGTAGGTAAAATA
>CAZGDY010000029.1:0-15725 GCA_964524965.1 uncultured Clostridia bacterium
TGCCCGGGAACCAGGCTTCCTCCTCAGTTACAGTTCACCTTGATAACATCGCTCCTGTTTTTACCTTTCCAACTGTTGCTGATAAAAGTGTATATAAAAACACCGATACCATTACTTTAATCTGCTATCTGGATACCTCTGGTTACACTGTAACAGTTAATTTTGATCCTATAGATACCACTTATGTTTCTGGTGCCGAAGAGGTCCAGGATAACGGTGATGGTAGTTATGAGATTACCTACACTATTGGGGAGGGAAATACAAGAAGTGATGGCACCTATTTTGTTCCAGTAGTTGCAACTGATATTGCCGGCAATGAAACCTCGGACAGTGATACAGGATTTTCTGTCCAACTTACTCTGGATAATACTGCTCCTCAGTTCTTAGAGTCTTCCAAAGTGGGCAAGTTTGTTGATAACAATCTCAACCATCAAATAGATGAAGGAGAAGTAAATTGGAATACAAACTATTTTAAGAATGGTGATATTGTTGTCATTCAGGTTCACCTTGATGAGGCAGGTTACGCAACTTCAACATCAGTTACGGCCAATTTTCTCCCTCTGGACAATTGTTATCTTAAAGATACAGAACAACCAGCTATTCCTGGAGATGGAAGTTTAGCAGGGGGAGGGAGTTTGAACCTTACTGACTGGCTGGATAATAATCAGAACGGAGCAATTAATGAACCGCTTGAGGCTGTTTACTATTTGCTCACCTACTCGATAAGTGCAGCAAATACCAAAGTAGACGGAAGTTATACGGTGAAAATAACAGCGGTTGATGCTGTCGGTAATTCTACAATATCTGATGAAAGTAATTCGGCCATTTGTAATCTTGATAATGCACCACCTATTATACAGCAAGTATGGATAACGCCTATAACCCAACCGGGTTTTCCTATACTTGTGGACGATGGTACTGCCATAAAAGAGCAAATAACCATACTTAAAGTTATATTCAGCGATGAAGAAGGCTCGGGAATTAATATTATAAGCTCTGATGTTGTTCTTATTGCTCCTGATAGCAGCGTTATACAGGGAGAAACTATAATAAAGGGTGATAATTATATTGAGCTTAGTTGGTCTTTAATTAATCTTCCTTTGTCAGGCCAGGGAAGATATATTGTAAGAGTAAGTGTCCAGGATGAAACTGGTAACAATAAGGACTATACAAATTATGGTTTCATTTATGATACTTTTGCTCCTAATTTAGTGTCTATTACTCCTATTGACTCTTCAATTCTTACTGCTCCTTTGACTACTATTACTGCTGTTATTTCTGATGATACAACTCAGAGCACACAGGCTGCAGGAGTTGACATAGAAAATTGTCTTATCACTGTGAAAGATGAAGACCTGAGCGTTGTTGTCAGTGGAGGTTTACCCATAGATGGTAATACGTTAAGATTGGAAGCAGAACCGGGAGAATATCTTGTTGCCACCAGTGGTTTTTACTTTATTGAGGTGAGAATGTTTGATTATGCCGGCAACAATAAGATTCAAACTAGCGGGTTTTTTATCCAGATTGACCCAGTGAGTGATGTAGTTAAAACTTCTTTAGACTCTCAGGGTACAACTGTTTGCGATATAACTGATTCTACTGAAGCTACTTCTCCTGCTTGTTTTACTAACCAAGGGATGGACACGGTTTATCTCAAGGTAGCTCTTAATAAAGGGGTGTATATAGATTCTTTTGAGACTACCATTTCCTTATGGAAAGTGATAAGTGTGCGGACCGGTGAGATTGAGGCCGAGCTTGTAGCTGGCTTAATGGATTTGCAGGTTGATTATGGACAAGAGCAGATAGAGCTTTATTTTTATCCTGATTCTGTCTTTGACCCGGAAAAAGATGGACATACAAAAGATGCTTTTTATTGGGTAAGAGGTGACATAACAGATTCTGCTGGAAATACTCAACAGCTTTCCTTTTTCTTTGTCTATGATACGCGCCCTCCTGACCTACCGCAATTTAATATGGATTCCTATGATGCAACCACAGGAACGCTCATGCTCAATGGTATTACCTTGCCCGAATCTTCGGAGCCTCAATGGATAGAGATTTTTGTTAACGGAGTATCTAAAGCTACCGTCCAGACTGAGGAAGACAGAAGTTTTTCTATCGGGGCCCAGTTAGATCCCGGAGAAAATTCTGTTACCTTGAGAGCGATAGATAGAGCAGGCAATGTGGGTGATTTTACTGCTCCGCTGGAGCTTACCCATAATCCGGATCGCCTTCTGGCTATCATTTTCCGTTCTTCAAGAATTTTAATGAGAGGTTCAGAGTTATCGCCGGTTGAATTAACTTATTATCTTACAGAAACTGCCGAGGTTAGCATTCGTATTTACAATCTTCAGGGTGATGTAGTGTATGACTGGAATCAACAGGTTGTTCAAGGTAGCGAAGAGGAGTGGTCCTGGTGGGGCGAGAACATGTTTGGTCAGCAGGTGAATAACGGAGTTTATATAATGAATATTAAGGCAATCTCAGCTACCAGGCAAGAGAGGGTTATCAAACTGGTAGGGGTGTTGAGGTAAAAGCAAGAAGATACGCTAAAGTCAAATTTTTTCTGAAGTTAAAAATTAGTTCAAGAAAGATTTTTGACTAAATAAGGGTTAGTATTTATTTTAGATTGAAAGATTTTTTTCTTCCAACCTTTTTTTTGAAATTCCTCTTCCATTTTTTCTTTCAAAAAGGGTAAGACTACTACTTCTGTTTCATAATGTCCTGCCTCTATTATGGAAAGACCTAAGGATTTTGCCTCCAATAAGGAGTGATAACCAAGCTCGCCAGTTATGAAAAGCTCGGCTCCTTTTTGGCAGGCAGGATACACTAGATCTTTGCAACTTCCTCCACAGAAGGCTATTTTATTAATTTTGTGGTTTTCTTTCCCAGCTACTTTAAGGTATGGAGCATCTAACTTTTTTTTAACTACTAAAATGATTTCTCTTAGCTTTTTTCCATTTTCTAAAGAGCCGATTCTTCCTAAACCGAATCCAGGTTTATCTTTGATAGGAACAAGAATTTCCGTCTTTTTAATTTTTAAATTAACTTCCAAAGTTTTTAATAAAGCATCATTCACTCCTCCGATGGCTACATCCAGGTTGGTGTGGGCAATATAAATGGACATATTAGCATTGATAGCTTTTTTAATTAAAGCGCCAGGTGGTTTCAAAAAATTTAATTGTTGGAGAGGTCTGTAAATCAAGGGATGATGGGCGATAATTAAATTAGCTCCTTTTTGTTTGGCTTCCTCAATAGTATCTTTTGTTACATCTAAGCATAACAGGACAGCATCTAATAAGATATTTTCTTCTCCCATTTGAAGTCCAATTTTATCTTCGGGCAGGGCAAAGTGGGAAGGAGCAATTTTTTCCATAATTGGAATTACGTCTTTTACTCTTAATTTTACCATTTTATACTCCCTAATTTTTATTTTCCTTTTTTATAATACAAAATAGAAAGAGGAAAGTAAAACATTCCTAAGGTTTTTTTTTATTGACAGTAGAGGTTGATTTGATATAATTTGTCAAGGTGAGAAAATGTTTCGAATAATGTGTAGCGCAAAAATTCACAATGCGATAGTTACAAAAACCAAATTGGATTACGCGGGAAGTATCACCATCGATAAAGAACTTCTCCAGGAAGTTGGTATTTTACCGGGAGAAAGAGTAGAAATCTTTAACTTAAATAATGGAGCAAGATTTAGCACCTATACCATATCAGGTGAGTTAGCTTCAGGAGAAATTTGTGTTAATGGGGCAGCAGCAAGGTTAGCTCAGGTAGGTGATAGGATTATAATTATTGCTTATTCTTTTGTTTCTGGGGAAGAAGCTGAAGGGTTTAGGAAAAAAGTTATTAGTATTAAAAGCAGTAACAGGATATTTGAAAAGGTGGAGACCTAATATGTCCCTATATAGCTTAAAAAAGTATCCGGATCCATTTCTTCGTCAAAAGAGTTTTAGAGTAGAAGGGGTGGGTTCAAGGGAGAAAAAGATTCTTTCTCGAATGGCTGAGACTATGTACTCTGCAAATGGATTGGGTCTTGCTGGTCCTCAGGTAGGGATAAATGAACAATTTATTGTTATAGATGTTGGAGAGGGACTTATAAAACTGATTAATCCGCAGATTATTTTTGCAGAAGGGGAGAGTAAAATAGAGGAAGGTTGTCTTTCCGTCCCCGGAGTACTTCTTACTGTGGAAAGAGCACAGAGAGTTTTAGTAGAAGGGTGGGATGAAAAAGGAAATAAGATTCAGATTCCTGGAAAAGATTTATTTGCCCACGTTCTACAACACGAGGTAGATCACCTGGAAGGTATTCTTATAATTGATCGAGGCGAGAAAAAAGAAAAGAGAAAGTTTAATCCTTTATTGGCTAAATTTGAAAGGGAGTTTGAGCCCCTTTTTTGCCATACAATTAACCAAAAATAGCATTTACTTAAGATAAATTTATATCTTAAGATACAATGTAAAAAAGAGGAGAAATCCAGTGGCAAAAGCATATTTAAAAATTAAGGTAGAAATGGGAAAAGAGAGAGGGGTGAGAGATGTTTTGCTACGTTTCGCTGAAGTAAAATCAGCAGAGCTTACTACAGGTGACCAAGATATCTTAGCGCTTGTAGAAGCGGACAATTATGAAGATATTTTACTTGCTGTAGTAGATAGACTGAGAGCTCTTAAAGGGATTGTAAGTACTGTTACCGACCTTATTTTGGAGTAAGTGTCTGTTTGGGGCGTGGCGAAGCGGTAACGCAGCGGACTTTGGATCCGCCATTCGAAGGTTCGAATCCTTCCGCCCCAGCCATTGATTTTTTTAACATAACTAGAGAGATTAGATATGGAAATAAGCGAAGTAGAGCTTATTCGACAAATAAGATGTTTGAATGCTCCTTTCCAGAAAAATGCTCAGGTAGGAATCGGAGACGATACAGCAGTTCTGAAAGGTAAAGAAGGCTATTCTTATCTTTTTACTACCGATACACTGGTAGAAAATGTTCACTTTAAGTGGAAATTTAATAGTCCTTCCCAGATAGGTTGGAAAGCATTAGCTGTTAATATTTCTGATATTGCGGCTATGGGAGGTTGCCCTCTTTTTGCTTTGGTAACCTTGGGTATTCCTATCTCAACTTTGTTTTCTACTATAAAACAGATTTATGAAGGAATTCTAAATTTATCCTCTAAGTTTGGTGTGGAGATAAGTGGGGGAGATATAGTTCGTTCTCCAACTTTTTTTATTTCAATCTCTATTTTAGGGGAAGTAGAGTTTGGTAGAGCTATTTTAAGGTCAGGGGCAAAGCTAGGTGATAGTTTATATTTAACAGGCGATATAGGTGCGGCAGCCTGTGGGCTACTTTGTTTTAATCAAAAAGATAACGTCTTAGAACCTTCAATAAGAAAGTTTTTAGAGAAAAAATGGCTGACGCCTTTCCCCAGGGTAAAGGAAGCAAGAGAAATAGTTGCCAAAGGTTTTGCTACAGCAATGATTGATACGAGCGATGGTCTTTCATCTGATCTTTATCATATTTTAGAGGAGAGCAAAGTTGGGGCACAAATATGGGAAAAAAGTCTTCCCATAGCTCCTGAAACTAGGGAATTCTCTCTCAGGCTGAAAAAATCTCCTGTTGAGATTGCTCTTCAGGGAGGGGAAGATTATGAGCTTTTATTTACAGCTTCGAGTGATGTTGATGTGAAAAAAAACGTTAGTTTTCCGGTTAGCAAAATTGGGAAGATTGTAAGTGAACCTGGACTTTTGCTTGTGAATGCAAAGGGTCAAAAAAAGAAGTTGAAGCCTGAAGGCTGGGATCACTTTTCTTTTCCCAATTAAGAGAGTTTTTAATTATTTTAGTTTTAAGAGAAAATAATAAGAATAGAGATAGGCAATCTACAGAAAAAAAGGAGATTGATAATGGCTAGAGTAGCAATAAATGGTTTTGGAAGAATAGGTAGATTAACTTTAAGAGCAGCTCTTGAGAGTGACTCAAGTATTGAGTTTGTAGCTGTGAATGACCTTGTAGACCCCAAAACGCTAGCTCATCTTTTTAAGTGGGATTCCGTTCACGGACCTTACAAGGGAGAAGTTAAAGTGCAGGGAGATTATCTGGTAATTGACGGGAAAGAGATCCATGTTTTCCTGGAAAAAGACCCCACTAAACTTCCCTGGAAGGAAATGGGAATAGACGTAGTCATTGAGTCTACCGGATTTTTTAGGAAAAGAGAACAAGCTGCCCTGCATTTAAAAGCAGGAGCAAAAAGTGTTATTATAAGTGCTCCGGCACAAGGAGATGTTGCAACTTTTGTAATGGGGGTAAATGAGGGCTCTTATAATTTTTCCAAAGATAATATTGTTTCTAATGCCAGTTGCACTACAAACTGTCTTGCCCCTATGGCTAAAGTGCTTATGGATAATTTTGGGATAAAAAGGGGAATCATGACTACTATCCATTCCTATACCAGCGACCAAGCACTTTTAGATGCTCCACATAAGGATTTACGAAGAGGAAGAGCAGCCGCTATGTCCATGATACCAACTACTACTGGAGCGGCGGAAGCTGTAGGAAAGGTTATTCCAGAATTAAAGGGAAAGCTGACTGGTATGGCGATAAGAGTTCCTACTCCTGATGTGTCTTTAGTTGATTTTGTGGCCGAAGTTGAGAAAGATGTAACTTATGATAAGGTAAATGCTGTTTTTAAAGAAGCGGCCGAAGGTAAGCTTAAGGATATTTTAGTTTATTGTGAAGAACCGCTTGTTTCTGCTGATTTTACGACTAATCCAGCTTCCTGCATATTTGATGCGGGGTCAACTAAGGTTATCGAAAATAGGATGGTTAAAATACTTGGTTGGTATGATAACGAATGGGGTTACTCTTCTAGAATTGTGGATTTTGCGGAGTACATGATAGGCAGGAAGGAGCAGTAATAAATGGGTAAGTTATCGATTAAAGACGTAAATCTTGCCCAGAAAAAAGTCTTGATGCGTGTGGACTTTAATGTTTCTACAAACAAAGAAACTGGCCAGATAACTGATGACACCAGGATAAAAGCATCAATTCCCACTATAAAATATATTTTGGAAAAAGGGGCCTCTCTTGTTTTAATGTCGCACCTGGGAAGGCCTAAGGGGGAAATGATTCCTCAATTGAAAATGGATAAAGTAGCTCAACGTCTTTCCGATATCTTAGATAAGAAGGTGGAGAAGTTAGATAGTTGCGTGGGTAGTGAAGTTGAAAAAGTGGTTAATAATCTCAAAGCTGGTGAGATAGTTCTTTTAGAAAATACCCGTTTTTACAAAGGGGAAACCGCAAACGATCTAAAATTTACAAAAAAACTTGCCAAATTAGGGGATATTTATGTAAATGATGCTTTCGGAACAGCTCATCGTGCTCACGCCTCTACAGTTGGTGTTGCCAGATTTCTTCCAGCAGTGGCCGGTCTTCTTATGGTTAAAGAACTGGAAGTTTTAAGTGATATTTTAGCTAATCCTGTCTCTCCCTTTATAGCTATATTGGGTGGAGCTAAAGTTTCTGATAAGATAGGTGTTTTAAAAAATCTTTCCAATAAATGTCAGGAGATTCTTATCGGTGGAGGGATGGCTTACACTTTTTTGCGAGCTAAAGGAATATCTACCGGTAATTCGCTTGTAGAAGAGAATAAAATAGAGGAAGCTAGAAAGGTTTTGGGGGAAGCTGAGAGTAAAAATTGTCGGGTTCTTCTTCCCCAAGACCATGTTGTTGCTCCGGAGTGTAGTAGTGTTCAAGTCAAGATAGTTAATCAGAAAAATATTCCCCAGGGCTGGCTGGCACTTGATATCGGACCGAAGAGTATAAAATATTTCAGTCAGGCGATTGATAAAGCAAAAACTATTTTTTGGAATGGTCCTCTGGGATATTTCGAAATAGATGAGTTTAGTAAGGGAACTCGAGAAATTGCTAAAAAACTGACTCAAGTAGATGCTACTGTAGTAGTAGGAGGAGGAGACTCTATTGCTGCGCTGAAAAAGGAAAATTTACTGGATAGGATAAGTTATGTTTCTACGGGAGGAGGAGCTTCTCTTGAATTTCTTGAAGGAAAACAGCTTCCAGGGGTTGCTGTTTTGAAAGATAAGAAGTAGAAAAGGAGAAAAGATGCGTAAACCTATTATTGGTGGTAACTGGAAAATGAATAAAACCTCTAAGGAGGCGGAAAATCTTGTTAAGGAACTAATTCTGGGGGTAGGAAATTACAGAGATGTAGAAACGGTTATTTTCCCACCTTTTGTTTATCTCAAGCCGATAAATAATCTTCTTAAAGGAGTGGAGAATATAGCTCTTGGTGCTCAAAATATGTTCTGGGAAGAGAAAGGAGCTTATACCGCAGAGATATCTCCGGGGATGTTAGTTGATGTGGGGTGCCGCTATGTCATTTTAGGACATTCTGAGAGAAGAGAATACTTTAGTGAAACTAACGAGAATATAAACCGGAAGATCAAAACAGCTTTAAGGTTTGGTCTTATTCCCTTACTTTGTGTTGGAGAAAGGCTGGAAGAAAGAAAGAGTGGATTAGCAGAAAAAATAGTTGGGTCTCAGCTAACTAAGTGTCTTTTGGACATTGATTCTTCTCAAGTTGAAAAGATCGTTATTGCTTACGAGCCGATTTGGGCTATAGGAACCGGAGAAACTGCTACCTCTCAGCAGGCTCAGCAAATGCATAAGTTTATTAGAAAGACTTTACAGACTATAGTTGGTGCAAAAGTAGCCGATTCAGTGAGAATTCAATATGGAGGTAGCGTTAAACCTCAGAACATAAAGGAACTTATGGATCAATCTGATGTAGACGGAGCTTTAGTCGGAGGAGCCAGTTTGGATGGAGAATCTTTTGTTAAAATAGTAAAATATGAGGTGTTGTAATGGGGGTTTTTTTAGTTATCCAGGTGATTGTTTGTGTATTGTTAATAGGAGCGGTTCTCTTGCAAGTTGGTAAAGGTGCAAACACGGGAGCGGTTTTTGGTGGAGGGACAAGTACTTTTTTTGGTCCGTCAGGAGGAGTTAGTTTTTTAGGAAAGATGATTATAGTTTTGGCGACGATATTTATTATAAATGCTGTGCTTCTTTACATATCTTTTCGTAGAGTTCCACCTCCACTTTCTCCAGCAGCAGAACAGACATCTCGTTTACCAATAAATCAGAGTTCAAATCTTGCACTGTAACATTTGATTTGGTACAATATACTTTGTTAAATAAAATAAATTAAGATAAGAGTAGTTTGCTTAACTTAAAGGTGTCGCTATGGATGTACAGAACGAAGTTGCAGGTGATTATATCGTTATTAAGGCTTTAGAGAAAGGGGTTACTATTATTGGGTTAACTCGCGGAGAAATGACCAAAATTAATCATACAGAGAAATTAGACAAAGGAGAGCTAATGGTAGCTCAATTTACCAAACATACCTCTGCTATAAAAATTCGAGGGAAAACAGAAGTTTTAACTAAGTATGGAAAAATAATATTAGAAGGGAAATAAAGTAAAAAACCAAAACAGAAAAACAAAAAACAAAAAATTAGAAGAGGAAGATATAGATAATAAGAGCTTAGAAAAAAAAGGGTCCAAAAGGGGCCTATTTTTTTTTAAGATAGAGCTAGAATATAATTTATCAAGAGGGAAATATAAATGAATAGAAAATCTTTTTCATTTTTAAAGAAATTAGTTGAGACTCCCAGCCCATCTGGTTTTGAGCAGCCTGTTCAAAGAATTGTAAGAAAAGAGCTGGAGGCAGTTGCAGATCAAATAAAAACTGATATTCATGGGAATGTAATTGCAGTAAAAAATCCCGAAGGTCAGCCTCGTATAATGCTGGCAGGACACTGTGACGAGATAGGATTTATGATAAAGTACATCGATGAGGATGGATTTATATATTTTACCTCGATTGGAGGAGTAGATTCTCAAATTGTTTCAGGACAGAGGGTAAAGATTCATACCAAGAAAGGAACGATCTTAGGTGTTGTGGGTAAAAAACCTATTCATGTTTTGGAAGAGGAGGAAAGGAAGAAAGTAGCCAAGCTCTCTGAACAATGGATTGATATCGGAGCTTGTGGGAAAAAAGAGGCTGAAAAAATAGTGAAAGTAGGGGACCCCATAACTTTTTCTGTCGGAATCGAGAAACTGGAAGGAAATAGAGTTATTGCCAGGGGATTTGATGATAAAATTAGTATTTTTGTTATTTGCCAGGTTTTAAAATCTCTTTCTAATCTTTCTTTTTCTGGAGCTCTTTTTGTTGCTTCAACTGTTCAAGAAGAGGTTGGCTTGAGAGGTGCACGAACAGCAGCTTTTTCTGTTAATCCTGATATTGGGGTGGCTATAGACGCAGACTTAGCCAGTGATTTTCCCAGCATGAACAAGAAAAAAGAGGGAGATATTAAAATTGGAAAAGGGCCTGTTTTGTTTAAAGGGCCTAATATTAATCCAAAAGTGGGAGAAATATTGATCCAAACAGCTGAGGAGAAAAACATTCCTTATCAAATAAGTGGAGCCGCAAGAATTACTCCAACTGATGCTAATGTTATTCAAGTTAATCGAGCCGGGGTAGCAACTGGGCTTGTTTCTGTTCCCGTTAGATACCTACATACCCCCGTAGAAGTTGCTTCTTTGGACGATATAGAAAATACTGTAGAGCTTTTAAAGGAATTTGTATTAAGAATAAAGGAAAGGGAAAACTTTATTCCTGTTTAGACATATTTAAAAACCAATGGATAAGGAAAGATAATGAGTTCCAGGAAATTCTGTAGAAGAAGTAAAAGCATAGTTAAATAATAGACCATTAGTGGCGTTTAAGTTGATTTTAAATCCAATTCCTCCAGAAAAATTTAAATTCTCTTCTTTTTGAAATTTTCGAACTAACCCGCCTCGGAGAAAAATATTTTCGCCCATTTTCCATTCTCCCCCTAATTTAAGATTACGAGGTATATCTTCGGGTGATAATTCAACATCTAAAGCAATTAGGCCTCTTTGATTTATGGTAAAAGCTACTCCTGCCATGATGTTCATAGGAAGAATGTCGACATGGCCTGTCCCCCAGTTTATTTGGGAAAAAAAATCTTGGACGCAGATACCCCAAGATAAACTTTCGTTTTTTCCGAGATAGCTAAGGTCAAAGCTGTACCCGGAGGCGCTTATGTCAAGAATATTTTGTTGGATATATTTAATATTAGCTCCCCAACTGTTTAAGGGGAAGTTTTCGCTATTGAAAAGATAATCAGCGTAGGAATAAGTCCAACAATCATAAGTCCATTCCTCTGGTTCCAAATTAGCCGAGAGATGGCTCCAGCTTAATGCACCACTACCCATTCCTGTGTTTGGTTCAGCAAAACTAAGAAAACTGTGGCTGAGAAGTCCTAATCCATAGAGATTAGTATACATGGATCCCACCTGGCGTGAGGGGAGGTGAACTAATCCAGCGGGATTGTAATAGCAAGCGCTGTAGTCATTGGCAACTGCAACGAAAGCTCCTCCCATTCCCAAAGCTCGGGCACTGATAGGAAGTTTGGTAAAACCGCTATCTTCCGCATGTAAATAATCGGAGCCTTGAGTAGCTGAAACAATAACAAATAAAAAGACAACCATTACTATAACTAAAAAATAAATTGATTTCCTTCTCATTTTAGCCTCCACTTTATTTTTAGCAGGAAGAAAGATTTTTGTCAAATGAATTCATTGCTCTCTAAGTATTTATTTGCCATAAAGACAGCTTCTGCTCCTTCAGAACAGGCTACGATTACTTGTTTCATTAGGTTAGATCTTACATCGCCACAGGCGAATATTCCTGGTGTACTGGTTTCCAATTTTTCATTAGTTAAGATGAACCCCTCTTTATTTGTTTCAACCCAGTCTTTAACGAATTCACTATTTGGTTTTACTCCTACATAAATAAAAACACCACTACAGGAGAGATTCTCTATTGTATTTGTTTTTAACTTTTGCACCAAGACACCTTCTACTTTGTCTTTACCGTAGATTTTATCCAGCACAGTACTCCAGAGAACATTAATTTTTTTGTTTTTTAAAATTCTTTCTTGCAAAATCTTTTCGGCGCGGAGTTGATGGCGTCGATGTAAAAGGTAAACCTTGCTAGCAAATCTGGTAAGATAAATTGCTTCTTCGGCTGCTCTATTCCCGCCCCCCACTACTACAACTACTTGGTTCTTAAAGAAAGGGGCATCGCAGATAGCGCAGTAACTAACTCCCTTTCCTCGAAATTCGGTTTCTCCTGGAACTCCAAGGGAACGAGGATTAGCTCCCGTAGCTATTATAATCGAAAAACTTTTGTAAATTTTAGGGGAATCAGTATAAACTATTTTTTCCTCTTCTCCTCTTATTTTTTTGACTTCTTCGTTTTTTAGCCTCATTCCCAGGTTTTCAGACTGTTGTAACATTTTAGTGGTAAGTTCTTGAGTTGATACAGCCTGAGGAAAACCTGGATAATTCTCAATTTTTTCTGAGGTAAGAATTTGCCCACCTGGGACAAGTTTTTCCAGGACAAGAGCATTTATTTTAGCTCTTTGAGCGAAAATAGATGCTGATAGTCCTGCTGGTCCTGCGCCTACGATTATCAAATGATAGGTCTTCTTATCCATTTTTGTTATCTCCTTATTTAGGGATTAGATTTTATTTTTTGACATATTCACTTGCACTATTATAATGAGACGAAAGAAGGAGTATTTTTTCTTTAGCTTTTTTGACTTTAGTGTGGTAAAAGTTATAATTTTCCCAATTTTTTCTTTTTTTAGCACCGTTAGCAATTATTGTAGCTTTTTTAGTTATTTCTTGGAGCGTGGCAATTCTCCAGTTGAGGGAAAGATGAGTTTGATTTACCATTTTTTCTAAAGCTTTAATTCGAAAGCGATCCATGCCCCAGTATTTTTTTGAGAGTTGGTCTGGATGCCCCCCTCTTTTGATAATGAGTTTTTGAGGCAAGAGTTTTATGGGATAACGGGAGGATATACGCAACCATAAGTCGTAGTCCTCAGCTACCGGTAGGGAGGGGTCGAAAGATCCAATTTCTTGGAGTACGGAACGATGAATTACTACTGAAGAAGGAGAGATAATGCAAAGGGGAAGGCACTGAGGGTATATCCAGCCGGAGAATTTGAGGTGTTTTTTACCAGGATTGACAAATTTTTCATTTCTAATCCATACTTCATCAGTATAACATATTTTAAACTGGGGTTCTTTTTGTAGAATTTTCATTTGTTTTTTGAGTTTTTCTGTTTTCCATAGATCGTCAGAATCTAAAAAAGTTATCCATTCTCCGTGGGAAAGTTCTAATCCTTTGTTACGAGCAACGGAGGAACCACTATTTGATTGGAAAAAATATCGTATTTTAGTGCCAAATGAACGAATAATTTTACTAGTATCATCATAAGAACCATCATCTATTACTATTAACTCGTAATTAAGATAACTTTGGGAAAAAACTGATTCAACGGCATCTTTTATCCAACTTTCTCGATTGTAGGTGGGGATTATTACACTGACCATTTTTTCTTTTTTAAGATTCATATAAGATAGCTCTTTAGTTTAGTAATTTTTTAATCCTGTAGTCCAAACCTTAAGGATGAGGTTAAAAAAAGTAATGAGGTTTTGTTAGGATGTACTTTAAGGCTAAGATAACCCGCATTCCAATTTCATTTGTCGAAACAAAAAATAATTTTTTTCGTTTTGCTGATGAGAATTCTTCTTGCTTTAGTACATTAGAATCCTCTATTGTCCAACTGGGAATAATAAATCCTATAATAGTTCAACCCTGGCAAAAAGGGAGTTATAGAACGGTAAGTGGTTTTAAGCGTTTGCGAGTTGCTAAAGAACTAAATTTGGCCTCTATTCCTGTCCTAATTTTAAGAGAAGATTTATCTTGCCATGATGTTTTAGCTGTTCTTTTATTATCTCACTCCCACTCATTTTCCCTTACAGAAAAAATCAGGATTGCAAGAATTATGACTTGCTTGGGATTATCACTTTCCGAAATTATTAAAGAATTTTATTCTTTTTTGGGAATTGAATCTTCTCAACTTATTGAAACTTATCTCCAACTTTCAAAATACTCTCCTGATTTACTTTCTTACATATCAACTTACGGGCTCTCATTAAAGCAAGCTCTTGTATTTAAAGGATTATCCGATCAGGAGCAAAAACTCCTGATTTTTTTAGGTAACTCACTTTCTTTGAAAGGGTATGATTTATATAATATATTAACAAATTTAAAGGAAATAGCAATAAGAGAAGAAAAGAAAATCGCTGTCATAATAGAGGAAACAGGAATTTTAAATATTGAAAAAGATGTTAAACTTACTCGCTCTCAAAAGATAAATAAAATAAAAACAATTTTTATCTCAAAAAGATATCCCTATCTTACCCGGATTAATAAAAAGCTCAAAAATCTGAATAAAAAACTAAGATTTTCTCCTAATTTACAAATTATTTGGGACCGAAGTCTGGAACAGGGAATGAAATTATCTTTAGATATCAGACATTTAGATGATATCGGGGAAGCGGTTGAAAACTTATTAGACAAAGGAAATTATGATTTACTGTCCCAATTTCTTAAGGTTTATTATGAGGGATTACCAAATCGAAAAGATATGGGTGGACCACAAAGTAAAGACCCATCCTCTGGTTGAGCAGATATTAACTGAAGCAAATAATGCCGAGGTTGAGATAATCTGTTCTAAGAAAGGATCTTTTAATAAAAGAGTTTCTTTTAAAGAGGGTAAGAGATCAGTTTTTTTGACTCACTTTCCCGGCAATTTTGTGAAACCTTGCCCGGGCACAGGAAAAGGATATTTATGTTGTGGTTACATGGTTATCAATCAATCCATAAACTGTCCTCTTGATTGTACTTATTGCATACTTCAGAATTATCTTGGACCATCACCTCTTATCTTATACCTTAATTTTGATCAATTAATCCAACAATTAGATAAGTTCTTAAAAAAAAATCAGGGGGATTTTTTTAGAATAGGTAATGGAGAACTTGCTGACAGCTTAGCGCTGGATTATTTAAGTAATTTTTCTTCTCTTTTTATATCTTATTTTAGAGAGAAAAAAAACGTAGTGTTTGAATTTAAAACTAAAACCGATGAAGTGGATAAGATTTTACAGATACCCCCCTCTAAAAATATAGTTGTTTCTTGGTCTTTAAACCCTGAAAGAATAATTAAGCAAGAGGAATATTTTAGTGCGTCTTTGGAAAAAAGATTAGAGGCAGCCTATAGAGTTCAGGAAAAAGGTTATATGTTAGCTTTTCATTTTGATCCCCTTCTTTTATATCCGGAATGGGAGGTTGAGTACCAGAAGTTAATTGAAAATCTTTTTTCTCTTATTGATCCTTCGCGGATTTTCTGGATATCTCTTGGTGCCTTACGTTTCCCTCCTTCTCTTAAGGCAGTAATTCAACAAAGGTTTCCTCAGACCAGAATAATTTATCAGGAAATGATTCAGAGTCTTGATGGAAAATTGCGCTATCCAAAACCTTTAAGAATAGAAATGTTCAAAAAAATTTATTCTTTAATTAAAGATAAAGCACCTGATGTTTTTTGCTATTTTTGCATGGAAAGTCCTGATGTATGGGAAAAGGTTATGGGGTTTTCTCCTCGTTCTAATCTACACTTCAGACATATTTTTGGAGAGTATTGCCGGAAAATTTTAAATCGATAAGGCTACTACTTTTCAAAACTCTCTTTTTCGAAAAATAAGATAAGC
>CAZGDY010000030.1:0-15558 GCA_964524965.1 uncultured Clostridia bacterium
TTTTTTATTATCTAAAAAATTCTAAGTCTCACCTAATTCTGTTATGTGCTTTTTTTATTTTGGGTATGTTGCATTTTGTTATTTTTTATTATCCCTCTTCCCAAGATGTCTCTCATTATGCTGTTTCATCAAATAGCTTGCAGATAATTGGAGAGGTTATCTCTTTCCCTCGCCTTGTTCAGAGAGAAAGAAAAAGGGTAACCTTCTACCTTCAAGCTAAAAGAATAAGAAAAAATGAGCTATCGGTTGCATCTGATTCTAAACAACTGGGGGAGAAGGAACAAGTTTTTTCTAATCAGGAAGAATGGGAAAAAGTTCAAGGCAAAGTATGGGTAAACAGTTATTATCCTTATAAAAACGCTAGTTACGGAGACCTGGTTTTTATCCAGGGGGAACTTAAAGTACCTCGAGAACCTCAAGAAAAAGGAACTTTTAATTGGCGAGGATACCTTTCTTACCAGAGAATATTTTCCGAAATGAACACAGGAAAAGTTTATCTTCTTCAAAAAAATCAGGGAAGTTCGCTTGTTCATCTTGCTTCCCGTAGTGCGGGGTGGATAAGGCAGGTAATTGATGCTAATCTTTCTTCTCCTTACGCCTCTGTGCTTAAGGGTATGATGTTAGGGGATAAAGAGGATTTACCCCCGGATGTTTTACGTTCTTTTCGAGTTACCTCTACAGCCCACGTTCTTGTTGTCTCGGGTCTCCATATCGGTCTTTTATTTTTTGTTGTCTTTAGCATAGCTCGTTTAGCTGGTTTATCATTTAAAATTTCTTTTGCTATTGCTCTTCCGGTTATACTTTATTATGCTCTGATGAGTGGACTTCGTCCCCCTATTTTAAGAGCAAGTTTAATGGCTACGGTAGGTGGAGTATGTTATTTTCTGGATAGAGAAGTTCGCTTATTGGTTATTTTATCTTTGGCGGCCTTTATTATTCTTATCATAAATCCTTTAGCTTTATTTACAGTGAGCTTTCAGTTATCGTTTTTAGCTGTGGGGGGTATTGTTTATCTTACTCCTTATTTAGAGAAAAAGATTTACTTTTTGCCGGGCATTTTAAGAAAATTTCTTTCTGTCTGTTTAGCAGCCCAACTTTCTCTTTTGCCTTTTTTTGCCTTTTACTTTAATCAATTCCCTTTAATTGGATTTGTGGCTAATTTTTTAATAGTTCCTTTAATCACTCTCATTTTAGCTCTGGGGTTTTTTTCCTTAACTCTTGCTATGTTTACTTTGGGGGGAGCAGGGATAATATTCAACACTAATTGGCTTGCTTTAAGAGCTCTTTTATTTACGGTTAATTTTTTTTCTTTTTCCTGGAAACCCTCTCTTATTTACTTTTTTTCTCCCCAGGTACCATCTCCTTCCCTCTGGCTTTTACTTTTGTATTATGCTCTACTTATTATCCTTCCTTTTTCTTCCTCTTTTTGTTTTTCAGTTAGGTCCTTGACTAAGAAGTTTTTGAAAAAAGTGAGGGTGAGGGATAGGGGATAACTACAACCTAATACTTAAATTTACATGCGAATCTCTATTTTTTCCAAAATGCGGGAATTAGCAGAATTAGTACGGTGTAGATTTCCAAACGGCCCAGCAGCATACAGAATATTAATACTATTTTGCCGGCAGCAGGGATAGAGAAATAGTTTTGAGTTGGACCTACCAGACCGAACCCCGGTCCAACGTTTCCTAAAGTAGCAGCAACAGAGCTAATTGCACTTATCATATCCAGACCTAAACCAGTCATTATAAAAGAGCAGATGATAAAGGTAAGTACATAAAGAAAAAAAAAGGCCGTAATATTGCGCAAAACATCCTCGGAGATTACTTTATCTCCCCACCTGATGGGAATAATTGCCTGGGGATGAACCAATTTATGCAGTTCCCGGTAGGCTTGTTTAAGAAGAAGGAAAACTCGCATACACTTTATAGCCCCACCTGTGGAACCGGCACATCCCCCCACAAACATCAAAACCAGTAGAATAATTTTGGAAAGTGGAGGCCAGACATCGTAATTTGCCGTGACAAAACCTGTAGTGGTGGTTATAGATACAACTTGGAAGGAGGCGTATCTTAAAGCAGTAAAGATTGATTGATAAATGTATAATCTAAGCTCCACAGTAGTGATTAACACGCAGAGCAGGATTACTCCCACATAGAAAAGAAATTCCCTATCTTTTAGGAAACTTTTTATTTCTCTCCGGAAAAGCCCGTAGATGAGAATAAAGTTTATTCCGGCGATAAACATGAAAACAATTATTATGATCTCAAAAAGAGGATTATTGAAAGCACTCACACTTAAATTTCTGGGAGTAAATCCTCCTGTGGGCATAGTTCCAAACATGTGGGTGAAGGCATCAAACAATGACATGCCGCTCACATATAAACAAATCACTTCAGCAGCGGATATTACTACATATATTAACCACAAAAGCTTGGCAGTATCTTTAATAGTTCCTGTTAATTTGCTGGGAGTAGGTCCAGGAGTCTCTGCTTTGAATAACCGTACTCCTCCTAATCTCAGGGCAGGAATAATAGCCACTAATAACACCACAATACCCATTCCTCCTAACCATTGAATTTGATTCCGCCAGAAAAGTATAGCATGAGAATGCCTTTCAATATCAGCAAGTACGGAGGCTCCTGTAGTAGTAAACCCGGACATAGTTTCAAAAAAAGCATCGATGAAGCTGGGAAATGTTCCTGCAAACAGGAAAGGTAGGGTTCCAAAGCATACCACCAGGGTCCAGCCAAAGGCAGCAATCGCAAATGCTTCTTTTGACCCAATTTCTTCTTTTGAAGGGAAACACCACCGGAGAGAAAGACCGGTGGCGATGGTGATAATAATGGAGGCTACAAAAGCTCCAGTTACATTTTCTTGATAAAAAATATCACATGCAAGGGGAAGCAGCATACTTAATCCCAGGAAAAATAAGAGAGTCCCAATTATGCTAAAAACAGTTTTATATTTCACTTTTGTTTTTTCTACTTGCCAGCGAATATTTTTTCTATCTTTTTTGTAGCTGATGGAAGGGTAAATATAATTACTTTATCTTTAGGTTGAATAACATCGTTGCCGCGGGGAACGATCACCTTATTATTTCGAACAATTATCCCCACAATGGAGTCTGTAGGCAAATTAATTTGTTTTAAAGATTTATTAACAGCTTTTGAGGTATGTTGAGCTACTAACTCCATAACTTCTGCTTTTCCCTCCCTCAATAAGGTTAAAGAGGTTACTTTTGCTTTCCTGATAAAGCGCAGTATTACAGAGGCAGTGGTTATTTTAGGATTGACTACAGCGTCTATACCCATTTTTTCCATAAGAGGAGCATATTCGGTCCTGTCTATTTTTACTATCACCTTATGTGAGCCTAGATGCTTGGCCATGAGAGAGACCAAAATGTTACTTTCATCGTCTCCTGTAACTGCTACAAAGCCATCAGTGGTCTGTATACCTTCGGATTTTAGCAAATCGGTATTTCTATGGTCACTGTTTATCACCAAGGTGTCCGGAAGCCTGGAGGCAAGTTGCTCACATTTTTTTCTATCCATCTCGATCAATTTAGTATTAATCCCATGCTTGGAGAGCATTAAAGTTGTATGGATGCCAATATTGCTACCTCCTAAAATCATAACGTTTCGAATATTTGCAGGATGCGTACCGATTATGGTATCCAAATTAGAAAAATGCTCTCTGCCTCCCAGGATATATACGTTATCACTTAATCTAATCCTCTCTTCTCCATGGGGGATAATTATTTCATCATCTCGGTAGATAGCTATAACCAAAAAGGGATAGCCCAGATTTAAATCTTTTAATTTTTTGTCCACGAAAGAAGAACCTTCTTTTACTCTCAACTCAAACAGTTGAACTTTACCTCCAGCAAACTCTTCTATTTGAGCAACATTTATTGGAGACTCCAGCAAATTAACGATTTGTTTGGCAGTGGCTATTTCTGGGTTAATGACAAAGTCTATTCCTATTTGTTTTTTTAATAGTTCCTTGTTTCTTATGTACTCAGGATTTCTAATGCGCGCAATTTTTTTGTCAATACCGAATTGCCCGGCGATCATACAGGCTATCATATTTACCTCGTCAACACCGGTCATCGCAATTATTATATCTGCCTGCCTGATCCCTGCCTTCTCCAGAATACTCATAGTTGCCCCATTGCCGTTAATTGCTAATACATCCAGAGTATTCTGGGCTAATTGGTATTTGTTCTCGTCTTTTTCGATTACCACCACATCATGGTCCTGCAAAGATAACGTTTTTGCTATTTGGAAGCCTACTTTTCCTGTACCTATTATAATTGCTTTCATTATTGAGTACCTTTTCCGATAAATAATGATGATTTATTAAGTTTAGAAGGAATCTTAATCTTGTCAATTTATCGCATTAGAGGTCTTTTGAAAAACTGACCTATTTTAGAAAACCCAGGAAATGATGTTCAAATAACCACTTGGTCCCAAGAAACAGTTGAAAATAGGCCTTATTTGAGTTGCTGTAGAATTGTCTAGTAAGGTGTTTCAAGAGGTTTACCCCCTTGTGGGACAGATTAGAGTGTTTGACTAAGTAACATTATCTGAAAAAATAAAGAATGTCCAAAATTCAATAATAAAGAACACAGCTTCAGAAAACCGATTGATAAATTGTTGCCAAGAAATGTGAGATAAGATATATTATTTATATGGAGACAATTAGAAAAAAGAGAAAAACTGCCTCCAAAATAAAAACATATTATACTAGTTATGAAACTTTGGGATGAGAGAGGATAAACAATTAGAATTAGACTTTTTGAGTATTGTAAATGTCACGATAAACTCTTAAAAGACCATCTGTGCTTGACTAAAAACCCTCCTTATGAATCTTCAGTAAACCTGTTCTAAAGTAATCACCACCTGAGACAACATTTAGACAACCTGCTTGTTCTACCCAATCTACAATCTCTTCCTTAATTGTTGCGGAAATGTGAAAGATGTTGTAGCAGCTAACACTTTATTTGCCGAGGGTGAGGCCTCTGGTGTATTTAATGTTGGTTTTGGAGAGAATATCAGCATAAAAATTGGCCAGAGATATTATGGAGATGACAGGCAAGGATGGAAAGCTAATTCATGGCGATGCGAGACCAGGGGATATAAAACACAGTTTAGCTGATATTTCCAAAGCAAAATCGGTGGGTTATAATCCTCGCTATAATTTGAAAAAGGGCTTAACAGAGACCGTTCGAGGATTTTCTCATATATTCTGACTCAATTCATCCTGACTTAAGTGAAAGGATGGTTTATATTTAATTAATTTTAAATTTTTAAACATCTTTTGAATAATCTTGTTTTTCATCTCATCACTTATGGTGCATGTTAATCTATCTGTAGGATATTCTCGTACCAAATAGAGCACCTCATCGATATTCTGAAATAAATATTTTTCAGACATTCTTAAAGCTAATTCCCAATCTTCTGCCCATAGCATTTTTTCCCGCATACCTCCTACTGCTAAAAAGTCTTTTTTTCTCCAGCAAATAAGATGAATACAGTGGTATTCTTTGAATAATTTCTCTCTGCTAAATTTTTCACTTCTGATTATTCCATATGGTAAGGTTCTATTAGTAATTACAATTTTTGAGTTTTCATCGATAACGTATCTGGAAGAGTAAAAGTAACTGACATTTGGATATTTGTTAATATATTTATTGAGCACTGTTAAAGTTCCCGGCACAAGCATATCGTCGGAGTCTAAACGGCAAAAGTATTCACCTTTAACTTTTAAGGCACCTACATTAATAGCACTACCAGGGCCTTCATTTTTTTGTTTATGGAAAACACTGACACCAGGATAATGTCTGTATTTCTTTAAAATTTTTCCTACCTCAGAGACTGTTGAACCATCATCAACAATAATAAGTTCGAAATTTACATAGTCTTGTTTTAAAACACTCTCTATCGCTTCTTCAAGGAATTTCGCTCTGTTATATACAGGCATCACAATACTAAGGTAGTTTTCCATAGATTTTTTTCTATCCTTATATCTCGGATATATTTCAGTACTTTCTATTTTTTCCATGAAAATTCATCCTCAATAAGTTGATAATATCTTTGGACACGAATATCCCAAGTATGGTATTTTAACATATATTCGATTGTTCCTTGCCTATCCCACTTTTTATGAACTGCTTCTTCAATCCTTTCTGCCATTGCTTTGCTGTCATTGTATTCAACGATAAACCCCAAGTTAGCTTCCCGAATGACATTATTATTGGGGACAGGTTCTTCACTCACCACAGGTAGCCCCGCTCTTAAATAATAATATATTTTGCTGCTCTCATTATGTTGTACTTCTCCCTGGGCTAATACTATTCCCACGTTAGCAAAATATTGGTAATCCCAGATTTTGTCATTTTCTATCGCTCCCAAGTAGGTAACAGCATCTTTATCGAGCTTATCCATATCTCCAATACCTATAAGACATAACCTTATCCCTTTTTTCTTCAGAACTCTACCCAATATATTTAGACCAAGTTGCCATTTGAGATTGACCTTTTTTTGTGAAAATCTGCTATAGAGGTTACCAAGATAGACCGCTATTTTTTCTTTAAATGCATTGTAAGGATTTTTGTAAGGCGGGGGGACATCTCTATCTACACCCGTAGGTACTAAAAGTATATTATCTTCTGTTCCAAATTCTTTTTTCCAGAGATGTTTACTTTGCTCCGTGAGAATAGTAACGTAGCGACTTTTTTGAGCGATTTTCTTTTGCACCTGATAAAGCTCTTCCCGTAAATTATTGAAGAAATATACACCTTTAGCGTCATCTTTCCCTCCAACTACAGAACCTAATTTACTGATAATAAAGGGGTGATTATCTGCTCCATTTTCAAGAAGAAATTGGAACCCTTTATGAAATAATGTCTTGATGATATCATATTTTTCCCACCGTACTCTCTTAGGAGAAATATATCTTAAATTTTTGTTCTTCTGAACAACGTTCTTCCCGTTGTTTACAATCATATCTACCTTGTATCCTAAACGAGCTAAAGCTTCAGAAATTCTTAACCACCTTATCCGATCCATTGTGTAAGGTTTAAAATTCGGTGTGAGGTCTTTACTATATACTGTTAGGATTCTAATCATTTTCCTTTCCTGCCTTTAGAATATCTTGAAATAAATTAAAATAACTATCTGTTATCTTTGCAATTTCGTAATCATTCACACTATCTCTACACAACTTTTTTAATCCAGAATGATAATTTTTAAACATTTTCATTATTGCTCGAGCTAACTCATCGGAATCACCCTTGGGGATACAATAGCCATTTTTACCATTTTGAATAACCTCTGAAATCGCCCCAACGTCTGAAGCGATAACTGGTGTTCCGCAGGAAAGAGCCTCCAAGATGACTAAGGGAAAACCTTCGGTGAGCGAGGGCAATACTAAAAGTTTACATTTTCTATAAAGTTTTCTTAGATCAGATGGATTTAATTCTTCCAAGAGATGAACTCTTCCCTTTTTTATAAGTTCCTCCATTTTAACTTTTTGATCTGAATTTAAGAAAAAACTTGTTTTTTCAAACATCTCTTTGTTTATTCCTCTTCCCACCAGGCATAAATCTCCCTTAATCATATTTTTGATCTTAAGATAAGCCGGGAGTGTTTCCTTAAGTCCTTTGTGCTTGTTGAGTTTACCAACGTAAAGAATACCTTTTCTTTCAACATGGTTAACTGGTGAGAAATATTTTCTATCAATACCATTAGGGATCCTGTATACATTGGTTAATCCTTTACCTCGGCAATACTCTAACATTTGTTCACTTACTACCACAATACGAGTGCACAGTTTGAGTAAAGAAAGTATTTTGTCGGATGTTAACCCTTCGCATATGTGCGAATCGTACATAGGAACAAGATCTATCATACCATGAAGAGTCACCACAAGAGGAATCTTCATTTTTCTGCACACATTTAAAACTTCTTTTGTCTTTTTAGTCGTAAAATGACAATGAACTAAATCTGGTTTTTCTCTAAGAAATACTTCCTTGATTTCTTTTACCAGTTTTTCATCTATATTCTCAGCGTTCTCTCCTATGGTTTTTCCCACATATGATGTCGTAAAAACTGGATATATTTTGATGTCTTGTTGGAAAACATTGAGTTGTTGTCGGGGTGCATATGGATATCTTAAAACATCAAGCTTGTCTGTAAGTTGAATTTCAAACAGTTTATGAGTGATGATTGAAACTTCTGTTCCTTTTTGAGATAGACGCAGACAAAGTTCTTTGGCAAAAACCTCTGCTCCCCCAAATGGTGGTGGAAGATTACAAATTGTAGCTATTCTCAATTAAAATTTCCTTTCAATGGTTTTCTTGAGAGACTAAAATACTGTTTAAAGGTCACAAGCTGCTCCTCATTCTACTTAGGAAAATAAGTTTATTTGTATGGAGTTAACCTGGGGAATAATGCTTTTACTATATACTGTTAGGATTCTAATCATTTTCCTTTCCTGCCTTTAGAATATCTTGAAATAAATTAAAATAACTATCTGTTATCTTTGCAATTTCGTAATCATTCACACTATCTCTACACAACTTTTTTAATCCAGAATGATAATTTTTAAACATTTTCATTATTGCTCGAGCTAACTCATCGGAATCACCCTTGGGGATACAATAGCCATTTTTACCATTTTGAATAACCTCTGAAATCGCCCCAACGTCTGAAGCGATAACTGGTGTTCCGCAGGAAAGAGCCTCCAAGATGACTAAGGGAAAACCTTCGGTGAGCGAGGGCAATACTAAAAGTTTACATTTTCTATAAAGTTTTCTTAGATCAGATGGATTTAATTCTTCCAAGAGATGAACTCTTCCCTTTTTTATAAGTTCCTCCATTTTAACTTTTTGATCTGAATTTAAGAAAAAACTTGTTTTTTCAAACATCTCTTTGTTTATTCCTCTTCCCACCAGGCATAAATCTCCCTTAATCATATTTTTGATCTTAAGATAAGCCGGGAGTGTTTCCTTAAGTCCTTTGTGCTTGTTGAGTTTACCAACGTAAAGAATACCTTTTCTTTCAACATGGTTAACTGGTGAGAAATATTTTCTATCAATACCATTAGGGATCCTGTATACATTGGTTAATCCTTTACCTCGGCAATACTCTAACATTTGTTCACTTACTACCACAATACGAGTGCACAGTTTGAGTAAAGAAAGTATTTTGTCGGATGTTAACCCTTCGCATATGTGCGAATCGTACATAGGAACAAGATCTATCATACCATGAAGAGTCACCACAAGAGGAATCTTCATTTTTCTGCACACATTTAAAACTTCTTTTGTCTTTTTAGTCGTAAAATGACAATGAACTAAATCTGGTTTTTCTCTAAGAAATACTTCCTTGATTTCTTTTACCAGTTTTTCATCTATATTCTCAGCGTTCTCTCCTATGGTTTTTCCCACATATGATGTCGTAAAAACTGGATATATTTTGATGTCTTGTTGGAAAACATTGAGTTGTTGTCGGGGTGCATATGGATATCTTAAAACATCAAGCTTGTCTGTAAGTTGAATTTCAAACAGTTTATGAGTGATGATTGAAACTTCTGTTCCTTTTTGAGATAGACGCAGACAAAGTTCTTTGGCAAAAACCTCTGCTCCCCCAAATGGTGGTGGAAGATTACAAATTGTAGCTATTCTCAATTAAAACCCTCCTTAAATAATCCCTTTAATAAAAATCTAAAAAAAAAGAATTCTTGCTCAATAGAATGAAAGAGTCTGTCGCTGAATATATCTCTAATGTCAGGAATACTTAACTCATAATCTGCTTTTTTTGGAACAGAATACATAATACAGTTGGCATTACATCGTTTTGTAACCATAAAAGTTATATGTAAAGGCGCAAGGAAGTTGCGAGTGATATAATATTTTATTCCCTTGAGAAAATTAGAAGGAAGCGTGGATGTAGTTTTGGAATTTAAAAGAGAATCTTTCACTATTTTCTTCTTATCCTTTCCTCTTACATACGTACAAATAAGGATAACGGTCTGACTCTTCAAAAAAATGTTCCCTCGCTACTAATAACCATAGAATGGATACGATACGCTGTAATGTTGTTGGCTCCCTCTTTTATCGGACTAAATCAACCAGTTTATCAATCTTAGGGTCATACATAAAATAACTAGCCACAGTACTCTCGGTAGCACCAAATATAAAACCTTCATTGTCAATATTTATAGCTGGCAGGCGGGTTTGTGTACCTGCTTTTCCGATGACTTTTAAGGCTTCTTTTCCAGGATTTAAAACAAACAATATGCCGTTTTGTACAGTTCTCCCATATAAAAGATTTGTTTTTTTCATCCTTCACTATGGAATCAACATGAAGTTCTTCTCCAGGTAATCGAATTAAAGTCTCTATTCCTGCTGTCACTTTTTTATCCATAGTTTTCAGCTTTTATCATTGCCTGGGAAAAAATTTCATTCTTATATATGTCATCTATTATTTCCAGAAGAATTGGATAGTCATAAGCGAAATAGGAACTTCGGGATTTATGTTCACGATAGGGCCAATCTCCATAATATAATTTGTAAACTTCTCTGATATTGTCCTGAGTTTTAAGAATGAAGCCATAGTCAAGATATAACTTCCATTCGGAGACTAGGTAATAAAGCATTTCATAATGAGCGTTTACGAGACCTACGTATCTGAGGAGCATCTTATTAGCTTGCTTTAAGATATACCCTCGTATCGCCTCAGCGGGTGGTTCCGAAAGCCCCAAAGTCCCGTTGGCCCTAACAATAGCATAATATTCCCAGGGATTGTAATAATAAAGATATAAGTTGAGCAATTTGTCAGTTATCAGCATAGCTTCTTGGTTTTTTTCCATTATATCTAAACCATTTTCAATTTCCTTGTTATTTAAAGATTTGATGATGATGTATTTTATACGCAATAACTCGGTTGGATTGGAGAAGAATATTTTTGAACATTTGACTTCACCCTGGAGTTTGTTTGGTACTTGGTCATATAATTTGTTGCACAACCTGAGACACTTTTTGTAAAGCCACCTATTGAGGTAGCCATAATTTCTTCCTCTGAATCCTCTATAAAAAGCACGCCGGAGTATTTGCAACTCTTTACAGGAAGGGTTAGTTTCAATAAGATAGTTGAGTATATGCTCTTTTTTAAGCTTCGGTTCATCAAATGCGCCTATATAGGTGTAATAGCCATTCGCCAGCTCCAGAAAGACGTTAAAACAGTTTCTAACTCTCTTTTTTCTGTATTGTACGAAGAGGAAATGGAAAATCCACCATATAAATTTGAAAATTATATCTTCTTTGTTTATCTTTATCTGCAATGGATTGATCTTTTCTCCGTACAGTCTAATCCAGTTTCTATCCGCAGACCATGCGTAGGTATTGAGGCAACGCCAAGCCCGAATATCGAATTGATTGAAGATATCACATTCCCCCAGCATGGGAAATACTTTACTGAGGTGTAAGTAAGTATCACACAAGCGGTATAGGAAATCAGCTTCTTTCTTTTCCTTATTAAAGTTAGTGATGAGGATAGTTAAATCAATGTCGCTTTTTCCAAAGACTATCTCTTCCCTGGCAAGACTTCTTCTCCCGTATACGCCTAAAACCCCATCAAATCTGGATAATTTTTTTGCCGCTATTTTGGCAAAAAATTTGTATATTTGCGTTTCTAATATGTGAGACAATATGACCTCTCCTGGTTATTCGCAGTCTTTCCTTATAGTAAATGCTAAATTCTCCGATATCTCCTGGTTGGCTTATTAAATGGGTATTTTTATTATTAAGTATCCCAAGGGAGTTGTCAAACTGTTTGTAATTAGGATTTTCCTTTTTTTTTCTTAAAATTACGGTTATTTTTCCAATTTTTTAAGAGTATTTTGAGATGCGATACATTGACAAATGCTGAACTTTATTTAGCCTATTCCCAGAAATTGCTATAAGGCGGTTTTTGGATAATGATTGATTAAAACACATTGAAAATCTCTTATGAGAGGTTATAATACCACCAGAAAGATTAATGCCAATTTTTGAGGAGATGCTAATTTGCATGGAGCAGAAATACAAGACTATTGTGACCTTTGCAGGGAAAAAGGTGTATTTTACAGGGAGGGACAAGATTATCAGATTTTGATATGTGAGCGGTGTAGCCTAATATGGACTAATCCACTAAGATATAATCTTAGTGGGCAATTAAAGAAATTAAGTTATTGGGGAGAAAACGTATATCTATCAAACGCCGATCCTTTGAAAAAGAGATTCCGCAGACAGTTAGAATTATTTATAAAAAAACTCATTTTTTGGAGTTGAAGTCCTTAAGAGTATTAGAAGTAGGCTCTAGCTTGGGATTCTTTTTAGAAGCATGTGAAGAATATGGAATAGCTGCTGAAGGGTGTGACATTGCAGAGCGCGCGGTAATATATGCTAATTGAGAAAAAAAACGAGTTCATCTTGGAACTCTGGATGCTTATTACAAGAATGAAAGTTTCCATGCTATTTTTGCCTTCAATCTGGTAGAACATCTTACTCATTCTAATGATTTCTTTACGGAAGCCCACATAGTTTTAAAACCAGGTAGAATACTTGTTTTGGAAATACCCGTTAAGGAAAGTTTATTCCATTTATTGGCCAGAACGGGGTATTTATTCTCTAAGGGTCAGTTGAATTTTTTTGCTCTTTACCCTGGGGGTCATATTTACAAGTTCAGTGAGAAGACCTTCAAATTTATATGCGAGAAAATGGGATTTAAATGTGTATATAAAAGGAAAATTAATTCACCCTTTAGGGAACTATGGGCTAAAAGCTTTATAAGACATTTCAATTACGGGTTAATTTATAAGTTATCACTTCCAATAGTTTGGATACTTGCAAAGTTGACAGGAGAGGGAAACCGATTATTTATTATTCTTCAAGCCTAACTTCCGGATAGTAAAATATTTTCTTTATTCATAGGAGTTTAAAATTGAAACCGAATTTATTGTTAGTATCTGTACGGCAATTGAATCTCTAAGTTTTGTAGAGTTTTTTTGGATGGTAGTAAGTGATTTCAGTCAGTTAATACTTATCTTTTTAATGTTAAACTCTCTCACCTTTATCTTTCCAGTTTATCTAATAGTCCTCGCAAGGTAAGGGCATGGCCTTCACTTCCACCATTTTCTTGGAAGAGGAATTTGAGCCTTTCTTTTACGAGGAACCAGTAAATGCCATGAATGTAGAATCTAATATTACCATATACTAATAATTTGAGGCCTAGTAATTAGATTTTTTTCTCAAAATTATCAGTTAATGGGCATGAGTTGGTCAAATCCCGCGATTTTGAATACTTTTTTTACCGAAGGGCAGACATTGGTAAGCGAGAAATTTTTCCCTCCTTTTTCTTTGCAGGCCTGGAGACAAATACGCAAGAAAGATGACGAAACATAATTTGTTTTTTGCAAATCAAAAATAATGGGCATTTTTGTTTTTCTTATCTTCTCAAAGAGCTCATTTTCATATTTCAGGCAATAGGTTGTATCCAATCGCTCCAAAAAAGAACACACTAACTTTTCCTCTTTTACGGTAAACTCAACCATTAATCTGCTCCTTTAATTTTTAGTAATTGTGGTTAAATTTTTGTTCTATGGCTCTTGCATCAAGAGATTCATCGAGATATAGGCTCATGTCAAAACGTTCTATTCGTTCATTTATTCTGCGCCGAGCAATCCGTTGAATATTAAGTAAATGGGTAGCAGTGACATTATCGGTGGTAATGTTTTTCCCTCCTGTCCCACAACCTAAGGTGAATGAGGGGTGAAGGGTATTATATATTCCTCCGACAGCTCCTTGAGAAGAGGGCGTATTGACGACGATACGACCGGCATTCATAACTGAAGCAAATTGCTTGATTTTCTCATCATTATTGGAGAACAAACTTACTGTGTGTCCGATACCACCGTGAAAATTTAAATCAATGCACAGGTTAACTGCCTCCTCAAAACTCTCGGCTACGTAAAAAGCGAGGATTGGTGCCAAAATCTCTGAGGAAAGTGAATATTTATCTCCTACTCCCTTGAGAGGAGCAAGAAGGAGGCAGGTGTCGGCAGGAACATCAATGTTACTCATCCGGGCAATGACTGATGCAGGTTTTCCCACAATCGCCAGGTTCATTATTCCCTGTTTACGATCAAATACTACGGCTTCCAGACGTTTAATTTCCTCATCAGAGAGAAAATAAGCCTTGTTTTTTTTAAATTCATCGATTACTTTCTGAGCAGTGCATTGCTCTACCACAACGGCTTGCTCGCTAGCACAGATGGTGCCGTTATCAAAGGTTTTGGAAATAATAATCTGTTCCACAGCAAATTTGATATCGGCACTTTGTTCGATGAATACCGGTACATTGCCGGCTCCAACTCCCACAGCAGGAGTTCCTGAGCTGTATGCTGCTTTTACTAATCCCCTCCCTCCGGTAGCAAGGATTAAAGCGAGGTCTTTGTGAGCCATTAACGCTTGTGTTTGTTCTCGTGAAGTGCGCCCTAACCATTGGATGCAATCTTCCGGAGCATCCTCTTTTAGAGCTGCTTGGTAGCAAATACGGGCAGTATCATTAGAACAATTTATTGCTTTTCGATGAGGACGAATGATGATAGGGTTTCTTGTTTTCAAAGCAATAAGGATTTTGAATAGCACCGTTGATGTGGGATTGGTTACAGGAATCACCGCAAAAATGGGTCCGATTGGTTGAGCAATTTCCACAACTCCCCGTTCTTCATCTTCAAATATAATTCCTGCGGTTTTGAGGTTTTTAATATCTTCATACACAAACTGAGTAGCTACAACGTTCTTTATGACTTTATCTTTCCAGTTACCTGATTCCGTCTCTTTCTGAGCCATTTTCGCCAGACTCACTCGGTGATTGAATCCGGCTTCGTATACGGCCCTGGTAATACGATCGGTATGCTCTTGATCGAGCTGACTAAAAATTGCTGCGGCTCGTACTGATTTCTCCATTACTTCATCTACGTCAATAGCGTTCAACTCCCCCATTCCTGTTACCTCCTCATGTGTTATTTTAAACTCATCAGTATATGGGTAAATGCAATCATTTGAATTATTTTTTAGATAAAAAACTAAAAGGAATCCTTATAACGATAAGTTTTCTTCGATGTTTTTAATAATAGGAAGCGTCTTAAAAACCCAATCAAAATCAGGGTCATTTACAGATGCTTGCTGCCTGCAATTTCCTGCCAATGCCCAAAGATAATAGGTGGTATACCCTGGAGCTGAGACCACTGTATGGTATCCCTTTGGCATCATCAAAATAGTATCATTCGTTACAGTATAGACGTTGTCGATAGATTTATCTCCAGTGTAGTGTTTCGTTAAGCCGAAACCTTCTTCTGGATTTACTTTAAAAAAATACATTTCTTCCATATATGTTTCTTTTGGGAAATTGTCTATCTCATGTTTATGAGGCGGATAAGTAGACCAATTTCCTGAAGGGGTGTAAGTTTCGCCAACAATTAGTTTTTGAGCTGGTTTATTCGATGATTCTA
>CAZGDY010000031.1:0-8019 GCA_964524965.1 uncultured Clostridia bacterium
GTAGCATACTGGTACAGTTTATCAAAATAGTCAGAGGCGTAATAAAGATGTTCATGCCAATTAAATCCCAACCATTGAACGTTTGATTTGATTGATTCAATATATTCAACATCTTCTTTACTAGGATTGGTGTCATCAAAACGCAAGTGACAAACTCCCCCCTGATTCTCCAGAGCAATACCAAAATTAAGACAAATGGACTTAGCATGCCCAATGTGCAAATAACCGTTGGGTTCTGGTGGAAATCGGGTTACTACTCGACCCTTATTTTTGTTTTTCTTTAAATCTTCTCTGATAATATCTCGGATAAAATCAAAAGAGGCGGAAGAGTTACTTAGCAGAACATTTTTGTTTTTCTTTTTGTTGTTGGATGGTGTGTTGTTTTGAGTTTTCATAACTTTTATTTCCTTTTTTAAGAAAAATTCTTTAGTATTTTTTCTTTCAAGTTTAGGTCGGTAATATTTTGTTATTTTTTGAAAACTTATTCCTTTTCAATAATATTACCAAAATTAGTTAAACTAAATAGATAACCAAAATCAGAAGTTTTTAATCAGTTGAGTTTCTAATTTTCTATTACTCTTATAGTAAAACTTGCTGTTAAAGGTTTATCATCAGCTGTTATTTTCCCAATCAGATTATAATAACCAGCTTCAATTTTTTTGCTAAATTTTTCCTGGTAGATAATTATTTTTTTAGGCTCTAAAATTACTTCACCCAACACCTGAGCAAAAAATTTATCCTCAGACCATTGCCAGAATTTTTCCTCTCCCTTTAAAATGAAAAAATCAAATCTTTGACTGCTGCGGAAAAGAAAGGATACTTGTTGAGTGTCGTAGTTGAAAGCTTTAAGCGTTATAATAATCGCCTCGCCCACACTATAGGTGTTTTTGTCAGTAGATAAAGAAACGCCAAACCCTTCAAAGTTTGAAGAAATCTCTTCTGATTCAGAGTTCGAACTGGACATTGAATAACCTTCTTTAGTTTCCCAAAGAAAACCCAAAGGAAATGAAATTAAAGTGAATACCAGGACTAAAGCTAAAACCAAGGGTAACGCACTGTATCTCATTAAATTCTCCTTAATCTTTTTTAATAATATTGGAGATAGTAATAATAGAGCAAAAAAAATAGCAGAAGTCAAGAGTTTAAACTATTTTGTGTTTTTCTATAATTTTATATATAATATTTATCAGATCAAAGAATTTAAAAAAAAGAATTTCAGAATCATTTTAAGGGAGTTTTTTATTTTATGGTTGATGTTAATATAACTATAATTGGTGCAGGAGTTGTAGGTTTGGCGATTGCCAAGGAACTTTCCCAGAAATACGATAATATTGTTGTGGTGGAAAGGCATAACAGTTTTGGACAGGAAACCAGCAGTAGAAATAGTGAAGTTATTCACTCTGGTATGCACTATCCATCAGGTTCTTTAAAAGCTAAATTGTGTATTGAAGGCCGGAGAATGCTTTATGATATTTGTAAAAATAATAACATTGGCTGCGAAAAAATAGGCAAACTTTTGGTGGCTACAAACCAAGAAGAAATCAACCTATTAAAAGCTTTAAAACAACAAGGTGAGGAAAACGGCGTTAAAGGTCTTTTATTTTATGAACCAGCTGATATTAAGAAAATAGAGCCTTCTGTAAATGCCAAATTAGCTATGTATTCCCCTAATTCAGGAATAATAGACTCTCATGGCTTAATGAAGTATTTTATTAGTGCAGCAGAATCCAAGGGTGTTCTTATTGTATATAATTCAGAAGTTATTGATATAAAAAAAGAAACCTTTGGATTCCAGTTCAAAGTAATAAATTCAGATGGAACAACAGAGAAGTTTACCACTAAAATTTTAATAAATTCGGCTGGTTTGTCCTCCGATAAAATAGCAGAAATAATTGGAATAGATATCGATAAGTTTGGTTATAGATTACGTCTTTGCAAAGGAGATTATTTTTCCTGGAATAAGAAAATTTTAAATCATTTAGTATATCCACTACCTGAGAAATTTTCCATTGGCATCCATGCCTGCCTGGATTTAAACCACGATATCAAATTCGGACCTAATGCTTATTTTGTAGATAAAATTGATTATGCAGTAGAAACAAAAAAAGAAATTTTTTATAATGCTATTAAGAAATATCTTCCTAGCATAAATTTAGATGATCTCTCACCAGCTATGTCTGGCATAAGGCCAAAATTACAAACGCAAGATGAAGACTTCAGAGATTTTATAATTTGCCATGAATCTGAAAAAGATTTAACTGGTTTAATAAACCTTATTGGAATAGAATCCCCGGGTCTCACTGTTTCTCCTGCCTTAGCTAAATATGTTCTAAAGATAACCGATGATATTTACAATAATTTGTAAAACACTTAAAAATCTCAGGAGTTTAAGCACCAGTGTGTTTAGCTTTCCCTAATTAAAATTTATTTAATTTAAACTAAATTAGCTTTCTTTTTTTGATTAGAGAGACTGAATGATGCGAAAATTAAAGTTATCACTTTGACAAATTGCTCCAATTTAGTTAAAATCTACAGATATACAAATTCTAAAAGTCATTAAAAAAGGTATCTTTTGCGTATGTCACACCATTCTGGTTCAGATAAGCGGGTATTAAGTATCGCCTCTTTCCTATCAATGCTCATCACAGGTTTGGCAATAACCTCATTAGCTCCTTTACTGGTTCCCATTTCAGATTTTTTTCACCTGGAAACAGCTCAAGCAGTATTTCCTGTATTATTTAATTCATTAGGATTTTTTTCAGCAAGTATCATAGTTTCTTTTGTCTGGCGTATTCATAGAGCTCGCTCACTATTAACATTTTCTTCTTTATTTCTTTTGATGAGTTTAGTTGGGATTATCTTCCTTCATACCAACATAGAAATTATTTTAGTTCTGCTATTTTTTATCGGACTGAGCTGCGGGCTATTAAATCCCAGCATAAGTTCTCTTTTTTCTGAAATATCGGGGTCTAACAGAGTAAAATACCTCAATTTATCAATGGTGTTTTTTGGGATAGGAGCTTTTATCGGACCATTACTGGTGGGTGTTATCCTTAATTATAATCTGCCCTGGTATATGATATACGTTTTCTTGGCAATTATTACGCTCCCTTTTCCTCTAGTTTTTTGGCGAAAAGGATTATACAAAAATGCTTTATTTTCCAGAAAAAAAGAGAAATCTTTTATCCGCCACAGTAAGAATCCGGGAACTTCACCTCTTTTCTGGTCCATTACGTTAACTCGGTTAATTCTGATGGGGATGCAAATTTCTTTTTCTTCCTGGATACCGCTCTTTTTGACAAGCGTACGGGGTTTTTCTCCTGCCCTGGCAAGTTATAGTATTGCTATTTTTTGGCTAAGCATGATTGGGGGAAGACTTTTTTACATTCGTTTCTTCCATAACTCGGAGCTATCTCGTTCTCTAATTATAGGAGCATTTGGAGCAACATTATTTGCTACTTTAAGCTTTTTAATGGTCAATTGGACTTTAATATTGCTATTTATAGCTTGTTCGGGATTAATTCTTTCCTTTATGTCTCCCGGAATACTTGCCTTGGGGGGAAATATATTTCCTAATAGTATTGGATTTGTAACTGGCGTTCTGATGGCCGTGACCGGTATGGGTGGTATCTTATTTCCCTGGTTGGTTGGAATCACTTCTCAAAAAGCAAGCATTGCTACTGGTGTTTTTCTGATCCCGGTTTTCAGTTTGGGAGTAACAGGCATTTTAATCCACTTTCGCTATTACTTAACCAATAAGGGTAGTTAGAATAGTGATCATATCGTATTTAGCAGTAAAAAAAGGTTTAACTTATTTATTTTATATCTCAAGATGTTCTGAAAAAGAACGTTAATTGAAATTTTTCTAAGAGATTGACTTTTTATAGGATGCAAAGCTAAGCGTGAAAGAAACTTATTTTTAAAAAATTTTTGACAAAATAACCAGCATCTTTTACAATAATAAAAGATACTTTCCTTTGGCCGAGCCTCTTTGAAAACTAAGTTAAGAGAAAAAGATTCAAGGAACTTTCTTGTCTATCTGGGAGTTAAGAGCGACAGGTCTAAGAGTATTAATAAAGATTAAAAACTAAAGAGGTAGATAAAAATAATGATAGCAGAAAAAAATGATTTAGAAACACCAAGGCAGTTTATAAAATACTCTGTGGATTTTATTGAAGTGGGGCTGGAAACTTCCAATTATAAAATTTTAGGAAAAGTTCCTCTCTATAAAAATAAGAGGTTTTCCGATTCCCTTAATGATGAAAAGGTCTTTATCGTTCTTAGAGATGCCCGGGTTTTTTCCCTTAAAGATAATAAGCTTTTTTACGAAAAAGAATACTTAATGGTTAATAAGAACTGCATTTTATTGAGCTGGGAAGAAAGATAAATATTCAGCTAAAAAAAGATTTCCATCATTTATTTCTACATTTATTCCTGAATAACCCTCAATAAGACGGTTCTAACGGTATGAGTATTTTGTATTATTTTTTTTACTGATACCCTTCATTTATAAAGCTTTAAAATAGTACTGAGAATTCTTCAGTGACTGATTTTTAATTTAATTAAAAAGCTTTTACATTTTTTTTTAGATTTGTAAAAAGCTTGCTAAAACATTTCAGATACCCCACAGCAATTACCGGAAGGTTTTTAAAAATCAAAGCTAAATTTAACCAATAATTTAATAAGTTTTTTCTAAGCTTAAAAACCAAGGAGACAACTATGCCTAAAAAATACCAATTTCTTATTATCGGCTCGGGCGCAGGTGGTGCTACCTTAGCAAGGGAATTAAGCAAACAAGATAAACAGGTGTTAGTGGTAGAAAAAGGAGTGTATGAAAAAAAAGTTGGAACTTTAAAGGATTCTTTCCGATATTTCGAAGGTTCAAGACTGCTGCATATTCCGAAAAAATCAAAGGAAGGAGTAATCATTTGGAGAACCTTGATGGCTGGAGGCTCTACTGTTGTCTCTTGTGGTAATGGAGTTCGCTGTTTAGAAAAAGAATTAGCTGATTTAGGAATTAGCTTAGAAGAGGAATTTAGGGAAGCTGAAGCGGAGATGAACATCGCCCCTATTGATAAAAAACTTCTATCAGAAGGATCAAAAAGAATTATGCAGGCATCTAATGAACTGGGTTATAAAATGGAATTAATGCCTAAGTTTATTGATTATAAAAAATGTAGCAAATGTGGGCAATGTGCTCTGGGTTGTGCCAGGGGTGCTAAGTGGACAGCTCTTGATTACCTGAAAGAAGCAAAACAAAATAAAGTAGAAATTTTATATGATACTGATATTGAGAAGGTTATAATTAAAGATGGAAAGGTAAAAGGCGTCAAAGGAAAAGGACCACAAGGTGAGGTTGAAATTTATTCGGATAAGGTGATTGTTGCTGCTGGGGGATTAGGTACTCCGGTAATCCTAGAACAGTCCGGAATTGAAAATTCAGGTTCAGGGCTTTTCATTGATATGCTCGTAAACACCTACGGATTAGCAGATGGTTTTAACCAAATTGATGAGCCTTCAATGGCACTTGTTGATCATGAGTTTTACGAGGATAAAGGATTTATTCTTTCTCCCTTTATTATGTCTCCTAAAAAAATAAGGCTTATAGAAATGGGAATACGTGGTTTTTTTCTCGCAAATTCCCGATTGGTTGGTATTATGACTAAGACCAGAGATGATGCAACTGGCCAAATTTATTCCGATGGAACAATCTCTAAACCAGTAACCGAAAATGACTGGAAAAGACTAAAAGAAGGCTCCTCTATTGCCAAAAAAATACTAATTAAGGCTGGTGCAGCTGAAAAATCCATTTTAGTTTCTAAACCTCAAGGTGCTCATCCCGGCGGAACCTGTGCCATTGGTAAAATTGTGGATAAGAACTTGCAAACTGAGATAGAGAATCTTTTTGTCTGTGATGCCAGTGTTTTGCCAATAGCACCAGGTATGCCACCAATTCTAACAATTGTTGCCTTAGCTAAAAAACTGGCAAAAACATTACTATAATAGGAGTCTCCTCAAAATTTTGGATAAAAACTCTTGCCAGTCTCACTAATCTTATATCTATTTTTTCGGCTACTTACTGTTTAACGCTTGCTGTAACAACAACCCATCTTAGCGGTATGTCCCCTATATTTCTAAAATCATGAGCACTTCCTCTTTTTATAAGACAAGCATCGCCGCTTGTTACCCTAATCACTTTTCCATCTATTTTCATTTCCCCCTCCCCTTCTACTATGAAATATATCTCTTCAGTATCCTCATGGGGATGCAACCCAATATAAGCTTTTGGCATAAGGGTGCTCTCATGCAGAAATTTCATACAGGACTCAAAATCTCCAGGATTAGCGGGTAATTCTGGAATAGTTGAATCACCACCCAGAAGCTGGCGACAGGTACCTGTCCCCTTTCCTCCATGGGGATTTTCTATACTCACTAACTCAACATCTTTTCTTCCTCTTTTTATTAATGGCATATTTTGCCTCCTTTTGTATGTCTAGGTAATTATTTTACTTTGAATGAACTTCTTCGATATCAACCCATTTACCTTGTTTATTAGAAAGCAACGTTGCTTCTAAAACCTCTTGACAGCGCAGTCCATCTAAAAATGTAGCTCCTGGAGTTACGTTTTTATTATTTATGATGCAATCTACAAAATGAAATAGGGCATTGCAATGATGATGCTCCCATCCCAACATATGCCCTGAAGGCCACCAGTGTTTGATAAACTCATGTTCCTTTGCCTCTGTGACTATAATTTTTCTAAATCCTTGTACTGCTAAAGGTTCCTCAAGTGAATAAAATAGTAATTCGTTGCATCGATTTAACTCAAAAGATAAAGCGCCTTTGCTTCCGTATACCTCTACTGTCCACATAGATTTTCTTCCAGTTGCGATACGGTTAGCTTCTAATGAACCCATGGCACCATTTTTAAATTCTAACCAAATAAACGAAGTATCATCAACTGTTACCTCTCTCATTGTCTTTTGGTTATTTGGGGAAGATTTATCATTAATTATTCCTGGGTCGTTTTTAGTGACAGGACGCTTTCCAATAAAGGTTTTATTCCATCCACACACTTTTTTTATGTCTCCCACTAAGAATCGAGCCATATCAATAGAATGAGAATTCAAATCAGCGTGAACTCCACTACCAGCTTTATTCCGGTCAACATGCCAGCTAAAAGGAAAATTAGGATTCACCAACCAGTCTTGTAAAAAAACAGCTCTAAAGTGATATATCTTACCTATTTTGCCTTCCTCGATAAACTTTTTAGCTAACAGAAGAGCAGGATTAAATCGATAGTTGAACATTACCATATGTTTGGTGCCGTGTTTTTCGGCATTTTCAGCAGCAACGAACATTTCTCTTGCTTGATTAATAGTCAGTGCGAACGGCTTTTCTGTAATTACATGCTTCCCAGCTTCCAATGCTGCAATGGAAGGTTCAGCATGCATGTTAGTAGGTGAGCAATTATCAAAAATCTTAATCTCATCATCTTTTATTAAATCGGTCCAATCGACAGTACTGTATTTGTATCCAAATTTTTTTTGAGCTTTTTGTACCTTTCCTGTTGTTCGGCCACAAATACCTACTAATACAGGTATGCCAGGAGGTGGGTAGAATATATAAGGTAACTTCTTGTACGCATTTGAATGGGCTTTGCCCATGAATGCATATCCTAACATTCCTATACCTATTTCTGGTATTTCCATCTAATCTCTCCTATAAGAAGTTAATCAAAGGCATTTTTTTTATTAATCGTCTATATTTTTGTTGGGCAATTTTTTTAAAACTTCATCCCATCTTTAATTTCTTTCACAATTTTTTCTGCAAGAGAAAGTAGGCAATTTTTTAATTTAAAATTAAAAAATAAAGAGATTTGAATTAATCAATTTTTTTTATATAAACATCTAAATAGTCAGAAGCTAATCATTGTTGTTTTTCTAAAACTATTTTCTCCTACCTTTTTTATTTTTATAGCTCGGAAATTTTCTTAGTGTTTAATTCTGAAATTTTATC
>CAZGDY010000031.1:8029-15407 GCA_964524965.1 uncultured Clostridia bacterium
GTATTCATCTCAAAATTTTCTTATTTCGAGATAAAAAATTAGTTGTAATTAGTTATTTTTAACTTATGCTGTTAAGTTCATATTATTATGTTTAATCTCTGATTCCTGTTAAGAAAATAGCTTTGAAAATTACTTTTTTTTAAAATAAAGTCGTTGGCAACTACTCTTTTTCTGGTAAGATTGAATTTGCGTCAGGGAAAGGTGAATTTGTTGCTAAGATTTATCATGTTATTTTCCGGTACGCTGGAGGTTATAAGAAGAAAAAGAAAAAAACTTTGGCTCTATTAATTAATTTAAATAGGAGGGAAAAATGGTAAAAATAGGAGGAAAAAATTATTGGTCAAAAGAGCTGAATAAATTAGTAGGAAGTTTTTCTCAATTGGCCGGTATAAAATCATACGAGTTGACAGATGGAAAAGCTAGGGGAGCACGATGTGTTGATTTTTGGACTGGAAGTGGATTTGAATTTACCGTAACCCTGGAAAGAGGAATGGACATATCTCAAGCTTTTTATAACGGTAAATCTCTTTGTTGGCGCTCTTCTATTGGAGATGTTCATCCTCATTTTTTTGAACCAGAAGAAGCGGGTTGGCTTAGAAGTTTCTCTGGAGGCCTTTTGGCCACCTCTGGACTGACCCAGGTGGGGTTTCCCTGTGAGGATGAGGGTGAAAAATTAGGACTACATGGGAGGATATCTCATATTCCTGCTCAGAGAGTAAAAATAAGCGAGGAATGGAAAGGGGAAGATTATTTTCTATCCGTAGAAGGTAAGATGCATCAAAATACCGTATTTGGTGAGAATATACTTTTACAAAGAAAAATATGGACTAAAATGGGAGAGTCTCGATTTTGGATTGAAGATAAAGTACAAAATCAAGGTCATCAGGAAACCCCTCTGATGATTCTATACCATTTTAACATAGGTTTTCCTGTATTAATGGAAGGATCACGTTTAATCTCTCCTACCGTACAAGTAAAATCTCTGGATGAGGAATCGGAAAAAGTAAAAGAAAACTATGCCCAATTTACTGCTCCTTCACCTAACTTTCAATCAAAGGTTTACTATCACAAAATGAAAGCAGATGGCAACGGAGTGGTAAAATGTGCCCTTGTAAACGAAACTATAAAAGGAGAAGAGTTGGGAGTTTATGTAGGTTACAAACTTGACCAACTTTCCAATTTTGTTCAATGGAAAATGATGGGAGAAGGTGAATACGTAGCGGGGATGGAACCGTCTAATTGTGGTGTAGAGGGAAGAGCTAAAGAGAGGCAAAAAAATGCGCTTTCGATGCTTCAAGCTGGTGAGATGAAAAAATTTTGGCTGGAGGTCGGTGTACTTCGGGGAAAATCTCAAATAGAAGAATTTGAAGCAGAAATTAATAAAATAAATTCCTAAAACTAAACAAAATAAGCGCCGTTGATTTTCTTCATAAAAAAACTATCCTCAAGGTTTTGTAGAAAAATAAGTTAATTTAAAAAAATACTAAACAAAATTTATCAATATGAATAAAAATTATATTGGAGCTCTTGATTTAGGTACTACGGGAACACGATTTATATTATTTGATTATAACGCTCAACCTATTGCCTCTTCTTATCGGACACACCGCCAGATTTATCCTCACCAGGGATGGGTGGAGCACAATCCGCAGGAAATCTGGTCTAATGTACAATTTGTAATTAAAGAAGCTTTACTAAAAGCTGCTTTACCTAAAAAAAATCTGGTGGCAATTGGAATCACCAATCAAAGAGAGACAGTCCTGGCCTGGGAAGTGAAAAGTGGTGAACCTGTTTATAATGCGATAGTCTGGCAAGATCGACGAACAGCTAAGCGCTGTCTTGAGTTAAAACGCCTGGGATACGAAAAGTTAATTAAAAAGCAAACTGGTTTAAGATTAGATCCTTATTTTTCAGCCACAAAATTTGAATGGCTTTTAAAAAATATAAATGGCTTACCTCAGCGAGTAAAAAAAGGTCAGGTGATATTTGGTACTATGGAAAGCTGGCTAATCTGGCATCTAAGCCAAGGAGAAAAACATATAACTGATTATACTAACGCCTCTCGAACCTTACTATTTAATATCAAGGAATTAGATTGGGATAGTGAATTATTAGAAATTTTCGGAATTTCCCGCGACGTTTTACCTCAACCAAAACCTAATATACAGGTTTATGGAAAAGTAAAAAGCATTAAAGAAATAAAAGGTTGCCCTATTGGAGCAGCTTTTGGTGACCAACAAGCAGCTCTTTTTGGTCAAAGTTGTTTTTCCCCCGGTGAAATTAAAAATACCTACGGTACGGGAGCATTTCTCTTAGTTAATACGGGGAAAAAACCAATTTTTAGCACTCAGGGGTTGTTGTCCACAGTGGCTTACGCTTTGAAAAAAGAAGATGTTTGTTATGCTCTGGAAGGATCTATCTTTTGTGCAGGAGCAACAATTCAGTGGTTGAGAGATAAGTTGAAAATTATCAAGGAAGTTAGTGAATCTGAGGATTTAGCTCGTAGTTTAAGGGATAATCAAGGGATTTATTTAGTGCCAGCTTTTGTGGGACTGGGAGCTCCCCACTGGGATCCTTATGCTCGAGGAATAGTTGTGGGATTGACCAGGGATACTGACCGACGTCATTTAGCTCGTGCTTCTCTGGAATCAATTGCTTACCAAACCGAGGATCTTCTCCAAGCAATAAAAAAAGAAATGAATTTCAATCTTTCCTCAATGAAGGTGGATGGCGGGGCTGCTAAAAACGATTTTTTATGTCAGTTTCAAAGTGATATATCTGATATTCAGGTGACAAGATCAACCATAACTGAGGCAACGGCTTTAGGAACAGCTTATGCAGCCGGTCTTGCTATCGGTTTTTGGACCAGCTTTCAACAGCTAAAGAATCTACTCCCCCAAAAAAGAAAAACTATATTTAATCCCCAGATGAGTATGAAAAAAAGAAATCAGCTTTACAAAGGATGGCAGCAAGCTGTTTTAAAAACAAAAGATTAGCAAAAAATTACGACTGTCTTTTAGCTCTTTTTAATCCCCTAACTTTTTCAATTTCTTCACTTACATTGGGCCCAGGGGAGCATCCTGAAATAAATACAACTCGTTTGTCTTCCTTATAATTTGAAGAGGCGCAATCTCCAATAACAAAATAAGGACCTTCCTGAATATGTTTTTCAAAATGTAAATCTTGCGCATTATATCCAAGCATAAAGGTAGGGGTTTTATTTTGAAAAAGTTCTTCCCAGGCTCCTTCCTGTAGCCAATTTTCAATCGCTGTTCTTACGAATACTTCGCAGCCAGGACAACTACCACCCAGTATTGTATTGCAGGGAAAACCTTCGTCAAAAGCTCTACCTGCGGGACGAATCTTAATCTTAATCTTATCCAGGCAAGATCCGATGATTTTAATTTTATCTAAATTAATTTCTCCTAATCCTTGCAGATGGGCCATCCAAGGGTATTCTAACTGAAGGGCATCAAAACCAAGTAATTCCCCGGTTACTACATCGGTAGCTACGGGGTCTTTTCCTGCAAGAATGCAACCCAAAAAACGAGGAGTGTTAGATATCGGTCCTTCTCCTTCTCCAACAATTAATGCATCTACTACAGATAAAGTAGGATGAATCTGATTTAATATATCAGCAACCACTTGGCTTAATTCATTTTTGTGATATTTCAGTCTTTGTCCCTGGGGAATGAGACTCACCCAATTTTTTACACAACAGGTGATAGAATCAAGATAATGAGTTTTCGCCTTGGGAACATTTATAATTACATCCGCATTTAAGACAGAGTCGGGAAGTAACATCGAAGTTAAAAATTTACCCTGAGGGAAATTAATTTTTTTAAAGGAAGCTTGTTCAAAACAAACTGTCTCAACATTCATTTCCCGGGCAACTTCTAACATTCCTGTTTTTTCCATCACTCGTTGAGTATTTATTCCTACAGATGAGGAATCTCCTATCAGAATATCACTTACTCCTCCCTCTTTGATTATCTTTATCAAAGCTTTAACCACTTGGGGGTCAGTGGTAACTCCTTGATTAACTTTTTTAGCTACAACTAAATTGGGTTTAATCATTACTCTTTGTCCGGGTTTGATAAATTTAGATATTCCCCCCAACTTATCTATAGCTTCTCGCACTAAGTAGTCTATATCCAAGTCTTCATAGACATTGGCTTTACTTTTAATTAGAGACACTATGCTATTCATTGATGAATATCCTCCTTTAGCTTTAATTTTCCCTGTCGCCTGCTTTTTATTTTAGAATACAGTATTTTAATGTCCTGTCCAATTTTTAAATCTATTATAGGTAAAATAATTCCTCTATTTTACCTAACGGTTATCTCTTAGATTAAATCATTATTTTAGGTAAAATGGCCCGAAACTTTAGAAAAACTCCTCTTTTTGGGGAAAGGAGAAAAATATCACTATTTTTTTAGATCCGATACATGTATTGACTTTTTACATTAGGGATATAAAATTACGTCCAGACATAGTGCTTATCAGGAAAAAATTATGGAGTTTCAAACATCTAAAAAAATTCACATTCGCCCTAATTTAAGCGAGGCTGTTTATGAGGTTATTAAAGAGTGGTTAGTTAATGAAACTTTAGAGACAGGGGCCAAAATAAAAGAAGGGGAAATAGCTAAGCAATTAGGGGTCAGTAGAACTCCTGTAAGAGAAGCAATTCATAAATTGGAAAGAGAAGGCTTAGTAGAAATTATTCCTCGCTATGGAACTTTTGTCGCTTCGATATTCCCCAAAGACATTCAAGAGATATACGATATCAGGGGAGCCTTAGAAACCCTGGCTTTAAAATCAGGATTTTTACATATAAATAAGAAAAAACTTTTGGAAATGAAACAACTCCATGAAAGATGTGAGGAACCTCTAAAAAAAGGAAATTTAAGTCCTTTTCTGAAAATGGATGCCAAATTTCATGATTTTATAATAAAAGCCAGTGGAAATCGTAGGCTCGCTCAACTAATGGGAAATCTTAAAACCCAAATTCGCGTCAGTAAGTTGGAATCTCTTTCTGTTCCAGGAAGAGCAGAAAAATCTTTAGAAGAACATAAAAATATTATTTCTGCTATGCTTGAAGAGGATGAAAAAAAAGCGGAAAAATTACTTAAAGAGCATACTAACAAAGCAAAAAAGAATCTCTTGCACCTCATAAATGAGCGTCAGCATCAACGACAAAATAACTCTTCTTCTCCCCTTTCTTCATAACTTTGATTATCTGGCGCAACCAGATAATTTTCTGCAAAGATTACGAAATAGCATTATTTTAATCATTTTAGCTTTATTTTAGTTATAATTTCATCATAAGCCTTAGTGTATTCTTTTTTCCTCTTGTTTGCAAAAACACCTGTTATGACCTTATCTTTTAATTCTTTTTGGCTCATTTCTTGTGCCTTATTTACGCTAATTGTATGATTCTTCTGCCATTTCATCATCTCAACCGCTGAACCCATTTTATTTAATCGGCCAAAACTGGTGGGACACTGGCTAATAATTTCAACCAAGCCAAAACCTTTCTTTTCCATCCCTTCTATAATTAATTTATCTAATTGTTTTACATGATAGGTTGTGCCTCTGGCTACATATGTTGCACCAGCTGCTACAGCTAATTGTGCTGTATCAAATAAGGGCTCATATTGACCGTAGGGGGTGGTAGTGGTAATTTTTTTCAAGGGGGTGACAGGAGAATGTTGCCCGCCTGTCATTCCATAAAGCCAGTTATTAATAACTATACTCGTAAGATTAATATTTCTTCTGGCGGCGTGAATGAAATGATTTCCCCCAATCGCTAAAGCATCTCCATCACCCATTATCACTATTATATTAAGGTGAGGATTGGCCAGCTTCATCCCTGTAGCAAAGGTCAAAGCTCGACCATGGGTGGTATGAAGGGTATTAAAATCACAATAACCAGATATTCTTCCCGAGCATCCAATACCTGAAACCATAGTCACCTCATTTTTATTTAATTGTAGATTGTAAACAGCCCTTACAATAGAACCCATCACGATTCCTATACCACAACCCGGACACCACATATGAGGAAATCTTTTTGTTCGAAGATAACTAAGAAAATAAAAAGAGTTAGATTGCATCGATTACCTCTTCAATTTTAGCTATTATTTCATCGGGAGTAATCAACTCCCCATCAATTCTGTTCACTCCTACTACTAAAGCTTTTCCTGCGCTTGCTCTTCTCACTTCATTGATCATCTGTCCCAAATTCATTTCTGGAACAACTATCATCTTCACTGTTTTAGCTAAACTCGCTATCTGTTCATCAGGAAAAGGCCAAAGGCTTATCGCTTTTACTAATCCTGCCTTTATTCCTTTTTTGCGAATTTGTTCTACAGCAGTGTAGGCGGAACGAGCTACGGCACCATAAGCAAATACAGCTATTTCTGCATCCTCCAGGTTTAGCTTTTCCAAAAATATTATATTTTTCTTATTTTTTTCTATCTTATCATAAAGACGTCTTATTCCTTTTTCAATCTCCTCAGAATTAGAAGTAGGAAAACCTGCCTCATTATGAGTAAGACCGGTAACATGATACCTGTAACCTTCTCCAAAATTAGCCATGGGAGGAATACCAGATTTTCCAGCTTTATAGGGAAGAAATTTATCTGGAGGAAGCTTCGGTTTTTTTCTTTTTATCAATTTAACTTTATCGGAAAAAGAAATTGTTATTTTCTCTCTCATATGAGCTACAATTTCTTCCATAAGTAAAATTACTGGAGTACGATATTTCTCTGAGAGATTAACACTTCTTATAGTTAAATCAAAGGTTTCTTTTACCGAAGAAGGAGTAAGAACGATAATATTTTGATCACCATGTCTTCCCCATCGAGCCTGCATTACATCTGCCTGAGAGGATTTTGTAGGAAGACCTGTACTGGGTCCACCTCTTTGCACATCTATTATTACACAAGGAACTTCAGCCATAACCGCAAAGCCAATATTTTCTTGCATTAAGGAAAATCCTGGTCCACTGGTCGCTGTCATAGATTTTACTCCAGCCAAGGAAGCACCGATTATCATTCCTGCTGCAGCTAACTCGTCTTCTGCCTGAATGAATTTTCCTCCCAATCGGGGAAAACGAGAAGACAAAATCTCAGCTATTTCCGAGGAAGGAGTAATAGGATATCCGGCAAAAAAACGAACTCCTGCCATCAAAGCTCCCTCTACTACTGCTTCATTCCCTGAGAAAAGAAAACTTCTTTCCATCCTTTTTCCTCTCCTCTAATTAGAAATATTATTTTTTAGCTACCCATATCGCAAAATCCGGACATCTAAGCTCACATAACCTGCAGGTCGTACACTCCTTTGGCTTTATTACCTTTAAACCTGTTTCTTCGTC
>CAZGDY010000032.1:0-15397 GCA_964524965.1 uncultured Clostridia bacterium
ATTTTCTTTACTCTTTGTCAAAATAAAAAAAAGGAAAATGAAATTGAAGTTATTGACTTAACACGAAGTTTTGCTAAATTTTCTATAGGAGGATGAAGAAAATGTTTTCTTACGATAAGATATATCGAGTAATTGATGTAAACCTTAATAGAGCTGCTGAGGGACTGCGAGTATTAGAAGATGTAGTTAGGTTTTGTATGGATCACGAAGATTTAACCAGAAAGCTAAAAAATTTGCGTCACCTTTTAGTAAAAGAGGCTCACGATTTACCGGGAAAAGAGAAGTTAATTATTTCAAGGTCTTCCTTACAGGACGTAGGATCCGAATTAAAGGAAACTTCAAGAAAAAAAATTGAAGAGCTTATCGAAGCCAATTTTAAGAGAGTGGAGGAAGCGCAAAGGTGTTTAGAGGAATATGGGAAGTTAATTCTTCCTTCCTGGGGAGAGAAATACCGTCGATTACGTTTTCAAACATATACCTTGGAAAAAAAGGTAAAAATGAGCTTTAGAAAAAAAATAGATTTTAGCCTTTACGCAATAACAGGCTCTTCCCAACCAGAAGAAGAATTAATATCCAAAGTTAATCAAATGATAAAGGGTGGAGTTACCGTACTGCAACTTAGAGAAAAAACTCTTTCTTCTAAAGAATTTTTAAACCGGGCCCTAAAACTGCGAAAAATAATTCCTCCTCGAATTAGCTTTATTATAAATGATCGTATTGATATAGCACTTGCTTGTGGTGCCGAAGGAGTTCATTTAGGGCAAGATGATATTCCTTTGTCTATTGCCAGAAAAATTATGGGTGAGAGTAAAATAATAGGAATTTCAACCCATAGCTTCAAGCAAGCTATAGAGGCAAAAGCAGAAGGAGCTGATTACATTGGAATAGGTCCAGTCTTTTCTACCCCTACAAAACCAGGTGTCTGCCCGGTTGGGCTTGAAATAGTCTCTCGTATAAAAAAGGAAATAAAAATTCCTCTGGTGGCCATCGGAGGAATTTCTAAAGAAAACGCAAAAAAGGTGCTGGAAACAGGAACAGACGGAATAGCAGTTGTTACAGCTATTTTTGGCAGCAAAGATGTATTCACTGCAACTGAAAATCTATTGAAAATAGTCAGGAAATCTTAAACTCCCAAATGTTGACAATACACACTAAGAGTGAGGAAGAAACTTTAAACTTAGGTTTTACAATAGGGAAGAATATTTTTTATCCTTCAGTTATAGCTCTTATTGGTGAGCTTGGTAGTGGAAAAACCATTTTTACTAAGGGTATCGCAAAGGGGATGGGAATCAAGCAGATGGTAAAAAGTCCCAGTTTTACCCTAATTAATGAATATTCAGCATCTTATCCTCTTTATCATTTTGATCTTTACAGGCTAAATAATTTTCGTCAGTTTTTTGAATTAGGGTATCAGGAGTATTTTTACACTTTTTGCGGAGTGGTAGTAGTAGAGTGGGCAGATAAAATCGGAGATTTTTTGCCTACTGAGTATCTAATGGTAAAAATTCAAATAGAAGATTTTAATCTCAGAAAAATTATGCTAACAATAAAAGGTGGCAAAAACTATCACCAGTTGATTCAAGCCATCAAAAGTAAAAAACAATGTTAGTTTTGGGGATGGAGACTTGTTTGTCTCCGGGAGTGATTTTTTTAGGAGACGAAAAAAAAATTTTGGCTTCCTATGAATTTCCTTATCAATCCTCCTCTGAATGCTTATTACCACTAATCGAAAAGCTTCTGAAAAAGGTTAACCTGCCCATTAATAAAGTACAGGCTTTAGTAGTAAGTAAAGGGCCCGGGTCATTTACTGCTTCAAGAATTGGGGTGAGTCTGGCAAAATCTTTATCTTTTTGCCTCAATTTAAAATTAATAGGTGTTCCTACCCTTGATTGTCTTGCTTTTTCTCTTCCTTCCTCTGGTTTTATCTGTTCTTTAATTCCGGCGTACAGGCGCTCTTTTTTTGCCGCTTTTTTTTATAAAGATGGAGAAAATTTAAAAAGAAAAAGTGATTATCTTTTTCTACCTTGGGAGAGGGTACGGAAAGAGGCCGAGAAATTTTTACCGGAAAAAATAACTTTTGTTTTTAGTTCTTTAGCCTCTATTCCGTTAACTAAGCTAAATTACCGGTTTACTCTTTTCCAGGGGAAACTTTATTTAGATAAAGTCTTACTGAAGTGGGCTTTAAGAGAGATTAAACTTGGCAGAGAGATTGATCCTTTAATTTTGACTCCCCAATATGTTTCACCACCTTTAATAAATAATTGGATAAAAGATGAAAGATTTGATCCATCTCAAGGTTAGCATCCGCGCTATGCAAGAAAAAGATATCTTAGAAGTAGCCGACATCGAGAGATTATCTTTTTCCTTTCCCTGGACCTCTCAGCTGTTCCATGTAGAGATAAAAAAGAAAAATTTTTCCTATTACTGGGTTTTGGAATTTGAAGCAAAAATAGTTGGTTATGCTGGTTACTGGAAAATACAGGATGAAGCTCATCTTGTAACCTTTGCTATTCATCCTTCTTATCGAAGGAGAGGATTAGGTAGGGTTTTGTTGGCTCATATTTTGAAAGATATATGCAGCAAAGAGATAAAAAGAATATCTCTGGAAGTTAGAAAAAGTAATTTATCGGCTCAATATCTGTATCAAGAGTTCGGATTTAAGAAAGTGGCCATTCAACCTGAGTATTATCATGATACAGGTGAGGATGCTATTATTTATTGGAAAACTTTTCCTGACATAAAGTAACTGTTTTAGCCATTGTTGCGACAGCGATGATTTTTAATATATCGCTAGGGATAAAGGGTAAAGTTCCCATGCTCGTTAACTCTTTTATCCCCAAGGGATTGGCTCCAAAAACGTTTAACCAGAGGTAAAGTTGAATTAATCCAATGCCATGAATGAGGAGAAAGTTTGCCAAAAGCATATAGAAAATAAGAAGAATAAAACCGGGAGATTTTGAAATATTTTTAATGTACCCTAAAAAAAAAGCAGCAAAAATAAAACCAATTAGATATCCTCCCGTAGGACCAGCTAAGTAAGAAAAACCCGTGTTTCCTCCGGTAAACCAGGGAATTCCACAGATTCCTATTCCGATATAAAGAAGTTGAGATAGCCCTCCTAACCATTTTCCAAGGACTAAACTACTTAAAAGCACCACAAAAGTTTGTCCGGTAATAGGAACAGGTGTCCAGGGGAGAGGAAAACGTACCTGGGCCGCTAATCCGGTAAGAGAAGCGAAAGACAACGAAAGAGAAATTTTGTATATTAGTAGTAAACTCTGAGATCTGCCTCTAAGATACATTTGCCTTAGCAGCGGATATTTTTTTACTAGGGTTACAAGCATTATTTTTTAATTTTTTGTCTAATTTTCTTTTTTTGCTTTTTGAATTTCTATTATTTTCTGGGTTACCTCATTAGGAACTTTTTCGTAGCTGGAGAATTTTTGAGTAAACATACCTTTTCCTTGGGTAATAGAGCGAAGAGTAGTGGAATAGTTGCCTAATTCGGATAAAGGAATCTGGGCTTTAATCTTTTCCCTCCCTCCCAGGGGTTGTACTTCAAGAATTTTGCCTCGGCGGGAATTCAAATCTCCATTAACATCTCCCATAAATTCACTGGGAACTTCAACTTCAAGCTCCATAATAGGTTCGAGAAGAATGGGAGCTGCTGCATCCACAGATTTTCTTAATCCCATAGAAGCTGCAACTTGAAAAGCAATATCAGAAGAGTCTACAGAGTGGTAAGAACCATCAAAAATAGTCACTTCCATATCTACCATAGGATAATTAGCTAAGTTACCTTTTTTCATAGCTTCTTTTACACCTTTTTCTACTGAGGGGATGAAACGACTGGGGACTACTCCTCCCCTTATTTTGTTTACAAACTCGAACCCTTTTCCTCTTGTAAGAGGTCTGATTTTGAGCCAGACATCGCCGTATTGTCCTCTTCCCCCGGATTGTTTTTTATACTTGCCCTGAGCCTCTGTTTGTGCGGTAATTGTTTCCCTGTAAGATATCTCAGGCGTTTCAGTTGCTACTTCCACATTAAAATCTTTTTTTATTCGGTTGATAACAAACTCCAGATGAACCTCTCCCATACCAGAGGCAACAGTTTGTCCGGACTCTTTGTCCACCTTAATTTTAAGAAGGGGATCTATCTTTGTTAAACGAGACAAAGCTACACTTAATCTTTGTTCGTCTTTTTCACTCTTTGGTTTTAAAGCAATGTAAGTGTTAGTTTCAGAAAATTCTGCTTTAGGTAAAATAACTAACTTAGCTTTATTGCAAAATGTATCACCTGTTTTAGCGTTTTTAAGCTTAGTTAAAACACCTAGATCTCCTGTTATTAATTGAGGATTTTCTTCTCTTTTATTTCCCTGCATTAGATAAATCTGCCCAATTTTTTCTTCCTCACCTTTATTTGTATTATAGATACTACTTCCTGAAGATAAGGTTCCGGAGAAAATTTTTATAAAACTTACTTCACCTAAATGGGATTCAAAGAGAGTAAGGAATATCTGAGCACAAAGCGGTTCCTGGGAATTTATTTTTATTTCAATTTCTTTCTGCTCATCTTCTTGTTTTGCCCCAGCTTTAACAGCCTTTATGCTATTTTTCCAGGCGGGGGAGGGGAAGAAAGAAACTATCGTATCTAAAAGTATATCTATTCCTATCCCTTGGAGAGCAGAGCCGATTAAAAGAGGAACTAAATCAGCCTCAACAATAGCTTTTTTTAACCCTTGTTTTATTTCTTCGGAAGTAAGTTGACCTTCTTCTAAATATTTCTCAATAAGTTCATCGTTTGTCTCGGCAATAGCTTCCGTAAGATTTTCCCTTAGCTGGTTAATTGTAGATTTTGCATCTTCGGGTATGTCTACTTTTTCAATTTTTCCCTGGTTATAGATTCTTCCTTTCATTTCAATAATATCGATAATTCCTATCACTTTTTTGTCCTTAATTAAAGGATAAGTTAAAGGAACAGGTTTTAATTTTAATTGTTGTTCCAATTGCTTAAAAGTAGCTAATAAGTCAATTTGGTCAGTTTCTATCTTATTTAGGAAAATGAGACGAGGAAGTTTTTCTTCCGTCAGGTATCTGGAAGTTATTTGAACTTCGCTTCTGGAAATAGTATCGGGAGAGATAATTATTAATGCGCTTTCCACTACTTTGAGTATGGGCCGAATTTTTTCTAGTAAATCGGCAAACCCGGGGGTATCTATCAAATTGATTTTATTTTCTTTCCAGGTTGTGTGAGCTAGAGAAGGATTTATAGTGAATCCCCTTTCTTTTTCTAACCAGTCATAATCGCACACTGTATTGCCGTCCGTAATTTTGCCCAGTTTATTAATTAGACCCGTACGGTACAAAATAGCTTCTATCAAGGTAGTTTTTCCTGCACCTTGTTGACCTAATAAAGTTATATTTCTTATATTTTCTGTGGAATAAGACATATTGTTTCTCCCCTACTTACTTTATTCTTTATCTTTAAAGTTTACCATTCTATAAGCATAGAAGCCCAGGTTAATCCACCTCCAAAACAGGTGAGCAAAACCTTATCACCTTTATTTATTTTTTTCTCTTCTGCTGCTTGGTCCAAAGCAACGGCTACAGAAGCAGCTGACATATTTCCACATTCATGCAAATTTATAAATACTTTATCCGGGGGAAGATTTATTTTTTTAGCTACAGCCTTAATGATTCTTATGTTTGCCTGATGAGGTATAAAAAAGTCAATATCCTCATAAGTTAAATTTTTCTTCTCCAGGGTCTTATCTATAGCTTTAACCATTACATTTATTGCTCTTTTAAAAAGCTCATTACCTTTCATTTGCATGTAGTGTTGGCCTTGTTGTACTGTTTCTATACTAGCTGGCATTCTGGATCCACCGGCAGGAACTCCTACGAGATCAGCACCTTCTCCGTCTGCACCCAAATAAGTTGAAATTATGCCTCTTGTATCTTTGGAAGGATGCAATATGGCAGCTCCTGCCCCATCAGCAAATATAATGCAGGTATTACGGTCTTTCCAGTCGATAATTTTGGAGAGGGTTTCACTAGCTACAACCAGGATTGTTTCGTAAGTGCCGGTGCTTATATACTGATCGGCAATTGACATTCCGTATAAAAACCCTGAACAAGCAGCCTCCAGGTCAAAAGCCGGTATCTTTTTTATTCCTAATTTATCCTGGAGAATACAAGCAGTTGCTGGAAAAAGCATGTCGGGAGTAATGGTAGCTAAAATTATCATATCCAGGTCTTTAGCAGACATACCAGCTTTTTTTAGAGTTTTTATAGAAGCTTGATAGGCAATATCTGAGGCAGCCTCTTCCTTTTTTACGATGTGCCTTTTTTTAATCCCTGTTCTGGTTGATATCCACTCATCGGAAGTGTCTACCAGTTTTTCTAAGTCAGCATTAGTTATTATCACTTCGGGAAGGTAAGAACCTGTGCTGAGTATTTTTGTCCTTTTAAGTTGCATTTTTACGCCTTCGTTTAGTTTATTTTTAGGGTATTTTCTATGCTTTTGTTAGTTTTTGATTGAGAAAACTGATAACTTGTTATTATTGCGTTTTTTATAGCTTTGCTGGAGGAAGCCCCATGAGCAATCACACATACGCCATTAACTCCCAGAAGGGGAACTCCCCCATACTCGGCATAATCTAAAGTTGATTTTATTTTTTCAAATAATCGGCTCCCACGAAAATATATTACGTCCCGGGTGTTTTTTGGGGTCACTTTATTTATAATGTCAATAGCAGTTTTAGCAAGTCCTTCTGCAAATTTAAGAACAATATTCCCCACAAGTCCATTACATACCACAACATCTACTTTTCCGCTGGTTATATCCTTACCTTCTATATTCCCGGTGAAGTTTAAAGGTGAGTTTTTAAGCATTTTGAAAGTCTCTATTAATGTATCACCTCCTTTATTTTCTTCGGAACCTATATTTAAAAGAGCAACTTTGGGATTTTCTATATTTAATACTTCGCGGGCATATATACTACCCATCACCGAAAATTGAAATAAATGAATGGGTTTACACTCAACATTGGCACCAACATCTACCAAAATTACCTCTTTTTGGCTAAAAGTAGGAATTAACGCTGCAAGGCAAGGGCGAGTAACACCTTTTAATCGAGCAAGTGTTATCAGACTGATAGCCATTATTGCTCCTGTATTTCCAGCACTAACAAAAGCGTTTGCTTTTCCTTTTCTTACCAGATTAATTCCCACACTAATAGAAGAGTTTTTCTTCTCTTTTAGAGCAACTACAACCGAATCGTCCATACTTATAACTTCAGGAGCTGGAGCTATAGAAAAAAAAACTTTATCAAGCTGCATTTTTTCGATTTCAGCTTCAATTTTTTCTTCTTTACCCACAAGTGTTATCTGAATTTCTGGATTTTCCTTTATAGCCGCATAAGAACCTTTAATGGCTATGACTGTACCTTTTTCCGTTCCCATGGCATCTACAGCTATTTTCATTTTTCCTTTTCTTTTTCTTTTTTTCCTATCTGATGAACTATTGCTCCTTTGTAATATCCACATTCAAGACAGACAAAATGAGCACGTTTAGGAGCTTTGCACTGAGGACAAAGAGCAATTGTCGGCGGTTTAAGCTTCTGCTGAGATTGCCTGTTTTTTTTTCTTGATCGGGTGGTTTTCTTTTTAGGAACCCCCATTTATTTCCTCCTATACAATTTTTATTCTGGCATCAACTACTACTCCTCTTTTTTCCCAAACTACAAGTGGGTTAGCCTCTATTTCTTCTATCCAGGGAATATCTTGAACCAATTGGGAAAGCCTCAACAGGGATTCTTTTACCAAATTAATATCATAAGCTGGTTCGTCTCTGAATCCTTGCAGAAATTTTGAGGCTATCTTTGTTTCTTGGATCATCTCTTCTGCATTTGTTGTTGAAAGAGGGGTAAGAGAACTGGCAAAGTCCCGAAATAGTTCTACGTATTTTCCCCCTAATCCAAACCTTATCAGATGTCCAAAAGCTTTATCGGAAATTGCTCCAATTAAAATTTCTCTTCCTTTTTTTACTACAGGTTGGATAGAGATGCCATCTATCTGGTTTTTATTGTCTCCTAGAGCTCTTTGGGCATTTTCCATTATTTGTTGAAAAACCTGTTTTACTTCCTCAACCTTTACTCCGACTTTTACTCCTCCTATATCTGACTTGTGGAGGATTGCCGAAGATTCTATTTTCATAACCAGAGGTTGAGAGATTTGTTTTGCTATAATTATAGCTTCTGTGATGTTTTTGGCAAGGTAATTTTTTACAGTAGGAATGCCGTAAGCCTCCATAATTTTAAGGGCTTTAGCTCCACTTACTTCTAAAAATCCTTCATTTTTTTCCTTTTTTAACAAATTTTCAGCTTTAGTTTTATCAACTGGAAAAATTTTTATTTTTCCCTCTTTCTTGCTGCTCAGTTGGGTATACATTATTATACTTTGTAAAACTTTTACTGCTGCTTCAGGATCTTTATAATTGGGGATCCCAGCCTTATGGAGAATAGGAATAGCTTTATTTATGGTTTTTCCTCCCATAAAGCAGCTTAAAAGTAGTTTTTTAGTATTTTTACATATTTCCTCAATTACTCGGGCAGTTTCTTGAGGATTGGTTGTGGATTGGGGAGTAATTAAAAGAAGAATACTGTCAACGTTGGGATCGGCTAAAACAGTTTTTAGAGCGAATCTAAAACGCTCAGGTTTGGCATCGCCAAGAATATCAAGAGGATTTGAGATTGAACTGGCAAGGGGCAGCTTTTCCCTTAACTTTTTTTTGGTTTCCTCGCTTAATGATGTTAACTGAACTTGATGGTCTTCACAGGCATCTGCAGCCATAATTCCAACTCCTCCTGCGTTTGTGAGCAGTAAGACCTTTTTGCTTTTAGGATATTTTTTTGAGGAAAATCCTCTTACCATTTCAAAAGCTTCAGCTACAGTTTTTGCTCTTATGATACCTGCTTGTTTAAATGTGACCTCATAAAACTCATCAGCCCCGGACAGTGCTCCTGTATGAGAAGATGCTGCCTTTCGACCCGCCTTAGATTTTCCAGATTTTATGATGATAATAGGTTTTTCTTTAACAACCTCTTTAGCGATGCTGAGAAATTTTTTCCCTCTTTCAATGCTCTCCAGATAACCTAAAATTACCCGGGTATCAGGATCGTCTTTAAGAAAGGAAATGAAATCAACTTCGTCAAGATCAACTTTATTGCCAAGGCTTATGAACTTAGATATTCCTACACCCTCTACTTGACATTGATCTAATATCGTACAACCGAGTGCACCTGATTGAGAAATAAATGCAATGTTTCCAGGTGGAGGGTAAGTTGGTGCAAAGGAAGCATTTAAATTCTTGTGAGTGTTGATTATACCCAGAACATTAGGACCTAAAATGCGAATACCTAAATCTTTAGCTGTTTTTAGTAGTTCAGCTTCTAACTTCTTTCCTTTGCTTCCCATTTCTTTAAATCCTGCTGTAATAACAATAGCAGAGTTTATTTTCTTTTCTCCACAATTTTTTATTACAGGGATAACAAGGGAAGAAGGGACTACCACTACACAAAGAGATACTTCTTGGGGAATATCAGTAAGATTAGGATAAACTTTTAGACCATTTAGGTAAGAGGAAGAGGTTGCCTTATTGTTAACTGGAAAAATCTTGCCCTGAAATTTCTTTTGAAGAGCATTTAAAATTTGATTTCCCAATTTTTCTTTTTCCAAGCTGACGCCCACGACAGCCACTGAACGGGGATTAAAAAAATTATTTAACATTTTATCTCTCATATTTAAGAAAGGCGATAAGTTAGTTTTTTTGTAGTTCACTAAGGAATTTACGTTCAGGAAAAATTTTCTCTAAAGAGGGATTTTAATAACTTTTTTTAGAAAAACTTATCTGTTCTTTTAAGAAAAAAGAGGAGTTTGATGAGCATAAATTATTAAAATTGCTCGATTAAACAACCTACAATAAAAAGTACAAAAAAGCTCCGTGTCCCCTCGTTTTTATGCACGGAGCAATTAAATTTTTAACTTAGAAAAAACTATTATAATTAGTTTTTCTTCTCTGTCAAACAACTTACTTTAGCTTTTCAAAAAGCACGAAATTGTTTTTAATCAATTAAATGCAAAAATCGGCACTTTTTCCTAATGACCAAATTTTTCCAGGAGTTTTTTTTCTACCAAAGGAGGAACAAAGTTTATGTTGTCACCTCCTAATTTAGCAATTTCTTTAATGATAGATGAGGATAAATGTGAGTACTGCTGGCTTGTCATAAAGTAAATCATTTCTAAGTCCGGAATTAACTTTTTATTCATAAGGTACATTTGAAACTCGTATTCGAAATCAGAGAGTGCTCTCAAACCTCGAATAATAAATTTGGCTCCTTTCTTCTTGGCGTAGTGGACTAATAATCCTTGGAAGCTTTCTATTTTGATTTTTGGTGAACAAGGAACTACTTTTTCCATTATTTCTACTCTTTCCTCAGCGTTGAAAAGACAAGGTTTTAAAGGGTTGGAATTGTTATTTACAGCTATTATGAGGTTATCAAAAAGGGGCATACTTCTTTTGATTATGTCGATATGACCATTGGTAACAGGATCAAAAGTTCCCGGGTATACGGCAATTTTATTCATTTTATTTTCTTTTAAATTGTAGATAGTCTTTAATAATTTGGTTGTGGTCAAAGACAATGTCTGTAGGTAGATTGTCCTGAGAAAAAACTTTTACTTGTTTTGCATCATCTCCTGCTTTTAATTTGCCTTTTGTTTTTACAAGAAAAACAGTAGATATAGTGTGAAAACGTGGGTCTCTGTCTGGCTTGGAATAAGTTTGAAACTGGGACAGACTATTTACACAAAGATTCACCTCTTCTTTAATTTCTCTTATCATCGCATTTTCTAAAGTTTCTCCGTAGTCCACAAATCCTCCCGGTAGGGCCCATCCATAAGGTGGATTCTTTCTTTCAATTAAAATAAGTCCTTCTTCTTTTTCTATTATGGCATCAACGGTAGGGATAGGGTTTCTGTAGGTTTTTTCAAAATCTTGAAGAATTTTTTTATGAGAAGGAAAAGCCAAGGGAGGATGGTTAGATAAGGGGAAAAATTTGAATTCTTTAACTTCTTCTCCTAAAGAAAAATCTGGTTGGATCACAGCAACCTCATATCCAATCACTACTACTTTTTTATAAATTTTACTGTTGTTTGAATAAACTCCCACCAGACCTTGCAGTTTTCCACAGACTCCTATTTCTTCTCGGATCTCTCGTAAAATAGCCTCTTGTGGGTTCTCGTCAAGTTCCATAAATCCTCCTACCAGAGCCCACTTGTCTATCTGAGGAGGAATAGCTCTTTTTATTAGACCAACTACTCTTTTTTTTGGTTTGGTTAAAACTGCTGCTACTACCGGGAGAGGATTTTGATAATGGATATGGTTACAGTTCATACATACTAAACGATTTCTTTCTTCTCCCTTTACCATTTTTTCTTTTAATTGCCCCCCACAATAAAGGCAAAACTTTACCTCAGACAATTTATCTACCTTTAGTTTTTTCTTTAGTTCTTCCTGATAGTCTTTCCGCTACACTGATCACAGCACTAGCTATAAGCAGGATAAATCCAATTCCAATTATTCCTGCCAGAAGATTTAGAAAAAATCCAAAAAGTAATACTGTTCCAGCTATGCCTGCCAATAAAACTATTATCCAGATTAGAACTCCGCTAAGTTTTGTTTTTAAGAAATAGTTAATTTTAAATTCTCCTTTTTTAATTTAAGAAAAATTTCTTTATTATTTATACAGCCTGGATCAGCAGCTTTATAATTGCCAAAATAGCCATAAGCTCTTGCTCGACAACCTCCACAGACCGCTCTGTACTCGCATATTCCACAATGCCCTTCCAAGTCGTCTCTTGTCCTAAATTCCTTAAGAATGGGAGAGTTGTGCCATATTTGATAAAAACTTTTAAGTTTTAAATCTCCTACTGGAAGGGGTATGAATACACAGGGAGTTACAATACCATCCGGTTGTATCGAACAATAAGCTCTGCCTACTCCACACCCTCCAATAAACTCAGCTAAAATTTTAGCTTTTTCCCCTTTGGCTTCTGAATAATGCGAGGTAGGGATTTTACGATGCGCTGCAGGGATTTTTCCTAAATTTCCTCTCATTGTAGCTACTCTACCGTACTGGGGAGAAGTAGTCATGCAGATCATATCTTCTTTCTCGTAATGGTCATAAAGAATATTGAGCATCCTTTCTCTTTGTTCAGGAGTTAGGTCCGTATCTACTATTTTTTTGCCTCTTCCGGTGGGTATAAAATTAAAAGCATAAAATTTATTTGCTCCAAGGCTTTTAGAAAACTGGATAAGCTCCTCAAGCTCTTCAAAATTGAGCTTAGTTATCGTGGAAGCGATTCCTATATCAAACCCTCCTTGAGCTACAGTGTTTTCTATTCCCTTAACTGCTTTTTTCCAAAATCCAGGAACACCTCTGAATTGATCATGAATTTCGGGTTTAGTTGAATCGAGGCTAATTTCAACATAATTTACTCCTGCATCACGCATTTTTTTGGCAACATCAGGACTAATCAAAGTACCATTAGTAGCTACTGATTGGTAAAGACCGTGCTTAGCTCCCGCTTCAATGACTTTCCAAAGGTCTTTATCCATTAGAGGTTCTCCTCCGGAGTAAGCAATGGCAAAGATATCCTCTCTTGCCAATTGGTCAACTATATTTAGGCGTTTAGCAAGGCTAAGTTCTTCGGGAAGTTTTTTTCCTGCATTTTGATAGCAATGCTTACATTTAAGATTGCACATATTAGTAAAGTTCCACACCACAACAGGCGGTGCGGTAAAAATTTGAGGTTTTGTCAAGCCGTATTTTCCTACCGATCTCATTGTCAGGGCAATTCCGTGTTGAAAGAGAGGATCGGATAATTTTTTTTTCACTTCCTTTCTTGTCTGATTGAGGATAATTCTTCCCACCTCAAGAAAAATATAAAAAGGGAAAAGTTTCAGTTTAGTGATTAAATTCAGATGGTGCTTTTTTGTGTAAAGGGTAAAAAGGTTCTCTAAAACAATTCCCCCTTTTTTATCTCGTCGAGCAAGATAAGAAAACACCCTGCGGTTAATTCTGTTTTTTAAAAAAAAGTTTATTAAGTAACTTAGATCCATCTCTTCTTCTCCCGCCTTCTTTTAGGCGACAGGCATTAAGCATTAACCAAGCATTTGAAGAGGTTCATTGAATTTAAGAATGAGGTTCGCTTTCAAAATGTACCCTTTCCTTATTTTTCTTTTCATAGTTTTTGATAACTTTACTTAATTTTACATTTTCTGTGTCAAGCTTACCGTCTTTTAAGTCTTTCCAAAAATTATCTGTTGCTTGTCTTGCTTCATCAGAATATTTGTCTAAAAATTTAGCTACTTTTCCCTGGATTACTTCCTCTTCTCCAGGAAGAGCTGGTTCTAAATTAAATTTTTTTACGGTATCTCTTAAAATTTGGGGATTATCTATTATGCAGCAGGGTGTGCATTTATTGTCTATCTCCAGTTGTCTTTCCCTTATATAGCGAAAAGCTGGATGTTGGATTACATCTTTAAGAGTTTTTCCTTTTTCGTAGAAATCTTTATCGATATGCCCAATACTAAAATCAGCAAAAACACAAGGAGTTACTTTTCCATCTCCTCTTATGTGAAAATATTTTCTTGCTCCGGCAATACATCCTCCCACCCAGGGACCATCGTTCCAAAAATCTCCCACGAAAATTGGTTTTTTATTTCTTATTTTCCAAACGAAATCCCTTAAACGAATTCTTTGCTCTAAAGTAGCCATCAACTCAACATTAGGTTCTCTTCCTTTGGGTATGTAGAGAAAGTACCAGCCAAACGATGCCTCCTGATTTATTATATCATCCATAAGTTTTTCGCTTGAGGCAATATCTGCGTTTTCCCGAGTATAAGTAATGCTGAATCCATGAAGTACTCCAGAAGATGTTAAGTTCTTTCGGGCATTTTTAATTGTAAGATACATCCCTTCTCCCCTTCTTGCATCAGTTTCATCCTCAAAACCTTCCTGACTTATAGCGGGGGTTACATTTCCTAATTTAGATAGCATAGGAACGATATTTTCCCTACCAAAAAGACGCTTGTTTCTCTTAGCTACTTTTCTTATCCTTTCAAGACAGGCTTTTGCTTTCTCATCCCCCTTTTCCACTCTTTCGGCAAGTTCCTTTTCAGCTAAGTTTTTATCTACCAAAGAAGTTCCATTGGTATAAACTTGAAAATAAATATCAGGGTTATTACGGAAAAAATCAAGAATATTCTTTTTTTCTTTTTTATCGTAATAAATAAAAGGTTCTCCTCCTGAGATGGTGAGAAACCGTACCCCCATTTTTTTGGCATCAGAGGCAATTCGATTGAGAAGTTCGTAGTCAAGATAGACTTGCCCTCTGTCTGCATTAGCATAACAACCAGGACAACTAAGGTCACAGTATTTCAAAGGGGAGATGACAAAAAACCAGGGAGCTTCAAATCCTTCTTTTTCCAGTATTTGCCTTAATTTTGCTTTATCGGCAGATATCCAGGGAAGAAAAAAAGTATCTACTAATTTTTTTCGGGGAATTTCTGATAATCTTTTTTGGACAAGTAATCTTGCCAGCTCAAGGTAAGGGTGATCTTTTTTTGCAGCTTTTCTTACCACTTCTACAGCATTTTTGTTCTGCCCAGAAGCGTGTTTTTCCAGGTTAACCAGCATGTTATCAAAAGTGGAATAAAAATCTTTCTTATTTAGGGTATGAGCTAATTTAGTTACATATTTTTGAACCAAAAAGCTAGCTGTTTTTTTCTTAATTATCTCCTTTAACATTTCTCCCCCCCCTTTATTTTATGTCTTAAAATTAATTAAGTTTCGCCCCATTCCAGAAAATTTCCCAGGCTAAACAATGGTCCTTGGATAAGGAATCTTTTTCCTCCTGGGATATCCAGTTTATAGTTAAACTGTGAACTATCCCTACCAGTATGACTGCTAATTTTCTTGCATCCAGAGGTTTTATTTCTTTATTATTTATAGCCTCTTCTATTAAATGTTGTACCATGTCTAAGTATTTTGCATTTTTCTTAATGACTTTTTCTGTTAGCTCTCTTTTCATTTCTTTTTTGTATTCCCCCGAAAGAGATTGTAATATTCTGAAAAAATTTCGGTTTTGTTCCAAAAATTTAAGGTGAATCTTAGTGACTTTTTTTATTTTTTCAGAAGGTGAGCCTTGTTCTTTAACTTCTTTTTTTATTTTTTCCAGAAGTATATCCAGTTTTTTTTCTATTACTGAGGCGAAAAGATCTTTTTTATTTTTGAAATGTCTCCCGTCTTTCACCACCCGAAACAGTCACCAC
>CAZGDY010000033.1:0-4157 GCA_964524965.1 uncultured Clostridia bacterium
CAGTCGGTTAGAGCACACGGCTCATACCCGTGGAGTCCGGGGTTCGAATCCCTGCGCCGCTACCAGTTTGGAGTACAGAGAAACGGTTATTTTTTTTCTTTGTAGCGCTTTACCGTAAATCGTTGAATGGTCAATTTATTAGTAGGAATATCGAAAAGACCCGCCTTTTGTTTGGCTATTTCTACCTGATACTTTATTGTATCTACTTCTTTTAAATTAGGCAGAAGAAGTCCTCTTTGTCCTCCTCTACTTACTATTATGCCGTATTTTTTGGGGTTTAATTCTTCTAAGCTACTGATTTTTTTTGGCTGGCTAAGTATATCTACGGATATATCAATTTCTTTTAATTCCTGTTTCTCTACAGGGAGAAAGCGAGGGTCTTTAGTTGCTGCGCTTATGGCGTTATTAATTATTTCGTGAGTGATATTAGATTGAGTAGGGAGGAATGTTCCTATGCATCCTCGGAGTTTACCTTTTTTATGCAAAGAGACAAATACTCCTGCTTTCTTTTTAAATATGTCTGGGGTCCAAGCAGGAAGATTGATTTTCTTTTTCTCTTGCAGGTATTCCTCTAATGTTTTTCGTGCTAGCTGTACAGGAAAATCTTTTTCCTCTTCTTTTTTTTTGTCCAACTTTTTTCTCCTTTGGAAAATAGCGAGGGAGAGGGCAGTGAATAAATTTTTAAAAACTTCTTGGAAATTTTATGGTTTTCATTTTTATACCCCCAAAAGAAAACCTTTTTTGATGTGATAACCTTTTATAAAATCATAAGCGCTGATTTTTGTTTTGCCAGGTAGTTGAATCTCTTCGATTAACAGGTTCTCTTTTTCTGTTTGAACTATAAATCCCTTTTCTTTTTGAATTTTTATAATAGTTCCCGGAAAAGTTTTTTTTCGATTAAGAGTTTCTTTCCAGACGCTCGTTTTCCAGATTTTAATTGTAGAAGGGCTTTCTTTCTTTAAAAATGTAGTGAAGGCTCTGGGGGAGGGATTTAACCCTCTTACCAAATTATGTATTTCTTGAGCGGATGTTTTCCAATTAATCTTGCTCGTATCGCTAGTTATTTTAGGAGCAAAACTTATTTTACCTTTTTGAGGTTTTAGCTTAAAATTATTTTCTTTAATTAAATGAATAGCCTCAATTAGAATTTCAGCTCCTTGTTGAGATAATCTTTTACTTAGAGTTCCGTAGGTATCTTTTAAATTTATAAAAACCTTACTTTGCAGGATAATTTCTCCCGTATCAATTGTTTCTCTTACTCTTTGAATAGTAATCCCAGTTTGTTCTTCACCTTTGATTAATACCCAGCGTATTGGAGCTGGTCCCCTGTATTTTGGTAGCAGCGAAGGATGAAGATTAATGGAGAAAACTCGAGGAATATCCAGGACTATCTTAGGAAGTATTCTTCCAAATGCTACTATTACTAGTAAATCCGGTTGAAGAGAGCTAATTTTTTTTAAGAAGGCAGGATTCTCAAGATTTTTTGGTTGATAGACAGGGATACCCTTTCTTTCTCCCATTAATTTCACTGCCGGAGGAAAAAGTTTTTTACCTCTTCCAGCTGGCTTATCAGGTTGTGTAATTATCGCGACTAATTTTTCATTATCTGCAACTTTTTTTAGGGAAGGACAGGCAAACTCAGGAGTTCCGGCAAACACAATAGAAAGTTTTCTTTTGTTCAAACCCTGCTCCTTAAGAGAGGAAAAAACCTTTGAGTCTTTCTCTAATGGAGGAATCCTCCCGAATACTTTTTAGCCTTTTTTTGAAGAGCTTTTGCCATACCCGAAGTTAGATTCCCGAGATTGACGTGTTGGCTCAAAGGTTTTCTGATGTCCGAAGAAGCAGGGTTAATAGCTATTAAACCTTTGTACTTTTCGCATTTTTCTTCTTTGTCTTCGGATAGCTTTTAGCTTTTTTTTTCTTTTTCTCTCCGTTGGTTTTTCGTACTCTTGGTGTCTTTTTATTTCTGAGGTTAACCCTGATTGCTGGCATTCTATTTTAAATCTCTTTAAAGCTTGAGAGAATGAATTATAATTATCTACTTTAATGTCAACCAAAGTTTTACACCTCCTTGAGAATGCTTATTTAATTATAGTTTAATAAATTTTTTTCTGCAGTCAACTGTCTTCTTTGTCAGCTCTTTTTTTACTTAAGTTTATTCGTCCCATTTCGTCAATTCCTATTAATTTAACCAGAATCTCATCTCCAAGATTTACCACCTCTGAAGTACTTTTAACAAATTTATCACTAAGCTCTGATATATGGACCAGACCTTCTTTACCGGGAGATATTTCTACAAAGGCTCCAAAGTTTGTTACTCTTTTTACCTTTCCTCGATAGACTTTTCCTACTTTTAACCCTTTTACAATATCTTTGATTACCTGAAAAGCGTTACTTGTAGCTTCTTCGCTCATAGAGGAAACGGTAACTTTTCCTTCTGTGTCATTTACGTCAATCTTTGCTCCCGTTTCCTGAATTATTTTTTTTATTACTCTTCCTCCCGGGCCGATAACATCGGGTATTTTTTCCATAGGAATTGCAATAGTAGCTATTCTGGGGGCGTGTTTGGGAAGAGTTTCCCGGGGTTTTTCAATAATTTCATTCATCTTTTCTAAAATGACCCCTCGTGCTAATTTTGCTCTGTTTAAAGTCTCTTCCAGGGTCTCAAAGCTTACTTTATCAATTTTTATGTCTAATTGCAGAGCAGTTACGGCATCTTTAGTACCAGCAACTTTAAAATCCATATCTCCCAAATGATCTTCTATACCCAGGATATCGGTCAATAAGACACTTTTTCCATCTTCTTCTACAAGTCCCATTGCAATGCCTGCTACAGCTTCGGAAATAGGAACACCGGTATCCATTAAAGCTAAACTTCCTCCGCAGACAGAGGCCATAGAAGATGAGCCATTAGATGAAAGAGTATCAGATACCAATCTTATGGTGTAGGGAAAAGTATCATTATCAGGTAATACAGCTGCCAGTGCTCTTTCGGCCAGGCAACCATGGCCAATTTCTCTTCTTCCTGGGCCCCTCAAAAAACGAGCTTCTCCGGTAGAAAAAGGAAGAAAGTTGTAATGAAACATAAATTTTTTGGTCATTCTTTCTTCTCTTTTGAGTCCATCTATAATCTGTTCATCAGATGATGTTCCAAGAGTGGTAACTACTAGAGACTGAGTCTCTCCTCTAGTAAAAATACTGGATCCATGGACTCTGGGAAGAATTCCAATTTCGCAGTTTATATCTCTTATTTCATCTATTTTTCTTCCATCCCATCTTTTGCTTTCCTGGGTGATCAGTTCCCTGAGTTTTTTCTTTTTTAAATCATCCAAAACAGATAAAAGATCACTTTCCTTTTCCGGGTATTTATCCAAAAAATTTTGTAGTAGCTTTTCCTTTACTTCTTCCAGGTATTCATTTTTTTCTGTTTTATCCCATTCTGCTTCAATAGCTTCAATTTGGGGAGTCAGAAATTTAACCGTCTCTTCCTCTAACTCCTCGTCAATTTGGTATAGGGGCGTACTTGTTTTTACCTCTTCACAAGAAGAAATAAATTCTTCTCCAATTTCAATTATTTTTTTAATTGCCAGGTGTGCTGTTTTTAAAGCTTCCAGAACGATAGGTTCCTGAATCTTTTGAGTTTGGCCTTCGGCCATAGTTATGCCGTCTTTGTTTCCAGCAACTACAAGGTCCAGATCACTTTCCTCAATTTGTTCATCGGTAGGGTTAATTATGAAGTTTTCCTCCACCCTAATTACTCTTACTCCAGCTACCAATTTAGCTATATTTTTATCAGATAAGGCTAAGGCTAAGCTTGCTCCCGTTATCCCCATAATGGGTGGTTGGTTAGTTTCACCAGCTGAGAGGACTGTGGCTATTATCTGGGTTTCGTTTTTAAAACCTTTGGGAAATAAAGGGCGTATTGATCTGTCTATGAGTCTACAAGAAAGAATCTCTTCTTCAGAAGGTTTTCCTTCTCTTTTAAAAAATCCACCTGGTATTTTACCAGCGGCATAAGCTTTTTCTCTATAATCTACAGTAAGAGGAACAAAATCTATTCCTTCTTTTACGTCTTTCGAAATTACTGCTGTTACCAGTACTATATTTTCTCCATACTGAATCCATACTGCTCCGAAACTTCTTTTTGCTACTTTTTT
>CAZGDY010000033.1:4167-15054 GCA_964524965.1 uncultured Clostridia bacterium
TGCATTGTTTAATCTTTTAATAATATTACGACTTTTTTGTTTTCTATAATTAATTTTTGCTCAGCAATTTCACTTTCTATCCTATACATATCATCCTCTTAAATTAAGTTTTTTAACTAATCCTTCGTAACTCTCAAAATTTGTTCTTTTTAGATAACGTAATAGTTTTTTTCTTTTTGCTACCATCTTATAAAGCCCTTTTTTTGAGCCGTGATCCTTTTTGTTTTCTTTCAGATGTTCGGTCATATTGCTTATCCTCTTAGAAAGAGTAGCAATTTGAATTTCTGCGGAGCCTGTATCTTGCGAGTGTTTCTCAAATTCTTGTTTTATTTCTTCCTTTCCTTCTTTAGTTATACTCACCTACTTTGCTCCTTTTTTGGATATAATAGCACATTTTATCCAACTGTAAAGTAGTTTTTTAATTTTTTAATGTCCAGAAGGTTATTTGGTGGGGATATTCACTGTTGTGGAGAAAGTTATCGGCGGTTCGTTTTTTCCTCTTACTACAATCTCTACCCATACTACCTGAGGTAGACCGCTGAAAAATTTTATATCTTTGTCTTTTTTGGAATCCCATTTAGATTGCCATTTTTTCCCATCATAATAAGAAAAAGTTAAATTGTTTATACCAGAGGCTAAAACAGTAACAGCTCCAGGATTCAAAGGATTATCAAAATTACTTTTTACTTTTCTTATTAATTGAGAATCTTGAAGCTGGTATTGGATCTGTTTTAAGTCGTATTCACCTTTTTGGTAAGGGATATTGGAGGAGCAGATAAACGAGATTTCATTTTCCTGACCTCTAAAAAAGAGAGAAGAATTACTGGAGCTTATAAAAGAGCTTTTTAATTCCTTAATTAGTGCATCCAAGCATCCTCTGATTTTTTGGTATTGCTCTAAGCGAGTGTTTTCTTTCTCCCAGGCAAAATGAGTTTTATCAAATACAATATATAATCCAAGGATTAGAAAGGATAAAATGCAGGTAGCAGCCAGAACTTCTAATAAAGTGAAAGCTAATATTTTTTTATTATTCATATTTATTCCCGGTTAGCAAGGTAAGTTACTATTTCTATTTCTAAAGGAAAACCTTCTTTTTCAGTTTTACCATGTACTTTAACTTTGATTTTTTTTAAATTGGGAGTTTCTGTTTGCCACCATTCTATTTGCCAGTTGAAGGGAGGATACTTTGCAAATTTTCCAGATTCTTTTCCGTAACCAGGTGATATTTCAGGATATTTTTTTTCTAACAGTTGGTATCCATCGTTTTTAATCTTTTCTACCAGATCTTGAGTCAACACGCTCATTATAGAATAGGTTTCCGCTTTGCGTTTTGCTTCAAACCCATAAGGGAAAATTCTACTCAGAGTTAAAAGTCCTAAGGATAAAATACTGGCAACGATGATTATCTCTATCAGGGTGAATCCTTTAGAGTTTGAGAAAAGTATCTTTTTTATTTATTTTTCTCCTTTAATGCTTTTCTGGATAGATATTTACAACTCCGGTGCTAGGGGTAATAGTAATTGTGTACCATTTTTTATTTCCGCCATCTTGGAGATAGATGGATCCTCCCTCAGCTGTTCCCTGGGGATAGAAAAAGAAGGCATTATCCTGGATGCCTGCCTCTACCAGTCCATTTTTTTCTCCCCATTTACCTAATTCGGGATTGGCAAAATTAATTCCTTCCTTTAAATAATTTACCCCTTCTACTTTCATGTTTTCTATATCTTCAATCCAGTATTTTTTCTTTTGGGGGTGGAATGTTACTCTGTGCGGTTTTCTTTTAGTTATGGCAAGACGTCTTGCCCATATCAGGGTGCTGGTTATCTCTTGAGCTGATGCTTTTAAGAGAGTTCCCGAGAAGTGGTTTTTAAAATATAAAGAGCTCATTACCGTAACAGACAAGATTATACCTATTACCACAATAAGTTCTAAAAGAGAAAAACCAGAGGAATTACCAGTTGTTGATATCATCCTCAAGATATTTGTTTTTATCTTTATTTAAGTTAATTTCATCTATTAATCCATCTCCATCATCATCCATACCGTTCTGACAATAATTTCCATCCTTAAATTCGTTAGCTTCCTTTTCGTCGGTTCCAGTTTTTCCATCGGGACCCTTGGAGTAAATATCGAAGCTTGTAGTGTTGTGAAAGGGTGGAAAGGTAAAGGGGTCGTTGTCAAGATTAGCCCGGTAGATGTACGTGTGTTTCTGATTGTTTTTTCCTTTATGCCAGGGATCTACCAGTTCTCCAGCCGAGTTAACTTCGTTATCCCTGAACTCAAGATAAGGGCCTTTCCATCCCGGAATGTCTCTAACAGGATCATCCTTATCAGGGTCCAGTGCCTGGAGGAGTGAAACTGATCCTTCCAGGTCAGAAGGATACGTTCCCGTATCGATTCTATACATGGATATAGCTAACTCTAATTTACCAATAAAAGTCTTTGTTTCCGATCTTTTTGCCCGATTAACTGCTTTAATGAGATTAGTAGTTATAATTGTTGTTAATACGCCTATTATTGCAATGACTATAAGTAGTTCTACGAGCGTAAAGCCTTTTAATTTATCTGATTTCATACATCCAGGTATTTAAGTTATTAATTTATTTATACAATCTTTTTTTATTTAGAGATAAGATGATTCCTTGCTTTAAATAAAGTTTAGTTAAATTTAATCTTATTTTACTTATTTATTTTCATCTCACTTAATTCTTTGAAGATGTGTTGTATTATAGCTACTGCTTTTTCCATATCAGCCACAGCAATATTTTCCTCTTTAGTGTGCCCTGCTTTGCCTCCCGTTCCCATAACCACTATCTGCATGCCTTTTTTATTGTAGATAGAAGCATCCGTTCCACCAGTGATTATTCTTATTCGAGGCTCAAGTCCTACAGATTTTATTGCTCTTTTAGCAACAGTGATTATTTTGGTATTTTCGGGTATTTTCACGGCCTCATAGGCAGTCTTTATTTTTATTTGGGCTTGCGCACCAGCAAATTTAGCAGCTTCTTCAAAATTTTTTTTAATCAGCTGACTTTGGGCGATACACTTTCTATGGGTGAGACTTCTGCATTCAGCTTTAATTCGGGTTTTTTCCGGGACGCTGTTGCTGCCCACTCCTCCCTCGATAACTCCCACGTTTACTGTGGTTTCCCTATCGATCCAGCCCTCTTTAATAGCGGATATAGCGGAGCTGGCGACTCTGATAGCCGAGATACCCTTTTCTGGTGCCATTCCTGCATGGGCTGCCTTTCCTGTAATTTCCACATCAATAACCATATGAGAAGGTCCTCCTATAACTACGGAGTCCAGAGTGTCTATATCAATCAGAAATCCCATTTTTGACTTAAGCAAAGAAACATCAAGGTTTTTAGCACCAACAAGGCCGATTTCTTCTTCTCTTGAAACTACAATTTCTAAGGGAGGATGTTGTTTAGCTGTTTTGATCGCTTCGAATAATTCTGCAATTCCGGCCTTGTCATCTGCACCCAAGATAGTATTTCCTTTAGAGTGGATTATCCCGTTATCTAAAATGGGTTCAATATTTTTTCCTGGTTTGACCGTATCAGCGTGTAGGCTGAAAAGGATTGGTTCTTCGCAGGTAGTGTTCTTCGCAGGGATTTTCGCTATCAAGTTTCCGTAACTGTCAATGATGCATTTTGCTTGGAGTTGTTTTTCAAAAAGATTTTTTAAAAAAAAGATAAATTCCTTTTCTTCTCCTGATTCGCTATCGATTTGAACCATTTCAAAAAAATTAGTTATTAAGTCTTTATCCATTGTTTTTCTTTTTCTCCTTTGTAATAGTTTATTCCAGTTTTTCTCCACAATAAGGACAAAAATTTGAGTTTTCTTTAAATAAATTACCACAATAAGGGCAGACTTTAACAGTCTTACTTTTGTTTGGGGGAGAAAAGTGGCGGAAGCGCAAAATGAGATAAATAGGTAAAAATACAATTAATAAAAACCAGACTCCTACGAACCACCCAAATATAGCACCTGTTGTATAACCTCTTTTCTTGGCATCAAAGGCTACCCAGATAGCAACCAGGAGGGGAATTATTAAGCCTATTATTAAAAGAGTCATAATCTATTATTCTCCACTTTCTTTTTTAACTTCATTTTCTCCCGGCTGGATCATCTTTTCTTTTATTTCTTCAACAGTTTTTTTTAATTCTTGCAATTGAATTGTAAGGATTCCGTACTTATCTGCTATACTTTTTATATCGTTTATTCTTTTATCAAGTCCATTTAATTTCTGTTTCAACTCTTTTACGTCTTGATTTAATTTAGAGAAGCTCTGTAGAGAATTCTGTAATTTTTGAACATCAATTTTTAGCTGGGAAACATCTTCCATCGAGGTTTGCAAATCCTCAATCCCTTTTTTAAGTTCTGGTATTGATTCGGTATGTTTGTATAAAATATCTATTTTTTCACTTAACTGGGCAATCGGGCTAGAGTAGTCCTCTGGTTCCAAAGTTTTTTGATTTAATTTTCCACTTTCTTGTTGCGAGAGGGAGTCAAGTTGGGTTTTCAATTTTTCAATCTTACCTTCTAATTCCAGAAGATTTATTACCTTTTCTTTTAAAACTTCTATTTTTTCTTCAAGTGAGGGTAGAAGTTCTAATTTTTTATTGGTGTTTTCTAATTGGTGGATCAATTCTTCAATTTTTTTTTCTATAACTTCCTGAGGGCCGACCTCTTCTTTTTGAAGAGGTTCCGAGAGAGAAATAGGCATTTTTTTCGCTTTGATCACATTTTCAAAAAGACTTTTAACTTGGGGTCGAGGCTGAATAAGCCAGGCCCCCTCTAAATATATGAGTGCCTGATTGTATGATTTTGCAGTTATATACTCAACAGCGCTTCTTACAAAGTAATCATAGAGAGGAACAAGATCTAATTTTTGAGATGAGATAATCTTATGTTCCTCTTTAGCCTCAGTTATAAGTCGAAGAGCTGTGTCCTTTTCTTTCATTCGATTGTAAACAATAGCTTGGAGTACTTTGGTAGTGACTACCTCTCTTTGGCTTTCAAATGTTTTACTTTTTTGTTCTAACTGTATGTATTTACTCAGCCAGTCTAAGGCGCTTTCATAAAGACCTTGAGCATGCTTTTGTTTGTCTTCTGTTTCTAATGTAAGACCTAGAATATAGGCAATTTGCCCCAGTTCCAAATAAGGTAAAGAAAAATCTGGGACCTTTTGTACGAGTTTGCTGTACTCCTCAGCCGCCTGATAAAGATAATCTGAATTCTCATTGGCTGCCAGATAGTAACATCTGGCTAATCTTGCCTGGGCAGCTAAGTTATCTGGTTCTTCCTGGAGAATGGATGAGTATATTTCAATAGCATCTTTAAATCTTCTTTCTTCCAATGCTTTATTAGCGGTTTCAGTTTGGTTAAGAGGCTCTTGTTGAGAAAAGCAGGGTAAAGACAGGTTAAGTAGAAAAAAACCTGTCACTACTACCAATATGACACAAATAAAGCAAGTTTTTTCCACCTTTAGCTTTAATTTTTTGTTTTTCATTGTCAATCAGGGAAAAGAAACGGATTAATTTTACTCATATTAGCTCTTTTTTCTATTTTTGAACTCTCAGGCGATTAAGATGACATTACATGTTTGTTAAGTGTTGTTCTAGTTGGTTTGTATTTTTTTAATTCAATCTTTGGTTAAATATAGTAAAAAACAGTAATTTAGTAAAGTAAATGTCATAATTAGTTTTTTATAAAAACTTTTTTAATGTTTTTTTATCTCTTATCTTACAGCTATTTATATGAAGTCTCTGGAAAATACCGTTTATCTGGTGCAGCGATAAATTTTTCAGAGGTTTTTTTAAGGTTCACTGACTAATTTTGTACTCAGGGAATATTTTTCTTTTCCAAGGGTATTTCGATAACACTTTTTTAGAAAAAACTTAGCTGTTATGGCCACAGCATATATTATCTGAACATGGAAGGGAGTTGTACTTTGCTGTGGTGCCGGAGAAGGGATTCGAACCCCCATGAAGTTACCTCCACATGGTCCTGAACCATGCGCGTCTACCGATTCCGCCACTCCGGCCCATCTTATTTATATTACAAAAACTAATTTTTAAGTCAATCTCTTGTTTTTGCACCACTTAAATATTTTGTTTGACAGTGACCCTGGCGTATCTTATAATTAAACAAATTTAAAGGGAAAATTGGGATGAATAAAAATCTTTTACGTCAGAAGCTTTTAAATGTAAGGCGTAGTTTATCTTCTCAGGAGATTGAAAAAAATAGTGACAAGGTAAGAGAAATTTTATTTAGCCTTTCTTTATTTAAAGAAATAGAGATGATTTTATTTTATATATCCTTGACTAATGAGGTTCAAACTTATCGTATGATAGAGGATGCTCTAATCGGAGGAAAAAGAGTAGTTGTTCCGGTAGTTGATTCTATAAGAAAAAGAATAATTCCTTTTGAGATAAGAAACCCTCGTTGCAGATTAGTACCAGGTTTTTTAGGTATTCTCGAACCACAGGAGAGTGAACGTTATTCTATATCTTTGCAAGAAATTGAGATGGTGATTGTTCCTGGGGTTGCTTTTGATCTCAAAGGCGGGCGATTAGGATTTGGAAAAGGATTTTATGATCGCTTTCTTAATAAGCTTTCTTCCCAAGTTAAATTTGTTGCCCTCGCTTTTGAGTGCCAAATTGTAGAAGAGATTCCCTGTGAGAAACATGACATTGCAGTAAACTATGTTATTACAGAAAAAAGGTCAATTTGTTGTCAAAAATAGAAGGAGAATGAAATTTATCTTGACCAACCATTAAAAGATTTTATTAGGGATACTTCTTCTCGCTCTCCTACTCCGGGAGGAGGAAGTGTAGCTGCATTAACGGGAGCATTGGGAAGCTCTTTATTAAGCATGGTAGGCAACTTTACTTTAGGCAAAGAAAAATTTAAATTAGTAGAAAAGGAAATCCAGGAAATTCTAACTGAACTTAGTTCATTTACTCGTAAATTAAGTGATTTGATTCAAGAGGATATATCTATTTATGAAAATTTTTCTCGAGTTTCCTCTCTTCCTAAAGCTTCTCCTGAAGATAAAAAAATTCGTGATAGAGCTATGCAAGATGCCTTAAAAAAAGCAGCCGAAGTTCCTTTAAAAGTTGCTGAGCGTTGTCTTGAACTGCTAAAAATAGCCTCACAACTTCTTAAAATCGGGAACCCTCGTTTAATCAGTGATGTTGGAGTGGGGGCTATCCTGGCGGAGGCCGCCTTAAAAAGTGCTGCTTTAAATGTAGAGATTAACCTTTCCTATATCAAAGATGAGGATTTTATAAAGAGAAAAAAGAAAGATCTTTTGTCTTTTTCAAATAAAGGGAAGAACCTTGCCACAGAAATAGTTAGAAAAGTCCAGGAGAAAATAGTTACTTAATTTTTATTTTTCCCTTTAATTTTGATATAATGCTTTACTTTTTTAATTTATTATTGCAGTAAAAGATATCTTTGCAGAATGGATAGTGCTATTTTCAATACTGTAAAATGGGACGGGGAAAGATGCAAGTTTTATTTGCAATTTGCTCCTGGGGCTTGGGCCACGCGGTAAGAGATCTGCCTCTTATAAAAAGAATGGTTCAAGATGGACACCAGATATCAATAGTGGGTCAAGGTCGTTCCCTTGAGTTTATAAAAAAAGAATTAGGCCGAAAACACACTTACTATGAGATTTCTGACTATTCACCTGTTTATTCCGTAAAAGCTTTTTCAGTTACTAAGTTTGTGGGGAAAGTTCCTTTTTATTTAAGAGAGGTAGCAAAAGAACATAAAAAAATCGAACAGTTAGTTAACTTTAACGGTTATGAGAGAATAATTTCCGATAGCCGATTCGGGGTATATCATCCCGATATCCCTTCTTTCTTGATTTTTCATCAATTAAGGTTTATAGTTCCAGGTCGAATAAAAATTCTCGAAAGGTGTACTGAGAGATTTAATTATCTTTTTTTTAGGAATAATTTTCAAAAATTTCTTATACCAGATTTAGAAAAAGAAGATTTAAGCTTAAGTGGTGATCTTTCTCACAATCTTTGTTATTTTAAAGAGACTAAAATAAGTTATCTTGGGATCCTTTGTGATTTAAAAAGGAGAGAAATTTCTCAAGATATTGATTATTTTATTTCCATTTCAGGGCCAGAGCCTCAGCGAACTATTTTAGAAAAAAAGATAATGTCACAGTTACATTCTCTTGAAGGCAAGATAGTAATTGCTCTTGGTAAGCCTGAAGAGAAAAAAGAAACTTCTCGTGAGGGTGTGAGGATATTTAGCTATCTGAACAGGAAAGAGCAGGAGGAAATGATTAACCGTTCTCGTTTGGTGATTACAAGACCGGGCTATACAACGCTTATGGAATTGGCAGTACTTGGCAAAAAGGCTCTTTTTATTCCTACCCCCGGCCAAACCGAGCAGATGTATCTAGCTGAGTATCATTTTAAAAAAGCTAACTTTTATCGGGTTTTCCAAAATGAGGTGAATCTGGCTAAAGATGTCATAAAAGCTGAGAAATATCCGGGGTTAACTATCGAAACTAAACCGGAGGAAGCAGAAGAAAAATTTATGGAAATAGTATTTGGCAGGTAAAAAGGTGAAAAGAAGTATTCTTATTTTTATCTCTACTGGGATTGGAGTGGTTCTTTTCTTTTTAGTGTTTTATCTTTTCAATGTTACCGAAGTATTTTCCCATCTTATAGAGATAGGTCCTCTGGGAATAGGTGTTTTCTTAGTCAATGTTTTTTTAATTATGCTTGTTGGTGGTCTGTCCTGGCAGATTATTCTTAGAGCTTACGGACATCATCTACCATTTAGAGATGTTTTGATAATAAAAATTATTGGTTTTGCTGTAAGTTATCTTACGCCCTCTATGTATGTTGGAGGAGAACCTGTGCGAGTATATCTTATGGGTAAAAAGCATGGTGTCCCAATGACCAGAATAGGAGCTACTGTGGTGGTAGATAAGTTTCTGGAATTGGGAGCAGTTTTATTTTATGTTTTTTTAGGAACTATTTATACGTTAATTTATTACACTCTTCCCTTGCAACTTTTTATCTTACTTGTGGCGGTAAATGTACTTTTTTTAGCCGTAGCAACACTTCTTTTAGTCAGTTTCATTTTTAAAACTAAACCCTTTTCAACAATCATCAACCTTTTTAACAGATTTAGATTTTTGAGAAAATCCATTAAATCAGTAACTCCCTTTATCCTTAAATTAGAAATGGAAGTTTCTTTTGCTTTTGGAAAACATAAGAAAAGTACTCTCCAGGCTTTTTTTTTAAATCTTATTATTGGTGGATTTGTCTTTATTAAACCGGCTCTTTTTTTTTACTTTTTACGCATTGTGTTCAGCTTATCTCAACTTTCTCTCATTTACGCCTTGACTCATTTACTCTTAGCTCTCCAGTTTACTCCCGGGGCCTTAGGAATTTTTGAGTGGGGAGAAGTGGGAATATTTAGTTTAATCGGTATCCAATTGGAGAAAACCCTTGCTTATACTTTAATGGTCAGGATTGCTGATCTTCTAATAGTATTAATTGCTGCTATTGCAGGTTTACATATGGGGGTAAAACATTTATGGAGAAAGAAAAAAAATGAGGATTTGTGTGGTATCTGATCAGGCGTTTCCGGCCTGGGGAGGAGAGGGTATTGTCACTCAAAATCTATGTAGAAAATTATCTGAACGGGGACATCAGGTGCTTTTTCTCACGGCTAAAGTTCCCTACCCTTCACTGGTAAAAAATATTGAAGTAATAAGATTTTCCAGTATTTTCATCCCTCAAAAAGGTCATTTTGCGATGGTCTTATTTAGTCGAATTATTCCCATTTTGAAAGAGAGGAAAATTCAAATTATTCAGGTTAATTTACCAACTTTTCTTGGTTGGCAGAGTTTTCTTGCCGCTAAAAAATTAAACATACCACTCGTAGCAGGTTTTCATGTTCAGACAGGGAATTTACTTCCTTATAATTTACCTGGTTGCTTTTTTCTGGAAAAATTAATTACTCTTTGGTTTTCTCATTTTTACAAAAAGGCTGATCTTTTAATCAGCCCCTCCAATTTGGGAGAAAAAATTGTTTCCCATTATTCCTCAAGCAGAGTGGAGGTGGTTAGTAATGGAATGGATTTTAGTATCTTTAGCTCCAATGATATTTCCTTAGGTGAAAGAGAGGAGTTTAGAAAAAAATTTGGTCTGGAAAACTCACCTTTTTTGCTTTATGTGGGAAGACTAAGTAAGGAAAAAAATATTTGTTATCTTCTCCAAATTATGCGGGTTTTAAAAGAAAAAAACAGCAATCTTATGTTATTGATAGTTGGAAAAGGTAAATTGGAAGGTGCGCTGCAAAAAAAAACTCGTTCTATGGGCCTCGATAAAAAAGTTATTTTTGTAGGATTTTTAACAGGGAATAATCTTCTTTGTGCCTATAAAGAAGCTGATGTTTTTATCTTGCCATCTTTAGTTGAACTTCAGGGCATGGTGGTACTTGAAGCTATGGCGATGAGAAAGGCTGTTTTGATAGGTAAAAGTAGTCAAAGTGCTGCCCGCGAATTAGTACAAGAAGGGATTAATGGGTATGCTTTTGATTTGGAAGATCCTTGTGATGCTGCAGAAAAAATCCACTTCATAATTTCTCAACCCGCTTTAAAAGAATCTATGCAAAAGGCATCACTTAAGATTGCTCAGGCACACAACATAAAGATAAGTATCTCAAAAATTGAACAACTTTATCATCAGCTTCTTTTAAGTTGTTGATACTTCTTTTATTTTTAGACTTTTTAGTATGCTAAGTGGTTCATAAAAAGGGAGGTTAAAATGGAACCGGTTTTACAGGTAGCACTTGATTTTGTAAATTTAAAAAGAGCTTTAAAAGTAGCGAAGCAAG
>CAZGDY010000034.1:0-14792 GCA_964524965.1 uncultured Clostridia bacterium
TAAGGCAGAAAGTAAAAAAGGAGAAGGGACCACTTTCACCCTTGTTTTTCCTGCTGGAGGTGAGGATGGTGACTGATAAGCCAAAGATTCTCATTGTGGATGACGATGAAAAAATGGCTGATACTCTTTTTGACATCTTAAAAATTAAAGGTTACCAATCCCAGGTAGCTTATTCGGGCCAAGATGCCTTTAAAAAAATAAAAAAAAGCTTCTTTAATTGTGTTATCAGTGATGTTAGAATGCCGGGAATGAATGGAATCGGGCTTTATAAAGTTATAAAAAATATCCAGCCTAATTTAGCAGTTCTGTTCATGAGCGCTTATCCTTTTGATAAGACTATCAGGGAAGAGCTAAAAAATAATCCTATAACCGTTCTCACCAAACCTTTAGATGTTAATCTTTTATTTGAGCTTTTATCTCAGATAATGTTGGGTTCAACAAAATAAGTAGGGGTTAGGTCTTACTATTGCTAAAAACTTAACCGAGTTAAACGAGGGCAGGATTAAGCTAGAAAGCAGGGAAGGGAAAGGGACTACTTTTACTCTTGTTTTCCCTAAAGCCTGAGTTATCTCAAGAGTTATAAGGCCAGTGCTTGTAATGTAGCCTCTAATTTTAGTTAATATTTTTCGTATAAGAACTTTTCCAAACTTTAACTAAAATTTACTACAGCTAATCCAAAAAGATTTCTGGGTAAACTTCTTTGGATTTAATTAGCAAGGAAAAGTATAATTATTGGAATTAGAAGTCGAGAAAGAGAGACGAGTAAAATTTTTGTCTATAGTAAGCTGAAAAAAGTTCTGATGCTGAAGGCTTTGTTGACCAGGAACTAAAATCAGAGAAGTAAAAATTTTGAAGGAGTGTAGTTATGCCGAAGATTGAGCCATTTGAAGAGCATACATCCCGATATGAAGATTGGTTTAAGAAAAATAAATTTGTTTATGAATCAGAGCTTCGTGCGATTAGAGAGCAATTACCGGCAAGGGGAAAAGGCATTGAAATTGGCGTAGGTAGTGGTTTATTTGCTGCCCCCTTAGGTATAAAATTTGGGGTTGAGCCATCAGCTAAAATGCGAGAGCTTGCTCGTAAAAGGGATATTGAGGTGGTTGAGGGAGTAGCGGAAAAACTGCCTTTTGATGATGCTCAGTTTGAATTTGCATTAATGGTAACTACTATTTGTTTTGTTGATGATATCCAAGCTTCTTTTAAAGAAGCATATCGGATATTGAAACCTGGCGGGTCTTTGGTAATTGGATTTGTTGATAAAAAAAGCCCCATCGGAAAATTATATCAGCAGCATAAAATGGAAAGCGTTTTTTACAAGACAGCTACATTTTACTCGGTAGATGAGGTTGTTTCTTACCTGGAAAAAGCATGTTTTGGAAATTTTAATTTTACTCAAACAATTTTTCATAAATTTTCCCAGATAAAAAATGAAGAACCGATAAAAAAAGGTTATGGTGATGGTTCATTTGTTGTAATCAGAGCAATAAAATAAGTGAGAATCCCTCATTTAGTTTTTAGCCCAATGCTTATCAAAGAAACACCAGATGTGAAATTGACATTTCTTTTGCCTGTGATAGACTAATTTTTAGCAGTAGGTCTTTTTGTAAGAGGGTTTCTAAAAGGTTGTGAAGCAATACCGAGAATGAAGTTATGAAATTAGAAGAATATCAAAGAAAACGGCATTTTGAGAAAACACCTGAGCCCGAAGCAATAAAAAAGAAAAAACTTGGAAACTCTTTTGTTGTACAAAAACATGTGGCTAGTCACCTACATTATGATTTTCGTCTGGAAACAAATGGGGTGTTAAAAAGTTGGGCTATTCCAAAAGGGCCAAGCATGAGCCCTTCTGAAAAGCGATTAGCCATTCAGGTGGAAGATCATCCTGTTGAATATAGAAATTTTGAAGGAGTAATTCCACCCGGAGAGTATGGTGCAGGGACAGTGATGATTTGGGACTTTGGAACTTATGAGTTATTGGATGGAAAGGATTTGAGCCAGAGTTTGAAGAAGGGAGGAATTAAGTTTTATTTAAACGGTAAGAAATTAAGAGGTGGATTTATTCTTATTCGCACTAAGTATCATGATAGTATAAAAAACTGGCTTTTAATCAAAGAAAATGACGAGTGCGCCAATAAAGGTTTAAACATAACCAAAGAACAACTCAAATCAGCTTATAGCGGTAAAGACTTATCTGAGATAGCCCGATCAAAATGAAAGGAGATGATGAAAATTAAATTTAATTTATGAAATAAAGATTTTTAACTAAATTCAATTATAATAAAAGGAGGTAGACTAATGGCAGAGTCAATCTTGGAGTTAACAGAAAGAACACTGACCGATAAAAAACTTTCCTTTGGGTTGTACATTGTTTTTCTTCTTGTCGTAGTTGTTATCGGTATTGTTACAGGAATAATAGCCACCATTTTTACTGGATTTACTGGATTTGGGGCGGGGAAAATAATCTCCACTTTGATTTCTTTTCTTGTGGCTATTTATCTGTGGTGGTATAACTGGCTTCTTTACAAAAGAAGAAATCAGCATTTTGACAGAATAAAAAGGCTTAAGATTAATTTATCTAAGCTAATTAAGGAAAAGTTTGATAGTGAGGTTGTAGATCCGGGGAAAACAGATCCTTTATTAACTAAGAGAGAAGCACACCACTCAAAACCTTTGTTCGTTTTCTGGCTTATATTCAGTTACCTTGGGAATTTAGGCTCGTTTAGTCGAGGCTTTGGTGTTTTTAGCATTTTAAGTGTTATTCTGGGTTTGATTGTAGTTTATTATCTGACTGTAGATTATTACTATCACGAACAGGGAGAGTTAGCCTTTTTTGGGAAAGTTGGGGAAATTCTAAAAGGTAAAAATATCTCTTTTAATTGTACTCTCGCTCATCCTCTTCAGCGCAGACGCTATGGGCTTTATATTTTCCTTAGCATTATAACCCTGGGTATATTTAGTATTTACTGGGCCTTTGTCCTCTTCCGTGATCCTAATCATCATTTCGATACTCATGAATTTTTAGAGAGCCAATTGGAACAAATTATACAACAACAGATAACTTAATGAGCTGAGATAAGAGGTAAAAAGAGGGAAGAACAGAAAAATATGCAATAACTATAAGGAATTCTGAAATGGCAAAAACATCAATGAATTTGGAAGAAAACATAGCAGGGCTTTTGTGTTATGTTTTGGGATGGGTAACCGGCATTGTTTTTTTAGTTTTAGAGAAAGAGAACAAATTTGTTCGATTCCACGCTTTTCAGTCCTTGTTAACATTTCTGCCACTTTCAGTACTAGCCTGGATATTAAGACAGATACCATTAGTTGGATGGCCCCTCGCAGGTTTGGTATGGGTGTTGATCCTTATCCTTTGGTTAATTTTAATGTTCAAAGCTTACCGAGGTGAGAAATACAAATTGCTCATTGTAGGAAGTATTGCCGAAAAACAGACAGAATAGAGTTCAAAAGGGTTTTTAGCTCTTCTTTAAAAAAGAAAAAATTTAAATAAATTGTTCAAATAGTGATATCAGGAGATGAATGTTGAAACTTGGAATAATTGGGGGAATGGTGGGATTAGCCATATTTTTTGCCTCTCAAGCTACTATGGCGCAAACTGAGATTATCTTTTGGACTACCGAGATAGAAAACAAAAGTTTACAGATTCAACAGAATTTAGCCTCTAAATTTCAGAAAGAAAATCCCGAAATTAAAATAAAAATTGTTCCTATAGATAATTCAATCCTTTTGGAGAAGGCAACATCCAACCCGCTTCCCGATATCATATTTCACCCCATAGATTATACTGCTCGCTTGGTAGAGGAGGAAATATTTGATGTTGATACTGCAACCGAGATAATAAAAGATTTAGGTGAGAACACTCTATCTATTGGGGCTTTAAATTTAGTCAGATACCAAGGAGGTTTTAGTGCTATTCCTGTAGAGGGATGGGGTCAGATTTTAATTTACAGAAAGGATCTTTTAGAAGATAAGGGATATTCGGCACCTCAGAGCTGGGAAAATATAAAAAAAGCAGCTCAGGCTCTTAATGATCCTCCCCTTATTTGGGGATTTGAAGTTCCCACCTCTCCTGAGGATAGTTATACCCAGCAGGTTTTTGAAGGCTTTTCTCTTTCTAATAACGCTCGTTTGGTAGATGCTGAAACTGATACGGTTAACCTTAATACTCCTGAGTTCATCGATACTTTAAGATTTTATAAAGAGCTTTCTAAATTTACTCCTCCGGGAAACGTTCAGCAGCATCATACAAAAATGGATTACCTTAGAGGAAGATGTGCTATGATAATGTGGCCTTCTTTTATTCTTTCCCAGATTTGTGGGTTGGAAGGTGATGAGCGACCTTTGGTAAGGGATCTTCACAAGAAAACAGGATTTGTTGCTGTAATTGAAGGTGAACAGGGAGCTGCTCAATATGGACAGATAAATTATCTGGGTATAACCAAGAAAGCCACTAAAGACGCAGTTAAAAAATGGGTAAAGTTCATCCTTGAGGATGAGTACCTGTCCTGGCTAAGCATGAGACCGGAAGGTAAACTTCCTTTAAGAAAAGGAACCAGGGAAGAGCCAGGTAAGTTCATGGAAGGGTGGAAAGAGTTAATGTTAGGTTTGAAGATAAAGAGTAAAATTTCTAACTGGTATGATAATGAGACTTTAAATCCACTTCTCGTAGGTACTGAAAAATTTGACAGATGGGGTTTTGCTAATCAGAGAGGACTTTTAATAGCGAGGATATATCACACTAACTTAATCCCTATAGTTTTAAAAAGATACCTTGACGGGGATATATTTACGGCTGAGGTAGCTGCCGGACTAATGAACGATCTTGTGAAAGGGCTTGGAAACGAGCGCTTAAAATAAATAAAATCTATCGTTGAAAAGAGGTGAAATAGTGACTGATTGTTCGAATATTAAAGAAAACCTGAAAAATTGTAATTGCAGTTATGAACCTTGCTCCAGGAAGGGAAAATGCTGTGAGTGCATAAGGTACCACTGGCGAATGGGAGAGTTACCGGCTTGTTTTTTTCCTTCTGAGGTAGAAAAAACTTATGACCGTTCTATAGAGCGATTTGTTAAGTTATATAAGAAGTAAAAAGCTGTGCACTATCATTAGGATAATCAGGGAATTAGACTAATTAATTTACTTATTGATGTCTGGTCATTAATTCCCGTAATGGTTACTTTCTTGTTTATTCTTTTCATCAAACCTTGAAGTACCTTTCCAGGACCAACTTCCACAAAGAAATTAAAACCTTCGTTAACTAAAGATTCCATACTTTTTTCCCATAAAACAGGGTGGTCCATCTGTAATTTTAAATTATCTTTGATTTTGCTCTTAGAGGTGGCAAACTCACCGGTGGCATTACTGAGTATGGGGCAAATAGGCTGAAAAAATGTAAATTTTTCTAAAAACAAAGAAAATTCTTTTGCCGCATCCTTCATTAAGGGTGAATGGAAGGCACCGGAAACAGGCAAAAGAACCACTTTTTTGGCTCCAATTTTTTTAATTTTTTCAACTCCCTCTAATACTTTTTCCTTTTCTCCGGAAATAACCACCTGTCCTGGGCAATTGAAATTTACTACCTTTACCCCTGTAGTTTTATGGCATATATCAATTATTTTCTCAGTACCAAGTCCAATAATTGCTGCCATTGACCCTTTCTTATTTTTGCCAGCTTGCTCCATTAGGTTAGCTCTTTTTTTAATGATTTTTAAAGTTGTAGGAAAATCAAGTACCTCTGCTGTTAGAAGGGCATTATATTCACCCAGACTGTGGCCGGCAACTGCCTGAGGATTAATTCCTTTTTCTTTTATTAGTTTAGTTATAATCCAGTTTATTGTAAGAAGAGCTGGTTGCAGGTTGGAAGTTTTAGTAAGTTCTTTCTCTGGAGCTTCTAAACAGATTCTTTTTATGTCAAAACCAAGAGCCTTGTTTGCCTCATTAAATACCTCGTTAGCAGCAGGATAAAAACTAATCAGGTTTTTACCCATGCCTATTTTTTGCGAGGCTTGCCCTGGGTGTAAAAAAGCAATTTTTTTCACGTTATTCCAATAACTTCATCATTCTTATCAACTTTTATGATTCTAACGCCAGCAGTAATTCGTCCAATTCGGCGTATATTTTTCGTTCGTACTCTGATACTTTTTCCCTCTCGTGTTATTATTATCAGCATCTCTTCACTTTTTTTTATTTTTTTGGTAGCTACTACTAGTCCTCTTTTTGGGTGAAGTTTGATATTTTTGACTCCCTTTCCTCCCCGCCTTATCTTGCGATATTTGGAAAAATAAGTGCGTTTCCCGTATCCTTTTGTCGTTATAGCGAAAAGATCTGCTCCATCCTCAAGCACAACAGCATCTATTACCACATCTTCTTCAGATAAAGTTATTCCTTTTACTCCTGTTGATACTCTCCCCATAGGACGAACATCTTCTTCTGAGAAACGAATACTCATTCCTTTTTTAGTAGATAGGATTATCTCATCCTCCCCTGAGGTGAGAAGCACTTTTATAAGCTCATCTGCCTCTCTTAGTTTAATAGCTATTATGCCACCTTGTCTGAGATGAGAGAATTTATCTACAGAAGTTTTCTTAACTATTCCTCTTTTCGTTACCATAAAAAGGAACTTATTAGATGAAGAGTTATCCAGAGGTATAGTGGTGGCAATCGTATCCTCATTTAACCGCAGAAAATTAACAATAGCTCTACCTCTCTCACTTCTTTTTTTTTGAGGAATCTCATATGTTTTGGTAGCGTGGACTTTTCCGGAGTTGGTAAAGAAAAGTAAGGTTGAGTGTGTATTGCAAAGAAAGATATTTTTGGTTGTATCGCCTTTTTGCAGGGATACACCGCTCATTCCCTTTCCCCCTCTTTTTTGCTTTTTATATGATATAAGAGGAGTGTATTTTATGTATCCACTGGAAGTAATGGTAATTATAACATCTTCTTTTTCAATGAGATCTTCTGGTTTAAAGTCCAAATTTTCTAATCTTTCTGTTCCAATCAAGGTTTTGCGAGGGGTAGCATACTTTTTTTTAATTTCTCTTAGCTCATTTTTAATTAGTTCCCATACTTTAACATCGCTAGTAAGGATTGCCTTGAAATTTTCTATATTTTTTAGGGAGTTTTCATAATCTTTATCTATTTGGTTTCTCTCAATATTAGTGAGTCGTTGCAATCTCATATTCAAAATAGAGTTTGCTTGAATTTTGCTCAAGGTTAATCTGTCGATTAGTCTTTTTTCTGCTTCCCGGGGATTAGGAGATTCTTTTATAATTTTAATTACTTCATCAATTCTATTTAAGGCTTTTTTAAATCCTTCCAGTACGTGTGCTTTTTTTTCTTCTTTATCCAGAAGGTAGTGAGTGCGACGGATAATTACCTCTCGACGGTAATCAAGGTAACACTTGATAGCTTGTGATAAGCTTAGCCTTCGAGGCTTGTTATCAACGATAGCAAGAAGGATAATTCCAAAGGTTGTTTGCAAGGGAGTACGTTTATAGAGTTGATTAAGTGCAATTTCTGAGGTAAATGCCCGAGAGACTTCTATAACAATTCTGATTCCCCTTCGGTCTGATTCATCTCTTATGCTTCTTATCCCTTTTATTTTTTCCTCTTGGGCAAGCTCAGCAATTCGTTCAATTAAATTGGTTTTATTTATTTGATAAGGGATTTCTTCTATGATTATTTTTTCCCTTTCGTTTTCTCTTTCTATAAAAGCTTTTCCTCTGAGGATTATTTGGCCTTTTCCTTCCTGGTAAGCCTCTTTTAATCCCTCACTTTTTAAAATAATTCCCCCGGTAGGAAAATCCGGCCCCTTTACAAATTGTAAAAGCTCCTGAACAGTTATTTGTGGATTATCTATCATTGCTAAGCAAGCATCTGTTAATTCTCCAAGGTTGTGCGGTGGTATGTTGGTAGCCATTCCTACGGCTATTCCCGATGCTCCATTAACCAGAAGGTTAGGAAAGCGAGCCGGCAAGACTACAGGTTCTTCCAGAGAATTATCAAAGTTAGGAATAAAATCTACAGTGTCTTTATCAAGGTCCATTAAGAGTTCTTCGCTTATAGGGGTCAGTCTCACTTCGGTATATCTCATAGCTGCAGGGGAATCGCCATCTATGGAACCGAAGTTTCCTTGCCCGTCAATTAAAGGATGTCGGAGAGAAAAATCCTGAGCCATCCGGACAAGGGCATCGTAAACCGCCATATCTCCGTGGGGGTGATACTTACCCAAACACTCTCCCACTAAACGAGCTGATTTACGGTGAGCTCGATTTGGCAGAAGACCCAAGTCCCGCATCGCATAAAGTATTCTTCTTTGAACCGGTTTTAGTCCATCTTTGGCATTGGGAAGAGCCCTTCCCACAATTACGCTCATAGCATAGTTGAGGTAGGATTTTTTCATTTCATCTTCAAGAAAAATAAGGGTATTTTTTTCTTCTATAGCCAACTTTTATCTCCTGGTTTATATTTCTAAATATCTAACTCGGCTTCAGCAGCGTGCTCTTCAATAAATTTTCTGCGAGGCTCTACTTCCTCGCCCATTAACATAGAGAAAAGTTCATCAGCTTCAACGGCATCCTCAATAGATACTCTGTATAAAGTTCTTGTTTCGGGATTCATAGTTGTTTCCCATAATTGCTCGGGATTCATCTCTCCCAAACCTTTATATCTTTGTACTTCTAACTTTTCCCCTTTTAATTCTTCTCTTAATTTGTTGAGTCCACCATCGCTGTAGAGAAAATACTCCTTTTTTCTATTAACTACCTTGTAAAGAGGGGGTTGAGCAATGTAAATATGTTCTTCCCTGATTATATTGTACATGTAGCGATAAAAAAAAGTTAAAAGAAGAGTTCGTATGTGTGCTCCATCTACATCGGCATCACTCATCAAAATAACTTTATTGTATTTTAATTTTAAAATATTAAATTCTTCTCTTATGCCAGTACCAATTGTTGCAATCATAGCTTTGATTTCATTGTTATTTAACACTTTAACAAGGTGAGATTTTTCTACATTAATTATTTTTCCTTTAACAGGAAGTATAGCTTGAAATTTTCTATCTCGTCCTTGTTTGGCTGAGCCTCCTGCTGAATCTCCTTCCACGATATAAAGTTCGTTTTTTTGAGGGTTATTTTCAGAACAAGCGGCCAATTTTCCTGGAAGAGCTCCTCCCCATAAGCCCTCTTTTTTTCGGGTAATCTCTCTTGCTTTTTGGGCTGCCAAGCGTGCCCGGGAAGATGAAATTGTTTTTTGCAATATAATTTTAGCAATAGAGGGATTTTCCTCAAAGTACTGATTTAAACCTTTGTAAACCATTGAATCTACTATTCCTCTAACCTCACTATTGCCCAGTCTTGTTTTAGTTTGTCCTTCAAATTGAGGATTAGGTAATTTCAGATTTATGATGGCAGTTACCCCTTCTCTGATATCTTCTCCCATAATATTTAGTTCTTTACTTTCTGCCTTTCTGGCATAATCATTTACCGCTCTGGTAAGAGCAGTTTTAAACCCGAAAAGATGAGTTCCTCCTTCCTCAGTGTTGATGTCATTAACGAAAGCAAATATGTCCTGGATAAACCTTTGGTTGTATTGAATTGCTACTTCCAGTTGAGTATCCCCTTTTTCTCCTTCTATGTAAATGGGCTCAGGAAATAATACTTCTCTATTTTGGTTCAAGTGTTTGACAAACTCTTTTATTCCTCCATCGTATTTAAATTTCTCCTGACGAGCAGATCGTTTGTCTTCGATTTCAATGCTCACTCCCCCATTTAAGAAAGCGAGTTCTCTTAACCGACGGGTAATTTTTTCGTAGTCAACTTCGATAGATTCAAAAATCTCAAAGTCAGGGATGAAGGTAATTTCCGTCCCCCTTAGATTGGTATCGGTATCTATTTTCCCTATAATCTCTACTGGTCCGGTTGCTTTTCCTCTTGAATAGGCTTGTTTCCATATCTTACCATCTCTATAGATGATTGCTTCTAAGAAAACTGATAGCGCGTTTACTACGGAAATACCAACTCCGTGGAGTCCTCCTGCGACTCGGTAGGTTTTGTTATCGAATTTTCCCCCAGCATGGAGCATGGTCATTACTAATTCCAAAGCCGATTTTTTGTAAACAGGATGATTATCAACAGGAATACCTCTGCCATTATCAATTACAGTTATGCGATTATCGGTGCGAATAATAACTTTAATTTCTGTACAGAAACCAGCCAAAACTTCATCAATAGAGTTGTCAAGTACCTCGTTTACGAGGTGATGAAGCCCGCGGCTGCCGGTACTACCTATGTACATTCCTGGTCTTTTTCTTACAGCTTCCAGATCTTTTAAAACTTTTATTTGTTCAGCTTTATACTCATCAGCCATTTTTCCCATCCTTAGTTTTCTTAACCCCTCTGTACTTAATTTTTCTGCGTGATAGTAGCTCCTTTAAAGATAATTCCTTTAAAGGTTTTATTTCTCTTAAAATAGTTTTTTTTATATTATTTGCTGTTTTTTCCACATCCTTGTGGGCGCCTCCCCAAGGTTCAGGAATAATTCCATCTATAATCTCAAGTTTTAATAAGTCTTGCGTTGTTAATTTTAAAGCAGCAGCAGCTTCTTCTACCTTACTTTGGTCCTTCCAGAGGATTGCTGCACATCCTTCAGGAGAGATCACTGAATATATAGCATTCTCCAACATTAAAACTTTATCTCCCATTCCCATTCCCAGGGCTCCACCACTACCTCCTTCACCGACAATGATGACAAGTATAGGCACTTTAAGTTGAGACATCTTTTCCAGATTGGCAGCTATTGCTTCAGCTTGTCCTCTTTCCTCGGCTTCTATTCCGGGATAAGCTCCGGGAGTATCTATAAAACTTATTACCGGCAGGCCAGTTTTTTCGGCCAAACTCATGAGCCTGTTAACTTTTCTGTATCCTTCAGGATGAGCCATACCGAAATTACGAAGTAGATTTTCCCTGATAGATTCTCCTTTTTGATGTCCCATCCATAAAAAATTGTCCTTGTTTATCCTCCCTAAGCCTGTTATTATAGCTTGGTCGTCAGAATAAAGTCTGTCACCGTGTAACTCTAACCATTCATCAAAGATAAGATTAACTAAAGCTAAGGTTTTGGGGCGATTAGGGTGTCTTGCCAGTTGAACTCTTTGCCAGGGAGTTAAGTCCTGAAAAGTTTGTTGTTCCAGCTTCCTGAGGCGATTTTCTAGGTGTTGAATATCTTTTTTAAGGTCTATTTCTTCTTTTTCAGTCAAACCCTTAAGTTCCTCAATTTTCTTTTCTAATTCTAGCAATGGTCTTTCAAAATCTAAAGTATATCTGTTCTTTTCTTCCATAAGACTAAAACTCCCCCACGTAGGCAATTTGAAATATTCTATTACCATTTTCGGTGTAAACACCTGATAAGTCTTTAAACCCTATTTCTAGAATAAGTGCTGAGGAGTATCGAACTTTTAATCCTAAGTTAATCTCTCCCCCCGCTTTGCGTAGTTCAATAGCACAGGGGTTTTTAAAAACATCCTCTGGTTTTATTTTATTATGAAATCCGTTGTTATACTCTAATTTAATTATAAATTTTGGAGTAATTTCAAATTCTGTTCCCAGAAAAAAAGAGATATCAGCTTTACCCGGGTCATTTTCCAGGCAGTGATTAACACCTCCATGGATTTGGAAATTTAAATTCTTTAGTTTTTTAGTGAGAGCAAGGTAAAACCCCTTGGAGTTTATCTGGTAGAAACTTTTAGTGAGCTCGCACCCATTTATCATTTCTCCTTGTCGGTAATATCTTCCGTATCCCTGTCCTTCGTATCCAGCAGCAAGAGCAAAGGGGAAATTTTCTCCTTCCTCTCCCAAATTGTACTTTAAAGAAAAAGCTGGCTCAGGATTTCCTATTATCTGTCCGATTCCTACTACTCCTACTCCTCCATAGGATGCACCTATTGTTAGTCGTTCAATTAATCCAGCCCAGCCCTGAAGTAAAATTCCTCCTCCTTGGTAAAAGCGGAAGTTCAAATAATAGCTATTTTTGCTCAATACCTTAGCTGTTGGTGTATCAATTAAATTAATATCCGTCTGTGCTAACCCGGGGATAGAAAATCCTGATATAATTGCCCAAAATATGCATATTATTGCGATTTTTTTCATTATTTTCTCCTCAATTTAGTATTTCTGAAATCAGAACAAATTCTATCTTTCGATTATCGCAGTTTGTAGTTAGCTTATGTAAAGTTAAAGCAGTTATTTCGTTAAGATGTCCCAACCCTAAAGCCCATTTATTTTCTATGGCTTGCAAGATAAGTTTGTTAAATTGGTTTTCAATGTATTCTATTTGCTTTTCATTATCTAAAAAAACACAGTTATAAGTTGATTTTATTCCCAAATTCTTTGCTAAAGGGTAGGCTATAGAAAGAGGGGAAGTTTTGCTGTCCACAAAAAACATTTGCTTCTTTTTTAAAACTTGCAGCACGGGTTCCATAAGTTCTTTTTTGGTAGTGACAAGCGAGCCCATATGATTATTTAATCCTTGCGCATGAGGGATAAATTCAATGGCTTCTTTTGTTATATTTTCTATTTTTTCTCTGGACATCCCATCCAGGATAATCCACTTGTACTGATTTTTAAAATCTCCTTTGGGCTGCATTGGAAGATGTACTAATATTTGTATATTATTTTGATGGGCTTTTTCGGCAATTTCTTTTGCAAATTGGGTGCCAGGAATAATAGCAATTGTTAAAGGAACAGATAAATCTTCAAAAAAAGCATTTAATAGTTTATCCTTATTTATGTATCCGAAATCATCTATTAATAGGGCTACTTTAGCCTTTTTTAACGAAAAAAGTAATCTGTGAGTTAAAGATTTATCTTGTCCAAGTTCCAGATGAATATTATAAGTATTTTTTAAATTTTCTTCCTTAAATTTCAATATTTGGACTTTAGAAGAGCTAAACCCTTGCTTTATTTGTTCTAAAAGTTTGTCTAAAGATAGACGCAGGGGAATTTCAACTTCAATCTTGGCCATCTGCTGTGGGATAGGGAATCCCTGTTGTTCGATTTTTTTTTCTGTTACAAGTAGTCCTAATTTATTTAGCTCGGTTTGTACTTTTGCATCTACCGCCAAAAATAATCTGGCAGATTGAAGCTTTTTATATTGAAAAAAAACAGTTAATAACAAAGCAAAAATAACAATTCCTAACCCTATTAATATGTACCTAATGAGTTTACTCATCATTTTTTGAGTTATGGGATGGTTTTAATTTGATTCCCGAGTTTTCCCTGAAGTATTGGAAGAGATTTTAATATACCCAAAGCCTGAATCAATTGATAATCGTTAAATATGTCGTTTTCATTATTTTCATCCCTTTCACGGAGAATACGTTTTAAAAGGTCTTTATTTGTATTTAAATTTTCTTTTTCCAGCTCTTTTAAAAGAGGGCTTAGATCTTTTATTTCCCATTGAGGATTTATCTTCAGAAAATCTTCCAATATTGGTGAAGTTCGAAGTTTATCTATAATTTCTTTTTCCTGAAGAGTCGGCGTAAAAGATTTAACCTCCAGATGTGGTTCAATACCTTCGCCGTTTATGCATATACCTGATGGAGTATAATATTTGGCCGTGGTTAACCAAAGGGCTCCACTGTTTTCCAGTGGGACTGCGTTTTGTACAGTTCCTTTGCCGAAGCTACAAGTTCCTAAAAGAATTCCTCTTTGATGGTCCTTTACAGCTCCTGCTACTATTTCAGAACCACTGGCACTGTTTTGGTCAATTAAAACTAAAAGAGAAAAGTTTATCCCGTCTCCACCTGGATGAGCTGAGTAGATATTATTTTCAGCTGGCTCCCGACCTTTTATAGATACAATTATTCCGGAAGAGATAAATTCATCAGCAACCTCAACTGCTTGAGAAAGAAGTCCTCCGGGATTACCTCTTAAGTCTAAAATTAGGCTCTCCACCTCCTCCTGCTTAAGGAAGAGGAGAGCATCTCTTAATTCTTTTGAAGTGTTTTCGCTATTAAAACCTGTTATTTTTATGTATCCTACATTATTCTCCAGAATTTTTTTTTCAATATTGGGCAATTTAATAAGAGCTCTTGTTAAAGTATACTCTAAAAGCTCAGAGATTTCCTCTCTTTTAATAGTGATGGTTACAGGGGTACCAATTTCTCCTCTCAGTTGAGATACGGCCTCATCTAAAGATATACCCTCAGTACTTTTGCCGTTTATCTGTACTATCTTGTCGCCGGATTGCAAATTAGCTTTACTTGCTGGAGTATCTGGAAGAGGTTTAATGATCGTAATAGAGTCCTCCCTAATCCCCACAGTCATTCCTAATCCACCAAATTTACCTTCTTTTTCCACATTCCATTCTTCCCATTCCTTTGCATTCAACCAGCGAGAGTTAGGGTCATTTAAAGTTTGTAACATTCCTCGAATTGCTCCTTCAATAAGGAGGGAAGGTTCAATTTTTTCTATATACTCACTTTGGACCAGCTGATAAACCTGGATAATAAGTTTAATTTCAGAAAAAAAGTCATTAGCAGCCTGCACTCTGGCTAAAAGTAGAAATATTGGCAACAAAGAAACTATTATTAAGATTGCTAATGTCCTTTTGTTCATGATGAAAGTTTCTCCATTAATTTTTTACTATTTTGAAAAACCTGTTTTAATTCTTCTTTTTCAAGCCCCGCCCCCCGTAAAATTTTTTCTGCTTTGGAACGGGTTATAAGATCTTCTGGTGAGTGGGCATCAGTATTTATAATGAGAGGAGCCTTGTG
>CAZGDY010000035.1:0-13156 GCA_964524965.1 uncultured Clostridia bacterium
CCAATCGATAGAGAAACTTTGTTATACAGAAAAACAGATGAGAGAAATGGTCATTAAAAATGTTTTTCACGAGATAGGACATTATTTCGGTCTTAGCGAAAAAGAATTGAGGGAAGAATAAATTAAGAGCAATAAATGATAAGTAAAAAATTATTTCACAAACTGAAAGGATGGGAATTAAAGAGAAGAGTTAATCCGTTAAAAGAGTTTAACTTCTGCTTGATCTCCTTTTTCCAGCATATCAACATTAGCTGGTATTTCTATATAGCCTTGCGCTTCAGACATGCTGGTTATAGCCCCTGATTCTTTAAACACGGGAACAGCTTTATTTTCATCTATTTTCACTGGTAAAAACTGATGCCTCCCCAAAGTAGAGGTTATTCTTCGGGAAATAGGAACTCTTACTACAATCTCTTTTCTTGCCGGTAAATGAGCAAGTCGCCTAAGAGTAGGAACAAGAAATCCATAACCATTAGTCAGGCAGGAAGTAGGGTATCCAGGCATACCCAGAACTAATTTCCCCTCTACTACAGCAGCTAAGGTAGGCTTGCCAGGCTTGACAGCAATACCATGAAATAAAATTTCCCCCAGCTGCAAAATAGCTTCTCTTATCAAATCTCGTTCTCCTACTGAACTACCTCCAGTAACAACTATCAAATCTGCCGAACGAACACTTTTCAACTCTTTGACAATACTGTCAACCTCATCTCTTAACTTAGGTCTTAAAGTGGCTTCGCAACCATTCTCTTCTACTAAAGCTAAGAGAGTATAAGAATTAACGTCATAAATCATTCCTCTTGCCAACGGCTCACCGGGAGAGACAATTTCTTCTCCTGAAGATATTATTACTACACGAGGTTTAGCAAATACCTCTATCTCCTTTTTCCCTAAAGCCGCTAATACTCCTACTTTAGCAGGAGATATAAAATCTCCCACAAAACTAATTTTTTGACTTTTTTTAATATCCCCACCAACATAGGAAACATTAGCTCCAGGATGAACAGGACGGTAAAATTTAATTACATCTTTTTCGCTTTCAGTATCCTCAACCATAACCACAGCATCTGCTCCCGGTGGAAGAGGTGAACCAGTAGCTATCTGGATACATTCTCCTTTTTTTAATTGCTCATCACTAAATTTGCCAGCTGGAACAAAACCTGTTAATAACAGCTTCACTGGCTTCATGCCTTTTGCAAGGTAGGTATCTTGAGCCTTAACTGCATAACCATCCATCCCAGCCCTATCAAAAGGAGGAACATTTATGGAAGCTACTACGTCCTTAGCTAAAACTCTCCTATTAGCTTTGAGCAAAGACACCGTTTCTTTTCTCTCAATCGGATGAATATGAGAAAATAAAGTTTTTTTCCCTTCTTCCAAAGAAATTAAAGATTTTAAAGGTCGCATTTTTACCCTTTCTCTATCTCTATTATAGCACCCGTCGGGCATACTAAATAACATATGCCGCATAACTGACAGTTTTTAGAATCAATACGGGCTAAATTATTTTCCAGCGAACAAGCCTCATAAGGACAAAATTTCACACAACGACCACAAGCTATACAAGCTTTATGGCAAACCTTACGTGCTTTCTTTCCTGAATCTAAGGATGAACATTTCAGGAGATAATTTAAATCGTTAAAACTCTCTAAAACTATTATATTACGCGGACAAATTTCTACGCACTTGCCGCATCCTGTACAAAGTGAAGAATTAATATGAGGAAGACCATTTATCATTTCAATAGCACCAAAAGAGCAAATTTTTTGACAATCACTAAACCCTAAACAACCATAAAAACAAGCAGTATCTGCTCCCATAACCAAACTTGCCGCTCTACAAGTCTCAACACCCTGATAAACAGCCTTTTTCTTTCGTTCCGATCCGCCTACCCCACATCTAACAAAGGCTAATTTTTCTTCTGCTTTTTCTGCTTCTACCCCCATTATTTGAGAGATTTTCTCCACAGCTTCACTCCCTCCTGCCACACAAGAGTTTGCTCCGGCACTCCTTTCAACAATTGCCTCTGCCAAAACCTGGCAAGAAGCAAAGCCACAAGCTCCACAGTTCACCCCTGGTAACGCCTCGAGCACCTGTTCCACGCGAGGGTCTTCTTCTACTTTAAATTTTTTGTGAGCAAAAGAAAGCATCACGCCAAAAAAAACTGATAGAGCTCCCATGCTTAATACTGAGGCAACAATTAAACCCATATTATTCTCCTTGCAATCTCTTACGCTGCACCAATAAGTCCAGTAAATCCCATAAAAGCAAGGGCAAGAAGGCCTGCTACAATCAAAGTTATTGGAGCACCACGCAAGCACTTTGGCACCTTAGCAAAGTCAAGCTCTTCTCTTATAGCAGACATTACGAACATTACAAAGGTAAAACCAATTCCTGCTCCAAAGCCAAATACTATACTATCAATAAAAGCATAGTTTCTAAGAGGAATAAAAAGAGCTAAAAAGAGAATACCACAATTGGTTGTTATCAAAGGAAGATAAATTCCCAGAGCTCTATAAAGAGCAGGATTTGTTTTTCTAATAAACATCTCTATCAATTGAACAAGAGAAGCAATAACCAAAATATCAGTGACATATTCTAAGAAAGGAAGATTTAAACCCTGGATAATATAAATATTAATAGGCCATACCACCGCTGCCGTAAGAGTCATTACAAAAGTTGTAGCAAATCCCATTGCTACTGCAGATTCAACCTTCCCGGTTACTCCTAAAAAAGGACAGATGCCTACAAAGTAACGCAAAACAAAGTTATTTACTAAAACTGCTCCCAAGAGGATAAAAATTAATCTAGCCATTACCTAAACTCCTTTTCTTATAACGCCTTTTGCATAGCTGCCTTGACAAAATCCCTAAATAAAGGATGAGGACTCTGGGGTTTAGAATTAAACTCAGGATGGAACTGAGTAGCCACAAACCAAGGATGGTTAGGGATTTCAATTATTTCTACCAGATCCTTTTCGGGATAGATACCTGCTATTTTCAAATTAGCTTTTTTGAAAATATCTCTGTATTCATTATTAAACTCATAGCGATGTCTGTGTCTCTCGCAGACCACGGATTTTTGATAAGCTCTACCACTGAAACTGTTTTTTTCCAATCTGCACTCATACTCACCCCGTCTCATTGTCCCCCCTTTATTTTTAATCCCTTGCTGTTGGGGAAGAAGGTTAATCACAGGATGTATTGTATCAGGGTCAAATTCTTCAGAATTTGCCCCCTTAAGGTGAGTTACGTTTCGAGCAAATTCAATAACCGAACATTGCATCCCTAAACATATTCCTAAAAAAGGAACACGACGTTCCCTAGCAAACTTTATAGCTCTTATTTTACCTTCTATACCTCTTAAATCAAAACCTCCCGGAATAAGAATACCTTGGCAAGAAGTTAACTTATCCTCTATCCCTTCAGTTACTTCTTCAGCCTCTATCCACTCTAAACATACCTTTGCATCATTAGCTGCCCCGGCATGAGTAAAAGCTTCAATAATACTTTTGTAAGCATCCCTCATGCGGACATATTTTCCAACTATAGCTATTCTCACCACCTGAGTAGCATCATTAACTCTTTTCACCCAACGAGTCCATTCTCTAAGGTCTTTCTTGCGCGGTACTAAATCTAACTGCTTGGCAATCTTATCAGTTAAACCTTCTTTTTCAAACCATAAAGGTACCTCATACACATTATCAACATCAATAGCTTGAATTACATTTTCCTCTTCAATATTACAAAAAAGGGATATTTTGCCCCGGGCCTCTTTAGTAAGAGGAACCTTAGCACGACACATAATAAAATCGGGCTGAATTCCTATTCCCCGCAACCTACCTACGCTGTGCTGGGTTGGTTTAGTTTTAAGTTCCCCGGTTGATTTAACATAGGGAAGCAAAGTAAGATGTATAAACAAAGTATTTTTCCTACCTTCTTTTAACCTAAACTGCCTTATGGCTTCCAAAAAAGGTAAAGATTCTATGTCCCCAACTGTTCCTCCAACTTCACAGATAATTATATCTGCCTTATCTTCCTTAGCGACTTTTTTTATTCTATTTTGAATTTCGCTGGTTATATGAGGAATTACCTGAATGGTTTTACCTAAATATTCCCCTCTTCTTTCTTTTTCAATCACTGAGCTGTAAATTTGACCAGTTGTAACATTATTATAACGAGACAGATTCATACCTACAAATCTTTCGTAATGCCCAAGATCCAGATCGGTTTCAGCTCCATCCTTAGTTACAAAAACCTCTCCATGTTGATAAGGGCTCATAGTACCCGGGTCAACATTTATATAAGGGTCAAATTTTAACATACTCACTTTGAACCCTCTGCTTTTAAGTAAAGCTCCTGTGGAAGCTGAAGCTATGCCTTTGCCAAGCGAAGAAAGAACTCCACCGGTAACAAAAATAAATTTGACCACTTTAGTCAGCCCTCAACTTTTGGTCTATATCACGAAGCTCTCTTATTAAAGTAGTAAACAGTTCATCTTTTCTCACTTTATTTAAAAGATGGCCTTTTTTAAATAAAATTCCTCCTTGTTTGGTGCAAACTATGCCAATATCAGATTCCATAGCCTCCCCTGGCCCATTTACTTCACAACCCATAATTGCTACTTTAAAAGAGGATTGCATTCCCTCTACTGCCTGAAGTACCTTTTCGGAAAGATAGCGGACATTTCCTTTGCATCGTCCACAAGTAGGACAGGCTATAATGGTAGGACCTTTTTCAACAAAATCTAAATATTTAAGGATCTGATAAGCTACTTCGATTTCTTTCACTGGACTGGCCGTCAGTGAAACACGAATTGTATCACCGATACCCTCACTTAATAAGCTACCAATTGCCAGAGCAGATTTAACAATCCCCAGGGAAGGAGGACCAGCAGCAGTAACACCTACGTGAATAGGATAAGGAATTTTTTCCGCAATCATTTTATTGGATAAAATAGTAACTGGCACTTCAGAGGATTTAAGGGAAACTACTATATCTTCAAATCCATCCTCTTCCAGTAATTTTATACTATTAAGTGCTGTATCAACCATTCCCTCGGCTGTTAAACGAAGTTTTTCTTCTTTATTATTTTTAGCTTTAAATATCTTTTCCAAAACATTTTTAGGCAGAGAACCCGAGTTAACTCCGATGCGAAGAGGAATTTTGTTTTCCTTGGCTTTTTTAGCTATCAGTAGTATATCATGAGAATTTAAATTACCGGGATTAATCCTCACCTTGTCCATACCTCTATCGATAGCCTCAATAGCTAAGCGATAGTTAAAGTGGATATCGGCAATTAGAGGAACATCGACCATTTTTCGTATAAGAGAAATATTTTTTGCTGCTTTTACACTAGGGATCGCCAATCTCACCAACTTGGCTCCCGCTTTCTGAATTTTTTTTATCTCCTCAACTGTAGCCTCTACATCTAAAGGGTCAGTTTTTACCATCCCCTGTACTAAGGGAGGATAATTTCCTCCCATACTTAGTCCTTTAATTTTGATTACCTTACTTTTTCTTTTCATAAGTGTTTCTAACTAAGAACCAGACTTTCCAAAAAAAAAAGCTTAACCCTTTAACGCTAATACCCATGGGAATATTCTCAATTAACCTTATTTGCTATTCTCAATTCACCAAAAAATTCAATATTTTAATCAAGGTAGAGCGCATATCGCCTCTATTTATCACTAAATCAATCATCCCATGCTTAAGAAGCGATTCAGACCGCTGAAATCCTTTAGGCATTTGTTGTTTGATGGTTTGTTTTATAACGCGGGGACCAGCAAACCCCAAGAGTGCTCCGGGCTCAGCTATAATAATATCCCCCCTGCTAGCAAAACTAGCCATCGTACCACCCATAGTAGGATGAGTAAGAACAGATATATATAAACCACCTTTACTCTTAAACTCCGCAATAGCTGAGGATACTTTTGCCATTTGCATCAATGAAAAAACCCCCTCTTGCATTCGGGCTCCCCCGCCTGAACCGGAAATAATTACAAGAGGAAGATGCTTTTCTAAAGCTTTCTCTGCAACAAGGTTTATTCTTTCTCCCATTACTAAACCCATACTTCCACCCATAAATCCAAAGTCAGTCACCGCCACAGCTACTTTTTTATCTCCTATTTCACCCTCACCTATTAACACAGCTTCATCCACACCTGTTTTTTTTTCTGCTTTTTTCAGTTTTTCCTCGTAACCCGGAAATTCAATAGGATTACACGAAGAAAAATTGGAATTATACTGCAGGAAGCTATCTTTATTGAGAGTAATTTGGATTCTCTTCCAGGCGCTAATGTAAAAATGATAACCACACTTAGGACAAACACGAAAACTTTCATCCAGGATCTTATTGTATACGATCTCTGAGCAATTAGAACACTTAGTCCATAGGCCATCAGGAACATCTATTCTTTTCTTACCTTTTTTTATTCGATTATAAGTTTTTTCGAACCAGCCCATAAATTAAATCCTACCTCTTGGAACTCTGAGGCTTAGCTCGTGCACCTCTTAATCCAGGTTTCTTTCTTTCTTTCATCCTGGGATCTCGAGTGAGAAAACCAGCTTTTCTTAAAGCTTTTCTAAGCTCAGGATTAATCTGAGAAATTACTCTGGCTATTCCCAACTTAATTGAATCAGCCTGGCCAGTCAATCCACCTCCCTTAACCCAAGCTTCAACATCGAATCTTCCTAAAAAATCAACAAATTCAAGAGGTTCTCTAACTGCCTTTCTACAAGATTCCCGGACAAAATAATCCTGAAAGTCACTTTTATTAACTGTTATTTGTCCTTTACCTGTTTTCATCCACACCTTAGCAACAGCTGTTTTTCTTCGACCAGTAGCGTAATAGCTATTATTCATTTGCATATATTTTCTACTCCTTACAAACTGGTATTTTCTGATAATAGTTTAGTTTCTCAGATAACTTTTTTTTAAGAAAAACTTATCTGTTATAGTTTCTCCATAAGTACAATACTATAAAATAGCAAAAAATTACCAAACAGTCAAACTAAATACTATAAAGAAAGACTCTCTGTAGACATAATTCGCTCACCCTGGGTAATGTGGTAAACGTCCTCCAGGAGTTTAATGTGAATACGTTTTTGTTTTACGTTACGCCGGATAAACATCTTTTGCTGAGCTCTAATAACAGCAGGAAGGTGATGTTCAGTTATTTGACCAAAGCTCCGAGCGTAGTTACAAAAACTGGGAACATTAGTGGTTACAAATCCATAGATATAGCTAGCTATTCCGATGATTTTCCCCGTAAAAATGCTGGTATTTATAGCAACTTTTGAATAATCACCAATTATACACCCAAAAAATTGCATACCTGTTGGTGTTTTTTTCCCTTGATACTCTATAGTTATCTCTCCATAAGTATTTTTCAAATCAGAATTAGAAGTTCCCGCTCCTATATTTACCCAGCTACCAACCCAGCTGTGCCCCAAAAAACCATGATGTTGCTTGTTAGAATAAACTTCCATAATTGAACATTCCAGTTCTCCACCCACTTTGCAGTGATTAGCAATATGACACATCTCTTTTATGCTGGCTCTTTCAATAATTTTGCAGTGTTTACCAATATAAAGCGGTCCTTTTAAATAGGCAAAAGGATAGATTTTTGTGTTATCATCAATTATTATAAACCCATCCTCTACATCCATGCAAACCGTGGGGTCAATATCAACGTTTTTCCCCACAAATACACCAGGAGCTATTTTTTTAAAATCCTTTTTAATCTCCAAAAGGTTTTCCTGGAAATACTGTTGATTATATCGAACAATATCAAATGGATAATTGACAAGGGGGAATTTTTTTTCCAAAAACTTATAGTCTTGATCACGTAAGAAATTAGTTAAAGAGCGTTCATTAAATTCATTTAAATTAAAATTTAAATCAGGACAAAAGGCACAAACTACTCTTGAGTCATTCTGAGCTAGAAAAGGCTTCCCTTTTGCAGCAAAATCTAGTATTTGCTGAACAATACTATAGGCAGGCGGAAGAGAAGCATTTATAAAAAGCAAATTTTTATCATTTACTGAAAAATTTGGAAAATCCTCAATAAAAAAATCCTTCAAATAATCACGTAGGATATAGGAAACTTTAAATCCTTTTTTTCTTAGTAAATTGTACAAATTAGTCCCGCACAAACTTATCCCAAAGTTAGGTCTCGATAAAGCTATAGGCCTTAACTCTCCCGCTAAATGGTCTTCAAAAATAATAATTTGCATTTATTCCACCGTTACACTTTTAGCAAGATTTCTTGGCTTGTCTACATTGCATCCCCTGAGTACAGCAATGTGATAAGCAAGCAGTTGAAGGGGAATCGTTGAAAGAACAGGCGTAAGATAATGAGGCACAGGAGGAACGCTAAATTTAAAATCACTAAGTTCATCCATCTCTCTATTAGCTTCAGTGACTATTGAAATTATCCTTCCTTTCCGAGTTCTTATTTCAGCCACATTGGACTTGACCTTATCTAAAACATGGCTTTCGGTAGCTAAAACTACTGTAGGCATATTTTCATCTATTAATGCTATTGGACCATGTTTTAGCTCTGCAGCAGGAACACCTTCTGCGTGAATATAAGATATCTCTTTTAACTTCAAAGCTCCTTCGAGTGCAATAGGAAGCTGATAGTTTCTGCCTATATAGAGAAAATTTTGGTATTTCCAGATAAGACTTGCTATTTCTTTAATTTCATCACTCTTTTTCAAAACTCTTTTAGCTAAAGAAGGAAGAGCTTCTATAGCATTTAAAGCAATTAATCCTTCTCTCCTCGGCATACCTCTCGCTCGGGCTAAAAGAATTGCAAGAAGAGTCAAGGCCACAAGTTGAGAAGTAAAAGCTTTGGTCGAGGCTACTCCTATCTCAGGCCCAGCATGTAGATAAACTCCTCTACCACACTCTCTGGCTATAGAGCTACCCACCACATTGCATATTCCTAAAACTTTAGCTTCTTTTTTCTTGGCCTCCTCTACTGCAGCAAGAGTATCGGCAGTTTCTCCAGACTGTGAAAGAGCAATAATTAAAGTATCCTTAAATAAGATGGGGTCTCGATATCTAAATTCTGAGGAATAATCAACGTCAGTCGGGATACGCGCTAATTGTTCAAAAAGATACTTGCCAACAAGAGCTGCATGCCAAGATGTCCCACAGCCAAGAAGTTTTATGCTGCGAATAGCTAACAATTCCGAGTCAGTAAGCTCTAACCCACCTAATTTTACAGTGGCTCTTTCCTGATCAAGGCGTCCCCGAAAAACATTACGCAAAGATTCTGGCTGTTCAAAGATCTCTTTCAACATAAAATGAGAAAAACCTCCTTTCTCAAGAAAGGCAGCACCAAAAGGAACAATATGAATTTTTTTTTCTGTTTCCTCTTCTCTTAAGTTAAATATTCTAAAAGAGCTAGGAGTAAGTTTAACTATTTCATTATCACTAAGATAAATCGCCTTGCGAGTGTGGTTAACGAGTGCATTTACATCTGAGGAAAGAAACATCTCATTATCGCCTATCCCCACAATTAGAGGACTTCCTCTACGAGCACCGTATAAAGCCCTCGGTTCATCGCTGCAGATAATAGCAAGACCAAATGCTCCTACTAATTGAAGCATAGTCAGCTCTATAGCTTTAACCATGTCCCCTTGATAGTACTCCTCCAACAGATGGACGATAACTTCAGTATCTGTTTCGCTCTTAAAATTATGTCTTTTCTCCTGCAGTTTTTTCTTAAGCTCAGAGTAATTTTCAATTATGCCATTGTGAACAATGGCTATTTTTAACTTGCAGTCAAGATGGGGATGAGCATTCATATTAGTGGGCGCACCATGAGTAGCCCAACGGGTGTGAGCAATCCCCATAAAAGAGTTTTGAGGAAAGTTATCTATAAGATTTTTTGCTTCGGATACCTTGCCAACTTTTTTCACGCTGATTAAATCTTTCCCCTTAACGAAGGCAAAACCCCAACTATCGTAACCCCTGTACTCAAGACGTTTAAGTCCCTCAAGTAAAATTTCAGTACAATTTTTGCTCCCCGTATAAGCGACAATTCCACACATACTTTTCTCCTCTTTTAAAGAATCAAAGAATATATCGAGAAAGATTTTCTTTTTGTACTATTTCTCCCAATCTTTTCCGCACATATTGTTTAGTGATGGTAACAGATTTACCTTTAAACTGAGAGGCCCGAAAAGAAATCTTTTCCAGAAGTTTCTCCATTATTGTATAGAGGCGACGAGCACCAATATCCTCAGTGCGCTCATTAACCAAATAAGCTAAAGAAGCAATTTCTTCTACAGCTTCCGGAGTAAAAACTAAATTAACCTTTTCTGTTTTCAGAAGAGCTTGATATTGCTTTATCAAGGCATTTTTCGGCTCAACCAGTATTCGCTCAAAATCTTCTTTTACCAAACGATCAAGCTCTACCCGGATGGGAAATCTTCCCTGAAACTCCGGAATAAGATTAGAAGGCGATGAACCGTGAAATGCTCCTGCAGCAACAAACAAGATATGGTCAGTTTTTACTGCTCCATACCGCGTAGTTACAGTTGTGCCTTCCACTATAGGCAATAGGTCCCTCTGCACTCCTTCTCTTGAAACATCAGCTCTATCAGACCCTCCATCTACAATTTTATCAATCTCATCAATAAATACTATCCCAGAGTTCTCCACTCTCCAAATAACCTCTTCTATCATTTTATCCTTATCGATTAGTTTCTGTGACTCTTCCGCTAATAATATCTTCCTTGCTTCCTTAATTGAAACTTTTCTCTGTCTAGACTTTGTAGGTAGCATCTCTCCAAGAAGATCCTGAAAATTCATTCCCATTTGCTCAACGCCCATAGGGCTAAATATTTCTACCATAGGCACGAACTTATCGTGTGCTTTAATCTCAACAAGCCGATCTTCAAGCTCTCCTTTTTTTAATCTCTCCCGTAAGATATTCCTGGTAGCCTCAGCTCGTTTGATCCTCTCTTCATCATCTTCCTGAATTGTTGCTGGTTTGTTGGAATGGGGAAGTAAAACATCTAAAATTCTCTCTTCTATCAATTGCTCTGCTTTTAATTTTACTCTTTGCATCATTTCCATCTCAATCATATGCAAAGAAATATTAACTAAATCTCTAATCATTGACTCCACATCTCGCCCCACATATCCAACCTCGGTATACTTGCTAGCCTCAACTTTAATAAAAGGAGCTTCTGCTAACTGGGCTAATCTACGCGCAATCTCGGTTTTACCTATGCCAGTTGGTCCTATCATAATTATATTTTTTGGCGCAACTTCTTCTCTCATTTTTGGCGATAATTTCTGTCTTCGCCAACGGTTACGCAAAGCTATAGCTACTGCTCTTTTAGCCTTATTTTGACCAATAATATATTTATCCAGCTCTTTTACGATAGTAAAAGGGGTTAAATGCTTTTCTTTCATAACTCATCCACCTCATTTAACTTCTCTATGGTAATTTGGTCATTTGTATAAATACAAATAGAGGAAGTAATACTTATGGAGATATTCACAATCTTTTCAGGATCATAGTCGGTATGATTCCATAAAGCTAAGGCAGCAGCTTGAGCATAACCTGCCCCCGAACCAATAGCAACCACTTCCCGGTCAGGCTCAATTACATCACCACCTCCTGAAACAATTAGCGTCTTTTCTTTATCGGCAACAAGCATCAAAGCTTCCAGTTTCCTTAAAACTTTATCCTGTCGCCACTCTTTAGCAAGCTCCAATGCTGCTCGAGAAAGATTACCCTGATACTGCTCTATTTTCCCTTCAAACTTCTCAAATAAGGTAAGGGCATCAGCTACTGCTCCGGCAAAACCAGCCAAAATCTTCCCCTTGTATAGCTTTCTAATCTTATTGGCTTTTTGCTTCATTATCATATTTTCAAAAGTTACTTGCCCATCTCCTCCTAAAGCAATTTTATCAGCTCTTCTAACTACAAGAATAGTTGTTCCTCTAAACAAATTTTACCTCCCTTGGGAAAAATCCTTACTTGGCACGAGGATGAGACTTTAGATAAACTTTTTTGAGGTGCCAAGGTGTAATATGTGTATAAATTTGAGTGGTTGAAAGTCTTTCATGCCCCAAAAGTTCTTGTACGGTACGAAGATCGGCCCCTCTATTAACTAAATGAGTTGCAAAACAATGCCTCAAAGTATGAGGAGTAACATTTTTATCAATTCCCACTCTCTCAACGCACATCTTCAAGCGCTCTCTTGTGGCCCTATCGGATATTCTTTTTCCGAATTTATTAATAAATAAAGCTCTAACACTATAAACTATTTTATCCTCTCTCCAGGGAAGATAATCTTTTAAAGCATTTAAGGCGTACTTTCCCATGGGAATCAATCTTTCCTTATTTCTTTTTCCTTTCGCCTTAACAAGCTCATCAATAAAATCAACATCATCTAAATCTAAGCCTACAAGCTCCGCTACCCTTATCCCTGTCGCGTACAAAACCTCCAGCATGGCCTTATCTCGATAAAAGAAGAATCCATCCCCTGCCCTTGTTTCTAAAAGTTTTTTTATCTCCTGCTCGTCTAAAAATGAGGGTATCTTTCTTTTAACTTTAGGAGACCGTAAGGCCAAAACAGGAAAATTACTGAGCAAACCTCTTGCATGAAGAAACCGGAAAAAACATCGAAGAGAAGAAGTTTTTCTGGCAAGAGTAGAAAATTTTTTGCCACTGTCCATCAATAATCTAAGATACTCTCTAACCAAGGGGTAATTGATTTCTGATAGGCGTTTCTTCTTGCTCTCCAAAAACTTCAAAAAATCTTCTATATCTGAAATATAGCTCTTAACAGTAAGAAAAGAAAGGCTTTTTTCCTGTCTAAGATAATCCAGAAAATCAGAAAGTATTGGCATCGGAAACTTTCCTGAGTTTAATTATTTGATGGATAACCCCATTAAGACTAATATCCTGCGTAATAGTACTTTTCACGTTTTTACCACATTCAGGGCACTTTAATCCACCGTTATTTGCCCTTACTAAATAAGAAGAACCACAATGAGGGCAGATACCTTTTACCGGTTCCTCCCATATTGCAAATTTACAATCAGGGTACCTCGTACAAGCATAAAAAATTCTACCTTTCTTGCTTACCTTTTCCACTAATTCACCCTGACATCCAGAAGAAGGACA
>CAZGDY010000035.1:13256-14527 GCA_964524965.1 uncultured Clostridia bacterium
CCCTGTTCTACCTCATCAAGCCCTTCTTCCATTTTAGCAGTAAAATCAGCATCTATAACCGAGGCGAAGTTATTAATTAAAAGAGTATTTACAACTCTAGCTAAAGATGTAGGAATTAATTTTCCTCTTACCCATCGGGTATATCCTCTTCGCTGGATGGTAGAGATAATAGGAGCATAGGTACTGGGCCGACCAATTCCCTTTTCTTCCAGAGCTTTAACCAAAGTAGCTTGAGTATAACGAGGAGAAGGCTGGGTGAAACTCTGTTTGGAGATAATTTTATCAATTCTTAAAGCTTCTTCCATCTCGGGAACAAAAATAAGCTTAGTTTTTTCTCTTTTTTCCTGATAAACTTTTAAAAATCCCTGGAAGCGAATCTCTTTTCCTTCAGCCTTAAATTTATACTTTTTCCCACCAGAAAAGGTGTCTATTATCTCAACGCTTACTCTTTCAATAATAGCTTTAGCCATTTGGGAAGCTACAAACCTTTGCCAGATAAGATTATACAATTTATTGTGATCAGATGATAAATAGTCTTTAATCTTATTGGGAATTAAATCAATTCCGGTAGGTCTTATTGCCTCGTGGGCATCCTGGGAAGTTTTTTTGTTTTTATATTGAGGAATATTAGAAGGAACAAAATCTTTGCCCAAATTTTCTTTTATCCATTTACGAGCAGAAACTTGAGCCTCTTTTGCTATGCGAGTTGAATCTGTACGCATATAAGTAATTAGTCCTACCCTTTCATTAGTTCCAATTTCTTGACCTTCATAAAGGTCTTGAGCGATTTTCATAGTTTTTGAAGGAGAAAACCTTAAATAATAACTTGCCATTTGTTGAAGAGTGCTAGTAGTGAAAGGTGGATAGGGAGACCTTTTAAGTTGGGTTTTTGCAATTTTGGAAACTTTGTAACTTCCTTTTATTATTCCTTCAACAATCTTTTTTGCAGTTTGTTCATTGTTAATTTTTGGTTTTTTATCGTTAAGATGAAAAAAAGCAGCCTCGATTTTTTTTCCTTTTTCGTTTTTGAAAACAACTGAAAGTGTCCAGCGCTCCTCAGAAGTAAACGTCTCGATTTCTTCTTCTCTTTCACACAAAATCCTAACTGCCACCGACTGTACCCTTCCAGCTGACAAACCTCTTTTAACTTTGTTCCAGAGAAGAGGTGATAGTTTATATCCTACCAGCCTATCCAAAACACGCCTTCCCTGTTGAGCATTTACTTTATTTATATCTATCTGTCCGGGGTTTTCTACGGCTTTATGTAAAGC
>CAZGDY010000036.1:0-6122 GCA_964524965.1 uncultured Clostridia bacterium
CTACGGCCCCTACCTTTTAATGGGCGGAACAGGGCTTGAACCCGTGACCTCTGCCGCGTGAAGGCAGCGCTCTCCCGACTGAGCTACCCGCCCTATCCTCAAAAATACTTTATAGATAATGATTAGAAAAAATAAAGCCTACAATTAATTTTTTTTCATTGTTTTCAGTGTTTAAACTATATATTATTTTTTGGCGAAAGTCAATATCCCGCATTAAGTCTGTCAATTCATGGACCGTGCTCACTAATTCTGGAATTGTTGAATATTTGTCACTTTTTCTTTGTTTTCTTAAGGTGTCACAAGGAATGTTTTTTGCAATGTTTTTGAAGCGGCACCTCAGACGATGCTGCGGTATAATCATCACTATGGTCTACTGTGACAACCATATCGTCTTTGCAACCTTTTTCTAGAACTTTAAGCGCAAATTCCAGGCTTTTTGTTTTGAAGTCCTCAAGCCCGTTAATACTCATTTCTTTCAAAGCGATGGGAGTAAACCGTATCTCGTAAGAAAAAAACTCCTTCCGATCCATCTGTGCGAATTTGGCTAAAACACTTCCGATTGGATAAACTCCATAAGACTTTCGTTCACCCACCTGAGGTAATAGACTTATTTCAAAATCGTATAACTCGCCTTTTTGAGTTAACCACTTACCTTCATCTTTTTTGTCATTAAAAATTCTTGCTTTCATGATTATCATCCTTTTTAATAGTTTTTATCCGAGAAAAGGCAGACATAAGACCGAAAAGCTCTGCTATGATAATATTACTGGACTTGAATTCCTGGGTATTTTTTGCAAAAAGAATTTTTAGGTGGAATGGATATAGGGAGGAGATCTTTCTTTAAAGGGAAAGTTTTTGCAGTGGATTTGAGAGAATAGTTGTATGTGGTTGGTATATTTAAATAAGTTATGGGGTAAAAAAACTAAAGCACTGTGAAAGAAAGAGAATTTACTCTCAACAGCACTCTTATTTAGCTCAAATTTTTTAGATTCGAATTTCTTACCTTTAACAAGGATGGAGAAGGTGAGAAAATTCTTGTCTTTTTGTATCTCTGACATTAATTGAAAAATTGCACGATGATTATCGGAAGGTTTTTGGTGGGTGGAACGCGAAAATGGTTCTTCATTATTAATGGTATCAGGTGGCGGCTGTGCTCGAATTATCTCTAACCCAATAAAATTACTGAGGAAAAACAATACGGTAATAATTGCGACTTTTTGAACTACCTTGTGTTGTTTTCCTATATATAACATAAATTCATTTTTCCCTTTATGTTTTTAATCCGCTGTAGAAATAACTTCCATCGATTTTTCTGTTCTCGGGCAACAGCTTTAATTTTATTATAGGATAATTTATTCTTTGTTCAAGTCATACGAGATTGATAAATGCTATTTATGGTTTTTCTTAAAATCCTCTAAAGTCTTTTTCAATTACCCGTTTAAACCTTCATGATAAGAATATTAGGAAAGTTAGAGAGCAAGCTTTGCTCTTTTTTGTAGAACAAAAGAGTAAGGTGCAACTTAAAAAGATGAATGAGACGGAAACTCAACCAAGGATATGCGAGAATTAAGTACTATTCCACAGCCTCCGTACGTACTCGATGGCTTTTGGAAGTTGGCGATCAGGCTCTTTTATGAAATCACCTTGTACTTCGAATGACATGTATCCGTCATACCCTATTTTCTTGAGCGAGCGGAAACCAGCTGAAAAATCGATATGCCCATCCCCGGGAAGACTCCGATTACTATCGGAAATATGTACATGCCCAATGTCCTCTCCCGCCGCTTCAAGAGCTTCTCCAATATCCGGTTCCTCTATACTCATATGGAAGAAATCAGCTAGAGCCTTGACATTTAGTTTCTGGAGTTCATTGCGCATTGCACTCACTTCTTCTATCCGATGACAGTAGCGCGTCTCGTATCGGTTTAAGATATCGATAATGAGAGGAAGACCAAACTGAGAGGCGAAATCAGCAGTTTCAGCCAGAAATTCCATGAAGTACTTCATTTCTTCTTTGCTTGGCCGAATCATCCCTAATATGGGAACGAATTGCGCAGCGAACTCGGGAATAACCATGCTGTGATGAGCACCGATGTTTGCTGAGAGTTCAATGCTCATTTTTTGTGCGGCGATTTTCTCTTGCAGACTTTTACTATCTGTAATGGTAGAAAACCACGCTTTGCGCATAACCGCAATCTGCAAGACTTCTAAGCCAGTGCTATGAGCCGCCCGCCTTACATCTTTTTCAATCTGGCAGGGGTCGCTATCAGCACCAGCAAATACTTCGATACCATCAAAACCGAATCTGGCTGCATTCTGGAACTTCTGGGCAATTGTTTCCCCCTGCAGCATCATATCGAGCACCGCTACTTTCATAAATCCTCCCTTTTATTGTAGTGAGCACGTCCAGTCAGGATGCTCCTTAATTGCAATAATTTAGATTTGCTAAAACGCCAATATGGTTAGTTATCACGCTTTAGGCTATCACCTTTAGAAGTTTTGTCAATTTCCCGCATTGACTGAAAATTCAATTTGGAAATTGGCATAAATAATTATTAAGAGTATAATTTACACTCTATCCCATAGTATAAAATAATTTGTCTATGGGGAGAAGTTGGATTTCAAGACAAAATTTTGTTATAAGAGGAGGTGAAAAATCAACAGGAAATTGGTTAATAGGAAAATGTGGTGAGTTCAGTATGATGGGTAACTTACTTTAAAGTCAGGAGGAAAAGTTAATGTTTCAGCTTAATGAATGTCTTGAAAAATTGGACAAAGAAGGTACTCCCATAAGAACCTCTGTTATTGGAGCAGGCAGTATGGGTAGCGGCATGGTAACGCAGACTAGCAAGGCCCCTGGAATGCAAGTAGATGTTGTAGTGGACATAAAGATTGAAAATGCAATTAATTCTTTGACAATGGTCCCGGGAATAAATGAGAGTAAAATAGTCATTTGTGATTCTCTTGCTGATGCTGAAAAAGCCTTAAAAAGTGGCAAGAAGGTATGTAGCACTAATCCAGAAATTGCCTGGGGTCTTAAAACAATAGACGTAGTTTGTGAAGCAACTGGTGTTCCGGCCGCTTATGCCGGCATTGCCCTCAACGCCATTAGAAATAAGAAACATGTGGTAACTTTAAATGTAGAAGGAGACGTATGCATTGGTCATATCCTGAAAATGTTTGCTGACAATGCCGGGGTTGTTTATACCGGTATTTATGGAGATGAGCCGGGATGTGCTATGGCTTTATATTATGAAGCGGCCGCTTTGGGTTACGATATTGTTGCTATGGGTAGAAGTGATATGGGTGGCTCCGATTTAAAGTGGAATAAAGAAACTGTCAAAAAACCTTTGCGAGATGCTGGATTTGCTGACATGGAACGTAACTCAGCTATGTTTGCTTCTTTTTGTGACGGGTCAAAAACTAATGAGGAATGTTGTATGATGGCTAATGCAACTGGGCTAAGGCCTGATGTTCGGGGTATGCATGGACCTTATGTTTCCTTTGAAGAATTTCCTGGAAAGGTCCCGGAGCTGCTACAGTTAAAAAAGAATGGAGGGATACTAAACAATCTAGGGGTGGTGGAAAAAATTAAGCCACCAGGAGACTCACCAGTACCACTAGGTCATAACTTTATCTGGGTATTTGTGGTGGTTCGCGCAACTACTCCTTTAGAGAAAGGCATGCTGAGCTTAGGAGGGCACGTAAAGGCAGGTGTAGATAATAGAATCTTTTATTCTTGCTATCACAGAGTTTCCATGCAAGCACCTATTACTGTTGCTGCTGTAGCGATAGACCATCGAGCAACTGTTACTCCTATGGCAGGCAACAAGAGAGCGGCCGATGTAATAACAATGGCTAAAAAGGACTTAAAAGTGGGTGAAGTAATAGATGAGATTGGAGCATTTTGTACTACTGGCCGCATAGAAGTGGCAAGTATTGCTAGGAAAGAGAATTTATTACCTTTTACCTTAGCTGCAGGAGCCAAAGTTAAAAGAGCTATTTCTAAAGAAGGTTTTTTAACCTACGATGATGTTGAACTTCAGGATGATCAAGCCTTAATTGTTCAGCTTAGAAATTTACAGAGTAAACTATTTGGTGATTTACACTAAGAGATTGATTGGGAAAGGCTCAATTTTTTCTTGAATTTTCGATATGACCTAATTTCCTGTTGGGCGGGTTAGTTATCTCTCGCAATCATCCCGTACTTTTTCCCGATAGTTGCACTTAAAAAGTAGGAGAAGCAGTTAGGAAGATGTAAGAGTTTAAGCTGGGTTCATACTGGTTAAATAAAAAATAACTCAGTTCATAAACTAATAAAAGCAAGGAATATTTTATAGCAAAAAACTTACAATGAAATTACAAAGGTGTTTTTAAAAATATTAGCAACTATATAAAGGAGCGGTAAATGAAAGCAGTAGTTTTTCGAGGAAAAGGAGATTTACATGTGGAAGAGTATTCTTTATCTCCGCTTAAGGAAGGGTGGGCAAGGATAAGAGTAGAGGAGGCAGGAATTTGCGGTTCCGATGTACACGTACGTCACGCGGGATTTTTTTCCTCTCCCGGTGATATGGAGGGGCATATATTAGGTCATGAGAATGCTGGTGTAGTAGTAGAGGTAGGAAAAGGAGTAAATAGGATAAAAGAAGGGGATCGGGTAGCAGTTAAAGCCTGGATTACATGTGGGAAGTGTGCCTATTGTCAAACCGGGGTTTCTACCTACTGCCCAGAGGCAAAACTTATTGGATACGCTTATCCGGGAGGATTTGCTCCTTTTATGGATGCTCCAGAAAACTTAATGTTTAAATTACCAGATTCTGTATCCTTTAGTGAAGCCTCTCAAGCTGACCCGGTAGCCTGTGGAATTCATGCCTTGTCAGTTGGGGAGTTTGAAGCGGGAGGAACAGCGGTAGTGATTGGCGATGGTGCTATAGGTCTTTTTGCTATGCAGGCAGCTGGGTTAAATACTCCTAAGAATCTTATCATGGTGGGAAAACATCAGAAAAATCTTAAGATAGCTTCTCAGTTGGGAGCAACAGAGGTTGTAGATGTCACCCAGGTGGACCCTATCCAGGCAGTTGAGGAGATAACTAAAGGAGAAGGAGCTGATATGGTGATTGAGGCTGTAGGGCGGGAAGCTGATACAGCAGAGCAGGCAATCCAGATGGCTTGTCCTACCGGAAGAGTTATAATAATGGGCGTTTTTACCGGGCCCCGACCCATTTCTCTACCTGCAGTATTCTTCAAAGGTCTTAAAATAATTGGATCACCAGCTTATATGTATTGGGGACGCAGAGAGGAATTTCAAAGAGCTCTTGACTTAATAGAGGCTAAAAAAATCAAAGTTACCCCTTTAATTACCCACAAGGTTGAGTTGGAAAGAACTAAAGAAGGTTTTGATATCCTTGGTAACAAGAATGAAACGGGAGCCATTAAAGTTAATGTTCTTCCTCAAAAGTAAGTTTAAAGTCTAATTTGTACTTAGCTTAAAGTTATTTATAATATACCAAGGGAAGAACGATGGTCTTCCCTTGGTATAAGAAAACAAAAGAATAGTTAAATAAATTTTCACTTTTGTAAAGGCGAGAAATAACCAAAATTTTTCCGAGGATTATTGTTCTTGGGGTGGTGGATTTAGAAATAGCAGTAGCAGAACAGAAACATCTTGGGTCACCTGGTTAAATGGTCTGACTTGAGTGGTTGATAAACTATCGCATGAATTATGAGGTGGACTCCCGCAGAGTTGCAGATGCAAGAAGACTTAATTAATCATGAATAGCGCTAAGATTAGCATGGGCAATCCATTGCCATCCATTTTCTGTCTCAAGCCAGACACTTAATCTCATAGTGGGCTTAGATGATACTTTTTCCCCAGCAATGGTTTCCTTTGCTGCAGCAAAATAGGTGACAATAATGACAGACCCGTTGCGGGTTGTTTCGAAGTTACTTAGCGTATATTCCCCAAGATTCAAGTTCTTGAGCAACTTTATTTGGACTTCACGATTGCGGGCACTGTCAGCATGCACTGACTGAAATCCGGGAGCTATTTTACTTTCAACCACTGACCAGTTCTGTGCCTTTATTTCAGCCCAAATTTCCCGCACCAATTTCTCTCCGCTGAT
>CAZGDY010000036.1:6222-14510 GCA_964524965.1 uncultured Clostridia bacterium
GTGGATTCTTCGGTAGTAGCGGTCCATCCAGGAAAACAGGTGAGGACGGACAATAAAAGAATCACCGTAATTACACTAAGTCCCATTTTTTTGGTATTCACTTTTCTCTCCCTTTTCTTTAGTTTCTTTGCCTTGTCTGAGGTTGAATTTACCAGGATCATTTTAGTTTTAGGTAATTTATCCTTAAAAGTACTATAGTAAATTTATTTAAACTTTGCAATATTTTTTAGAAATTACTTAGATATTTCCCAGAACATCAAAGTTATTTATTAAAATTTTGAATACTACTTTTCTAAATAAAAAGCGATAGTAAAATGAGATTAATTCTTGTTAAGGAATCTTATTCATGCTAAAATTATGTTAAAACTTTTTTAGCTTAGCTTGAGCAGCGCAAAAGTGATATGATAAATATTCTTACTTAAATAAAGGAAAAATGCAGTCTAATATAAAATCTGATTATACATCTAAACAAAGCCAGAATTATTTTAAAAAAAAAGAAAAAATTTTAGGCCAATTCTTTACACCTCACAGGGTAGCTGACTTTATAATTTCTTACTCAGAGAAATTTTTAACTAAAAGAGAAATTATTTGCGACCCTGCTTGTGGAGATGGCGTATTTTTAAATGTTGCTTACGGGAAGGATTTTAAAAAAGTAGTTGGAATAGATATAGATGAGGATGTAAAAAAATTTTTACCCCTCAAAATAACAAAAGGAATAATAATAAAAGATGCTCTTTGCGATTTGAGTTTTGAAAATAAGGCTGATTTAGTTGTGGGTAATCCACCTTTTTCAGCAAAATATGGCAAAGTTATAGACCAATCGTTACTTAGTAAATTTCAGCTTGGCCAAGGAAGGAATTCTCAGGCCAGGGAAATACTTTTTTTAGAGAAATTTTTTAAACTTGCCAAGAGGAATGGTGTCATCGGAATCATTTTACCCATAGGAATTTTTGCTAATACGCAATTATCTTATGTAAGAGGTTTTATGCTGGAGAACTTAAAGATATTAGCTATAATCTCTCTTCCTCGTGGTATATTCAGATCAACTGGCAAAAAGACCGCTTCGAAAACTTGCATTTTAATAGCTCGAAAATCTAAGTCCACTCCAAAAGGTAAAATATTTATGGCTAAAATAAATAATCCTTACCATCTTTTAAACATTGGTAAACATGGAAAACTGGTAGAAATTGAAGATGATATTTTATATCCGGAATATTACTTTAACAAACTTGAGCTTAAAGTAAATACCAATTTAAGTGATTTAGTTGATATTAAAAATGGAGCTACGGAGTATAGAGAGAAAAGATTTTTTGTCAATAATGGTCTGCCATTTATATCTGCTAAAGTAGTAACACCATTAGGTATTGATTTTTCAAAAAAAAGAAAATATATTCAACCCAACTCTGCCATGGACAAAAAAAGAGCTTACATTAATTTAGAAAATTTAGCATTTGTTAGAGTGGGAGTTGGGTGCATAGGAAGAGTAGCAGTTATAACCCATAAAGCGGAACAGGGAATTGCTGATGATTGGATTTATATACTCAAATTAAAAGATACGAAAATATCACCTTATTATTTGGCTTTTTATCTTCAGACCCCATCTATACAAAGTGAGGTGAGGCGGTTAAGCAGAGGAACAGGAACAATAACTATCCCGATAAGACTCTTAAAGAAAATACCAGTGATAATTCCTAATGTAAATTTAAATAAAAAAGCAAAATTAACTTATTTAAAAATAGTTGAATTACGGGAAAAAACTCAATATAAAAAAGCAAAATACTTACATGGAGCTTTTATCAAGAGGTTAGATGATTTGATAAAGCAAAATGTTTTTCAGTAGTTATTAAATAAGAGGAAAATTTACTTTTTCCTTGATGGGTTCAATACCTTCCAGTTCTATGTTACTATCGGCAATTTTAAAACTCTTTGTAATTTCTTCGCCAAGCTTTTTTCGCAGTCTGCGCGTAATAAAAACCAAAACTTTCACTTAAGTTTTCTCAAATCAAGTTTATTTAGTTTTAGAGATTTGTTCCAGTGTCCAGGGATAAAACTTTTCTTCTATCTCCTCTGTTATTTTTTGATACCTTAATCTTGCTCCTGAGGTGGAAGCTATCATTTTAAAGAAGGGAAAGTGGTAGAGCTGTTCTTTTAACATTTGTTCCAAAAAGCAAGATAAGAGGTGTAAAATATAAACTATTTTTTTTACTTCTTTTTCTTCAATTATAATAACTCCCGTACTTTTGTGGTAAGGAAACTGATAAGGATCAAGATAATCTTTATCCCTGGTTAAAATAATTCTTTTTTCCTCTCTTGCTTTTTTGTGATGGTAAAGGTCCTTTTTCTCTCGTAAACTTTCCTGCTCACATACATATTTAATGTCCCAGTGAAGCGTATTTCTCATAAATTTAACCACTGCAGAAGGTATATCTTCATCTGCATAGAGTTTAATTTTTCTGGGGGAAATTATTCTTTCCTTTTTTTATAAGTGTTTTTTCTTAGCTTTCTCAAACAGATAGTTTTGTAAGTACTGAAGTTAAATTGGAAAATAAAGAAAAACTGAAAAGCATCTTTTCTTAGGAGATAATGAGTCTAGGAGAAAAGAATGTAAAGCTTAAATTATTGTCCAGGTAAGCTACAAAAGCTTAAGAGAGATGTCTCCGGAGATAGTTTTAAATTTTATCCTAACTCCACCCCCGCCAATGGTTCCCTGAACTTTACCACGTTTTCCCAAGGTTTCCTGAACAACAATCTTGAAGTCAGTGTTGATTTTTCCGGAAACAGTTTGGGTATCTATATCGGCTTCAATACTCTCAGGAAGGAATAAATCAATATCACCACTTATGGAGCTAAAATTCATTCCGGAAGAAGTGCTATCAATCTCCTCCAGCTCCACCCATATATCACCACTAGTAGTATCGATGGATGAGACAACTCCTTTTGTCTCAATGATTTTTATATCTCCGCTGACCGATTTTGCCATAATAGTTCCTTCTGAGTTTTGTATGTTTATATCGCCACTGATTGTGCTTACCTCAATATTTCCCCAAATATCGCTTAATCCAATATTGCCACTTACTGTTTCTACTTTGATGTTATTATTTTTTTCTTTGATTTGAATATCGCCACTGACCGATTTTATTTGAACTGTTGCATTTAGGGGAACCCACAGTTCATAGTCTATTCTTGGTGCAGAAGAAAGAGATGTAATTTGCTTCCACCAGGAGGATGTGGGATAGCGCGTATTGATACTCAATTGGCTTTTTTTAGTAATAATTTCAATCTCAATATCATCTAAAAGCTTTTCGGCTTGCTCTTCCCAGACAGATCCCACTGATTTGGTGGCTATCATTTTTACCTGTTCCTTATCCCAGGAATGAATGAGAATATTTCCGGCAACGTTCTCCACGGAAACAAAACCCTCTTGGGTTAAGGGGAAGAATCTTTCTTCAACTTTTTTTACTTGAGCAGCTAACGAAGGGCTTGTCAAAGCAAAGCACAATAACCCCATTACCAACACAAGAAAACCTCTTTTTATCATAAAAAATCTCCCTTTTGCTTTATTTGACTTTTGCCAAATCATAAACAACACAATCATTATTGTCAATTTCTTTCTTCTCTGGTAAGATTCAAAGAGTCTGAGGTTATTTTTTCTTGCAGCAATTATTCAAGTTAGTTTAAAAATAAAGAGCAAGGGATAAAGGTTTTACTAAGCCAGAGGGAGGAAAAATATGCCAATAAAATATGATAATCCACTGGACAAGATTTATACATTTGGGTCACCGGCCAAGATTATTTTTGGTATTAATGCTCTTAATACCATAGGAGATGCTCTGGGAAGTTTTAAACAAGAGAAAATTCTTTTACTGACAAATAAAGTAATTAAGGAGACCGTACCAGCAAAAGAATTAATCTCAAATCTATCCTCAAGTGGTTTTAAGGTAAAGGTTTTTGAAAGCGAAATAAAAGAGCCCACAGTTGGGATGGTAAATGACTTTATTAGCTTTATTCGTTCTGAAAAAAAAGGAATCGTTATTGGCATGGGTGGTGGCAGTATCATGGATCAGGCAAAAGTAGCATCTGCTTTAGCTAAAACTAAAAATGAAGTTAAAGATTGCGTCGGAGTTAACAAAGTTCCGGATCGCACTCTTCCTTTAGTTCTTATTCCTACGACTGCAGGGACAGGTGCTGAAACAAGTAAAAATGCAATCCTTCTTGAAGGAAATAAAAAACTGGTAATAATTAGCCCCAATATATTGACGGATATAGCAATTCTTGATCCCGTGATTACAGCTTCTCTTCCTCCTTCCCTAACAGCGTTTACGGGTATGGACGCATTGAGCCACGCTATTGAAGCTATAATGTCATTAAATTGCAATCCTGTGACTATGGCTGTAGCTTTAGAAGCCGTTTCGTTAATTAATAGCAATTTACCTGCTGCTTATTTTAATGGATTAGACATTCAGGCAAGATTTAACATGGTTATTGCAGCAACATTAGGAGGGTTATCTTTAAATACAGGTGTAGTATTAGGACATTCAGTTGCTTATACCTTGGGTCATTTTGGTGTATCGCATGGATTAGGCTGTGCCATAGCTTTGCCTCATGTAATGAAATTTAATGCACCTGTTACTTCTCAAAAGATGGGTAGAATAGCTAAGGCGTTAGGTTCGAGTGGTAATACGGTAGATAATTCAATCGGAAGAGCATCGTACGCTGTAAATAAAGTGAAACACTTAAACGAATTATTGGATATACCCTTATCACTAAAATCGATGGGAGTTCAAAAAAAAGAGCTCAAAAAATTAGCCGAGGAATGTTTTATTAAATATCAAAGGCCAACCAATCCTCGAAAATATTCAGAAAAGGACATTATCGAACTATATAATCAGTTGTGGTCGGGTGATCTTGATCTTTAAAAGTATGATCAGGGCGATTTTACCGATGAAGTTAAAGTGGCTGTCAATACTTTTTTAATCCTAGAATGAACCTATTGTGTAATGTAACCTAAAATGAGGAACAAAAAAAAATTTAGTCCTAAATAAAAGGTACGTGAAAATTGAGCTAATCAAGAGTTCCATGATTATTAGTTTTAATTATCCGGAAAATCGGAGTAGTTTTTTAAGGTATTTTCACGATTTTGGTTTTGTCAGGGAAGTGGAGGGGTGTTTTCCTGCTTGCAGGAAACAGTAGTTTGATATTTTTAGAACGGGAAAGGATGATGATATGGAAACTTTATTTGATAAAACACGATTAAATAAGGTGGAACTCAGGAATCGATTTATTCGTTCCGCTACCTGGGAAAATATGGCTGACCGGAAGGGACATTTCACTGAATCTCTCTGGCAGACTTATCAAGAGCTTGCTCGAGGCGAAGTGGGACTTATAATCACCGGATTCGTTTTTGTCATGCAAAACGAACAGCCTAATTTTGGTATGTTGGGAATCTATGATGATTCGTTCATTCCAGAGTATGAAGCTCTGACCAATATGGTACACAGTTTTGGAAGTGCTATTATTCCTCAGATTGTTTATGGAGGTTCTCAAACGAGCTTTAATGTGGGAAGTCGGGAAATTTGGGGACCATCTGCTGTTGAGGAGATAAACTCTGCTGTCACACCCAAAGCAATGACTAAAAACGATATTCGGTCTTTGATTAAGGCATTTGGTGATGCAGCAGAAAGAGCCCAAAAAGCTGGTTTTGACGGAGTGGAGATTCATGCAGCTCATGGCTACCTGTTAAGCCAATTTCTCACTCCCTATTACAACCGAAGGACGGATGAATATGGCGGGCTCATCCATAACCGGGCTCGCATTATTTATGAGGTGTACGAGGAAGTCAGGCGTCGGGTTGGTGGTGAGTACCTTGTTATGATCAAGATTAACGGTGAAGATTTTTCTGAAAGGGGACTAATTCTTGAGGAGAGCATGGCAGTCTGCCAAGAGCTTGCAGTACGGGGTATTGATGCCATTGAAGTGAGTGGCGGGCAAGCGCCCAAAGCAGGCAAGAAGAACATCATTATTAGAACTGATATCAAGTTAGAGGCACAGGAGTCATATTTTACTCGCGAAGGAGCGATGGTTGCAGATGCGGTTGATGTACCCGTAGCTTTAGTGGGGGGAAACAGGACTTTGAAAGTAATGGGGAATATCTTGCAAAGTACGGACATTAAGTATTTTTCCCTTTCGAGACCATTTCTATGTGAGCCTGGTTTAGCGGCCAGGTGGAGAAAAGGTGATAAGTCCCGTACTAAGTGCATATCCTGTAATCGTTGTCTGGCAAATGCTGTAAAAGGAGAACAATTAGCTTGTGTGCTGCGGGAGGAAAATTAAAGGCTAATGTGTTTTTGAACCTCTGCCAGAGGCCAGTTATTATGGATTAACCAGATATTTATTTTTGTCTGAGTGCAAATCTATTTTGCATTTAATCTACTGATAAGGGAAAGAGGAGGGTTTTTACAATTTAATGCCTCTTTTCAAATGGTGTATAATCGAATAAAGTCCAAAAAGGGATAGAATGATGCATATTAGAAAATAAGAAGCGCTAATTCAATAAGCCAAAAGGAACAAGTTATTCTTATTTTCTCTATAGTACTTTAGCCAGGGCTTGGATGTGAGCAGGAGTTGTTCCGCAACAACCACCAACAATATTAGCCCCAGCTTTAATGCATTTAGTGATGCCCTCAGCAAAAAGAGTTGGCGCTAAATCAAACTTGGTTTTTCCATTGATTAATTTGGGTTTTCCGGCATTGGGTTGAGCAATAATAGGAAGCGAAGTTACAGTACTAATTTCAGAGATTAGAATAGCCATACTTTCAGGGTCAAGATCGCCACAATTAGTTCCTACAACTTGGGCTCCAGCTTCAGTAAGTGTTTTTGCACAATCCTTCGCAGAATTACCCATTATAGTTCGTCCTTCATTTGCCAAGGTTTTAAATGCTATTGAAGCAATAACAGGGATAGAAGCAGTATCTTTACAGGCACGCAAGGCACAAAGAGCTTCTCGCAGGTCAAACATTGTTTCAATGATGAATCCATCCACTCCACCTTTTACCAGAATTTCAGCTTGTTCTTTAAATGTTTTGTAAAAGTCCGATTCTGAATAGTTGCCATACGGTTCAAGCATTTTTCCAGTTGGGCCGATGTCACCTAACACATATTGATGTTTATCGGCAATTTGCTTGGCTAATTCCACCCCTTTCAGGTTTACTTTTTGTACTTTTACGTTTATGTTGTGGGTCTCAATGTAAAGTTTACTCATGGCAAAAGTATTAGCGGTTAAAGCGTGGCATCCGCATTGAGAGTATTCTCTATGTATTTCTGCCACTATTTCGGGGTTAGTAAGATTGTTTTGTCCACCAGGCACTAATCCGTGTTTTTCCAGTTCTGTTCCCATAGCACCATCAAGTAAAATTTTCTTTTTGGTTTGCAGAAAAATTGATAAATCCACTATTTTTTCCATTTATAACTCTTTTCCCTTTGCAAACTTAAATTTTTTTATTTTTCTAACATTTGCATCATTATTTTAGGGGAGCTATTCCTGTCAATTCTACAGCGTCTATTTCCTCGTATCCTTTTATTTGGGTGTGAATAATTACTGATTCAACAAGATAAGAGGTTTGTTCAAAAGTTATTTCAAGCCATCCTGGGCAGGGAGTATTATCTTTGTCTTGCCAAACGATATGTTTTTCCCCGTAGTTGTCTATTAGCTCCACCTTTTGGATAAAACCCGTATTATATGTTTCATGAACACGTAGTTTTTTAGCGTACACCGGAGTATTAAAAGTTAGTTTTAACCACTCCGATTGAGAGCCACTTTCTCTGGGAGTCCAGGAAGTATCTATATCACCGCATTTTGATGTATTTGGCTCACCGATAGCTTGCTGTGCAGACCACCTTGAGTTGCTATACTCACTACTAGCCTCAGCTTTAGAAGCCCATTGGGATAATAATTCTCCTTGGATTAAGGAAGTTATTGCTACGAAGAGACCTGTTACATCAGCTCTATTTTTCTCAATAATTCCCTTCTCTGTTTTTATCTTAAAAATACCTTCTTCAAAGCTTAAGAGCTCACCAGTAATCACCTCACCTGTAGATAAGCGGAAGACATCTTGATAAGATTCGGCGAGAGTATGTACACTAACTTTTATTATATTGCTAGTAGCGATTGCTTCATATTTTCCTTCGGGCCAGTTGGCAAGAAGGCGGAGCTCGTAATTTCCCTCTTTTTGAGGAGCGGTGTAAGTTAATTCCCCATTTATTTTTCCCTCCAGATAGTACCATTCACCATA
>CAZGDY010000037.1:0-764 GCA_964524965.1 uncultured Clostridia bacterium
AAGTAAGGGCTAAAGATCAAATAAGGAGGTGAAAAGTAATCTGATACAGCTAAGAAAAGCTCAGAGAATAATATTTATTAAGGAGATATAGGATGTTTAAGAGGAAAAGTAAATATTCTTTATTATCAGTAATTGTGCTTGCTGTTTTTGCATTGGCTCTGGTGATAGGCAGTAGCCAAGTAGTATTTGCAGCCGAGAAGTATGTTATCGGAATCCCTGCTTTAAGCACTATTAGCGACTGGAATCTTTTCTGTGTCAAAGGAATGGAAGATATGGCTGAAGAGCTGGGTATGGAAGTTATTGTGACTGATGCAAACATGGATTACTCTAAACAAAATCAAGACGCAGAAACGATGATTCGAAGACACGTAGATGCGCTGCTTCTACCTGGAGGAGGTGCTCCGGCTTTTCGCAGTACCGTAGAGGCTGCAGCCAAGGCTAACATACCAATTATCTCGGTTGAGGTTCTCCTTGAAGGACCAACGGTAAAGACCGAGGTTGCTTCCAATCAGTTCTTAGTAGGATTTTATCCAACAAACTATCTACTTGACCGTATAAATCGAACGGGAAAAGTAGCAGTGTTTTATCAACCCGGTTTTACCTCGATTGAAAGAAGGTATAAAGCTTTTGAGATGGTAAAAAATGAGTACACGGGTATTGAGGTAGTGGCTGAACATCCCTTCGGAAACGCTGATTTTGTTAATTACGCAATGGCGGCTACAGAATCTATTCTTAAAGCCCACCCTGATCTCAAAGGCATATGG
>CAZGDY010000037.1:774-14026 GCA_964524965.1 uncultured Clostridia bacterium
GCATATGGTGTTGCTGGGATGGACCGGGAACAGGAGCGGCAAAAGCTGTTCGTGCTGCCGGAAGAAGGGATATCGTTGTAACGGGCATTGATGGTAATAGAATGGCTTTGGAACTTTTGAGAGATCCGGATGCATGTCTTGCTGCAACTCTTTGTCAGGATGGGTATGAACAAGGAAGAGTAGGTGTAAGGTTAGCTTTACAGGTTTTCCAAGGGAAAGAGATTCCTCGGTATATTACCTTGCCCAACCTTCTGATTACTAAGGAAAATGTCAGTGAGATTCCGGTAGGAATGGTTTGGACAAAAGCATCAGAATTTGGTTGGGATGAAGATGTAATAGCGGTGTGGGAAGAGGTTAACGGTAAATCTTTACCACCTTTAAGTGAACAGCACTGGCTTTATTAATAAAAGTATAAAATCTGGAAAGAGGCGAAATATTTATTTGTCTCTTTCCAGAGAATTATTTGTGAGGAAAAATTTACTATGGAAGAAAAAGTAATCCTGGAAATGAGAGGAATAATTAAAGATTTTCCTGGAGTTAGAGCAGTAGATAATGTTGATTTTGAGCTGAGAAAGGGAGAAGTTCATGCTCTGGTTGGGAAGAATGGAGCAGGAAAATCTACTTTAATTAAGATATTAGCAGGAGCTTACCTGAAAGATGAAGGAAAAATATTTTTCCAGGGAGAAAAAGTAGATATCCATAATATATGGACAGTTCAGAATCTTGGGTTAGGTTTTGTTTACCAAGAAGCAGAGGTTGTTCCTTATTTCAATGTTTTGGAAAATATGTTTATTGGTAATGAGTTTACTCGGTCTTCCTTCAAACTTGTCGATAGAAGTAAAATGCGAGAACGAGCTACAGAAGTTTTAAATCAGTTAGGCATACAACTTAATTTAAAAGCCAATATAAAAGGACTTACTCCTCCTCAAAAACAGTTAGTTACAATTGGCAGAGCTTTGCTTCTCCAAGCAAAAGTTCTTGTTTTGGATGAGCCTACTGCTGCATTAAGCAGAACAGAAATATCGCACCTATTCCAGGTAATTCGCTCTTTAACCAAAATGGGTATATCGATTATTTACATCTCTCATTATTTAAATGAAATATTTGAAATTGCTGACCGGGTTACAGTAATGAGAGATGGTAAAAAAATAGGCACTTATTTCATCAAGGAAATAAATACAGAGACCATCGTTCGGCTGATAATAGGTAAGGAATTGAAGGAGCAGTTTCCTAAACAAGTATTTCCTCTTGGTGAAAAGATTTTAGAAGTGAAAGATTTAACTCGAGAAGGAGCAGTAGAAAATATTAGTTTTAATCTTTGTAAGAGCGAGATTATAGGAATTACAGGGGTGATGGGAGCAGGGAAAACCGAGTTAGCTAGATTACTTTTTGGAATTGACTCTCCCGATAAAGGGGAAATTTATCTGGATGCAAAAAAAGTAAAGATAAACTCTCCTTTCAAGGCAAAAAAATTAGGAATTGCGTTAGTTCCTGAGGAAAGAAGAGAAGAAGGTTTAGTCACAGATTTGCGGGTGAGAGAGAATTGTACTTTGCCTCACTTAGATAAATGGTGTCGTTTTGGAGTTATTAACTTTAAAAAAGAAAAAAAAGTTACTAACGAGATTATTAATAATCTTTCCATTCAGACAACAGGACCTGAGCAAATAACCAAGTACTTAAGTGGGGGAAATCAGGAAAAGTTATCCTTGGGCAAGTGGTTGAATATTTCTGCTAAAGTTTTTGTTTTTGATGAGCCCACAGTTGGGATTGATGTTGGAGCAAAGACAGAAATTTACAAATTGATAGAAGATTTAGCAAAAGAGGGAGCAGCCTGTATTTTTATTTCTTCTGAACCAGAAGAAGTTATGGGAATATGTGACCGGGTTTTAGTTATGCATAAAGGTCAAATTGTGATGGACTCTTCGGTAAAAGATACAACCTTAGAAGATGTTTTAGCTAATATGATGGGAACATAGGAGTAAAATATGATTTTCCCCTTTTTCCGAAAATTTGGGACGATAATAATCCTTGTCTTACTTTGCCTCGTTTTTGCTATTTTTTCACCTAGTTTTCGTACTGCGGTTAATTTATTGGATGTTCTCAGACAAATTTCTATTCTTTCTCTCATTGCAGCAGGAGCAACCTTAGTTATGATAGGGGGTGAGTTTGATCTTTCTATCGGCTATATAGCTGGTTTTACAGGGATTATTACTGCTATGATGCTTGGTGCGGGATATGGAATTTTCCTGGCCATTTTGGCTGGATTAAGTGTGGGAATTCTATTAGGGACTCTCAATGGAACTTTAGTGGTTATGGGACGTATATCAGCCATTATCGCTACAATCGGAACCATGTTTTTGCTCCAGGGACTCGAGCATATTTTTAGCGGGGGTACAGCAGTGTTATTTAGGACTGTTGCTCCTTCCTTTACTTATATAAGTAATGGTTACCTCGGTTTTATACCCATACCAGTGATTATAATGGCCATAGTCTATTCAATACTGTACATTTTTTTACGTCATAGTAGATTTGGCTATCGTTTGTATGCTGTCGGAGGAAACTTAACAGTGGCGAGTTTTTCTGGCATCAAAGTTTGGTTCTATAAGTGGATTATGTATTTATTGGGTGCAGCTTTATGTGCAGCGGGAGGTATTTTATCAACCTCTCGTGCAGAATTAGCTACTTTAAGATTAGGAGATGCTTATCTCCTGGATAGTTTAGCAGCTGTTTTTATAGGTATGTCTACAATCAGAGAAGGGGAAGTTCACATTTTAGGGACATTTATAGGAGTATTATTAATCGGAATTGTGAGCAATGGACTTACTTTGTTCAATATTCCTTACGTTTTTCACTCTTTATTTAGGGGAGCTGTCTTTGTGCTTGCAGTTTCAATAGCTTATGTTGCCAGTGGACAAAAAAATGAGGGATAAAATAGTTAAACAAGAAATAATTACCAGTAAAACTAGGGAAAGTAATACAGGGAAAATGAAAAATAGTTTTTTATCGTACATCTTCAATAATCTTATTATTGTAACTTTTGTGGTCTTATTTGTTATTTTTTCTTTGACTGTACCATATTTTTTTACTCTTTATAATATTTTGGATGGGATTGTTGGTGATGCAGTAGTAATTATTCTTGCCTCTCTTGGAATAACATTTGTTTTAAGAGGTGGAGAATTTGATCTTTCTGTGGGAGGAATAGCTACTCTTGCTGGCATGACCGCTGCCTTGCTACAAAGGGAAGGTCTTTCAACATTGCTCACGATACCCGCAGTACTTGGGTTGGGATTAGGACTTGGATTTTTTAACGCGGTGTTGGTGATAATAATCGGTCTTCCTTCTTTTATGGCAACAATTGGAAGCGCCTTTATTTTTGTCGGACTTATGCTCCTTTGCAATAAAGGTTATCCAATAATGTATGGGATGAGTTCTAGTTTCTTTTTTATTGGTCAAGGTTTTATAGGATTTATTCGGTTTTCTATCATAATTATGGTGGCCGTATATTTTATGGTGCATTTTTTTCTCTCACGAAGTAAAACGGGAAGGATTATTACTGCTATTGGAGGCAATCCAACTGCAGTAAGATTTGCTGGGATCAAAACTAATTTATACAAAAGTTCCATCTTTCTTTTTTGCGGAATTTTGGCTGCCTTAGCGGGCATCATTCGCGCCTCTCGTGTAAGTTCTGGTCAAAGTTGGGATGGATGGAGCTTAGTATTAAGTGCATTCATGGCAGTATATATTGGTGTAGGCATCTCCCCGGAAGGAAAAGCTACTCCGCTGGGAACAGTTATAGGAGCTCTATTCTTAGGTATTTTCATCAATGGATTAACACTGTTGGGTGTTGATTATTATCATCAGTTAGTGTATAAAGCAGTTATTTTAATTGGGGTACTTCTTGTAATTTCGTTAAAAAAAGCTCGCAATATATAAAAATTACCATTTTTCATAATTCACCTGACCAAGCGTGCATTTCTTACCTATCACATATTTCTTATTCACATAAAGAAAACTTTTAGGCGGGAATTAGTTATAGAGATTTTTACTTGTCAGTAATAAATTTTTGACACGGGGTAGCTCTTTTTTGTTTTTCGCAGGAGACCCCTTTTTGGACTGGTATTTACTTCCTTAAGGTAAAGTTGATTATAAAGCGGGCAAGAAAAATAATAAAGATAAAAATTTAGTTGAATTAGCACTGTAATTGACGAAGCTCCGAAAGTGTGATAAATTATATTTAGTTTTTTGAAAATTTTAAGTTGTTACCAGAAAAGGAATGGGGGTAATTATGTATTTGAATACCGAACAAGAAAAAATGCTTTCCGGTAAAAATGGCAGAGCACAGCAAAAAGCAATGGAGATTCTTTGTGCAATGGGGGAGGCTCAAGGTGCTAAGAGAATGGTTGAAATTTGCTATTCTCATCTCATGCCGCCCGACGTTATGTTTTTTCCCTTTGGCAAACAAGGTAAATGGGATAGCGATTTGACGAAAGAGTTAACTGAAGGAATTGACCGTTTTAAAGTTCCAACGACTATTGAGCCTAAATTTGTCGATCTGGCTATAGCAAAAGACCTGGGATTCTCAGCATCCACAATTGAGGAAATTAGAACTATTATGGATCAAGCAACTAAGTTTTACGAAAGCCTTGGAGTTATTCCTACTTATTCTGCTCTTCCGTTTTATGTTTATCCGACTAAACAAGGTCAACATGTCAGTATTGCTGAATCTATATCTATCCTTTGGTATAATTCTATATTAGGTTCTATGTGTGAGCGTGATGATGGTGTAACTTCTTTATCGGCAGCTATTACTGGTTGCGTGCCTGAGGTTGGCGTTCATCTTCCTCAAAACAGGTTTGCTGAGGTAGTTATTAAGCTTAATGATGACCTTAACGTAGCGGAATTTACAGATGCTGATTATGATGCGTTGAGTTATGCTACAAGCAGACAATCCAAGGAAAAAATCCCTGTTCTCGTAAATCTACCTTCGTCTATAGCTCAAAGTTATACCAAGTTAAAACATTTACTTGCTCCTATTGCTGTAGAATCTGGTCTACCTCTCATGCACATAGTAGGTGTAACTCCTGAAGCTCCTACGCTGAAGGTTGCTTTAGGAGGTAAAAAACCGTTAGAAGAAGTCGTAATAGGGAAAAAAGAAATAGATGAAGCTTATGAGCTTACCTGTACTGCTACTGATCCAGCGATTGACTATATATTGCTCGGATGTCCTCATCTTACACTTTATGAGTTAAGAGAAATTGCTGAAATTTTGCAGGGTAAAAAAGTTAATAAGAATGTTACTTTGATTATAGTAACAGCAAATTTTCTTTCAAAAACGGCAGAAGATATGGGTTACGTTGATATAATCAGGGATGCTGGTGGGATTGTAACTACTGATATGTGCATTGCATTTTCAGGTACTCAGGTATCAGGGACAATTGCTACTAATTCCATTAAAGGAGCTTTTTTTTATTCTGGATTTTCTTCTAAAGCAACCAGAAAGGTTTGGTTCGGAAGTACGAGGGATTGTGCAAAAGCTGCTATTACGGGAAAATGGGAAAAAAGAAGTTAAAAAATTAAAGAAAGGAGGAAAAATATAATAGAAATGACTACTTTTAAAGGATATAGTGTTTCTAAGCAAGAAACGGTTGAAGGTGAAGTATTAGTGACAACTGATCTTATTGCTTTTTGGGCCGGGGTAGATTGGGAAACTGGAGAAATAGTTGAAACAGCTCATCACATTAAGGGTCAAAATGTAAGTGATAAAATATTAGTTTTTCCAGCTGGTAAAGGTGGTGCCGGAGATACTTTTGGTTATTACTATCTTTATAGAAGTGGTAAAGCACCAAAAGCTCTTATTTGCAATAAGGCGCAATCTACCACAGTAGCTGGAGCTCTTCTTACTAATACGCCTATGATTTATGGATTTAAGGAAGATGTTGTAGAGTTTTCTAATACGGGTGATGTGGTAAGAGTAAACACAGAAAAGGGGGAAGTCGAAATTATAAAAAGAGTTAGTAATCTTTCTTGAGGAGTTGGATCTAATAATATTTTAAATGATAGAATAACCTTAAATTGAGGGATGTATTTTTTAGTCTTTTTAATGTGAATAAAGGATAAAGTTATTTAATTATAGCTAAAATGATTGGACTTTAATGACAGGAGGGATTAAAATTGAGGAAAAAGGCAGTTGTTTTTGACCTTAAAGATAATGTAGCTACAGCTTTAGTTGATTTTGAGGCAGAGACTAATGTAGAAGTAGAGGTTGCTGGTAAATCTTTGATGGTAAAGCTAATTAATTCTGTACCTTTCGGACATAAGTTTAGCTTAACCCAAATAAAATCAGGTTCTTCTATCATTAAATATGGCGAGATAATAGGCTCAGCAACTAATTTTATCCAAAAAGGAGAATACGTTCACGTTCACAATATCGCAAGTAACCGGGGACGAGGGGATTTAGAGGAGGATGTAAAATGAGTTTTTTAGGATATCAACGCAAAGATGGTTCTGTAGGTATTCGAAATTATATCGGTGTTATTTCTACTGTGGCATGTGCCAATGATATAACCTGGCAAATTTCGCAACAAATCAAAGGCTGTGCTCCCTTTCTCCATAGTCAGGGTTGTGCTCAAACGAAAGTTGATCTTGAACAAGTGACTAAAACTCTCATCAATTTAGGAAAAAATCCTAATTTGGCAGGGGTATTACTGGTGAGTCTTGGTTGTGAGTCAATATTAGTGGACGAGGTAATGGAAGGTATTGCTGAGTCAGGTAAACCTACGGAAAAAATAGTAATTCAAAAATTAGGAGGTAGTATTACGGCAATAGCTCAGGGTTCTCGTTTAGCTCAAACTATGGTGATTGAAGCGTCAGAACTGAGAAAAGAGGAATGGGCTGATTCTAAGTTAATTATTGGAGTGAAGTGTGGTGCTTCAGATACTACTTCTGGATTAGCTTCAAATCCAGCAGCCGGAGCTGTCTGCGATTTAATAATTGATAATGGTGGTACATGTTTTTTTGGGGAAACTACAGAATTTATGGGAGCTGAACATATTTTGGCTCGGCGGGGTATTACTCCTCAAGTAGGAGACAAGATCAAAGAAATTGTAATGCGCATGGAGAAGCGAGCAGTAGCAGTGGGTACTGATATGAGGGGCGGGCAACCCACTAGTGGTAATATTGCTGGAGGATTGTCTACCATTGAAGAGAAATCTTTGGGAGCTATTGTTAAAGGAGGGACTAAACCTATACAGGGAATTTACGAGTATGGGGAAAGACCACAAGGTAAAGGGTTATTTGTAATAGATTCCCCTGGTCGAGAACCTGAATTTTTGACTGCTATGGCAGCAGCAGGAGCTCAAATTATAATTTTTTCTACGGGAATAGGAGCTCCTCAGGGCTTCCCTTTCGTTCCAGTTCTTAAGATTACAGGTAATCCTGGTACCTGCAAACTACTTTCAGACCATATAGATATGTTTATAGAAATAACTGGAAAAGTTGATTTTAATTTTGATGAGATTGGAAACGTTCTGTATAAAGAAATTCTTCAAATCGCTTCAGGAAAACAAACTAAGGCTGAGGTCTTGGGATACGGTAATTTTCCTAATATTTTTACTATTGGTCCTGTGATTTAAAATTGTCGTAAATATTGCATTCAAACCATGAAAATTCCTTCCTCAAATGAGTGATAAATTGTTATTGTAGTTTCAGTTTTTAAAAAAAATTAAAAAAAACAGGGAATCATTAAGGATTGATAAATAAAGCAGTTTTTCCTAAATTTATTTTTAGAAGGTACTCTGGAAGAGAGATTCATAAAAAATTAAAAAAAGCAAGGAGGTGAGTGAATATGGATGGCGAAGATGATAAAATGGAAACAGGTTGTTGTCCCCGATTTGATCCTGGACCCTGGGACGAGAAAGAGATAACCTGGAAAAATAAACTATTTGTTAAAGACAATGTCAAAAGTTTTTTACATATTCCTCTTAATATTAAAAAAGTTATCGCAAGGAATATGGAAATGATCGAGGAAGCTGATGCGCTTGATCCTCAAAGCATCATGCTTTCAGATGAAAAATCTTCTTGGAATTTTGATATTTATATTGCTATTAACAAAAGGGTACCTAATGTAAAAATGGAAAAAATATCAGGTACTTTTTTAACTAAGGTTTTTCAAGGTCCTTATCGCAATGCCGGAAAATGGGCCAAAGAAATGGTGAATTATGTTGAATCCAAGGGTAAAGAAATTAAAAAAATGTATTTTTGGTATACTACTTGTCCAAAATGTGCTAAAGTTTATGGTAAAAATTATACTGTTATCCTGGTAAAGGATTAAATGATAACTAACTTAATAATGAATTGATAACTGTGTCTTATTGGAATTAACAAGAATTTTATTGACTTTGGTTATTGAAACAAAAAGCTAAAAAGGAAGATGAAAAAATCAGGAGAAAAATAAGGGATTAAACTAGAGGGGAAGTTATTTACCAATAAGCTAATTAACGGGAGGTAGGTTGATGACAGAGAAGAAAGATTCTTTGGTAGTAATATGGACTAGCGGAGATAGAGAACTTGCTTTAAAAATGGTTTTTATGTATACCTTGAATGCAAAATTAAAGGGATGGTGGGATAATGTTTGTTTAATAATTTGGGGTCCCTCTCAAGAGTTATTAACCAGAGATGTACAGCTTCAGGAACAGATAAAAAAAATGAAAGAAGCTGGAATAGTAGTAGAGGCATGCAAGGCATGCTCAGACCAGTACGGAGTTTCAGAAAAACTTGAGGAGATTGGAGTTGAAGTAAGATATGTAGGGGAGCCTTTGACTACCTACATAAAGGAAGGCAGGCAAATACTTACTTTTTAGTTTGATTAGGAATAAAATAATTTAATATTTTTTGAGAAATTAATAATATTGGGTTTACCTGCCACTAATTGGCTGGCTTTCTTTAGAGGGGGTAAATACATCTACTTTTTTAAAGAAATTAAGTTATGAAGTATATTACAGAGCATGGAGGAGAATAATGAAGATAAAATTAATATTATTAGGGTGTATGGTCTTAGGGATAACGATTGTAATATCTGGTTGTCTTTCTTCTTTAGCCGAAGAGAGAACGAAAGAGTCGACTGTTTACTCTGATATGGTTTTCATTCCTGCAGGTGATTTCTTTATGGGATCTACTGAGGGAGATTTAGATGAAAAACCTGTTCACTCTGTCTATCTTGATGCTTATTACATAGATAAATATGAAGTAACTAATGGCCAGTTCTGTAAGTTTCTCAATGAAAAAGGGAATCAAGAAGAGGGTGGAGAAAAATGGCTGGGTATCGAAGATAGTAACTGCTCTATCGAGTATCAAAAGGAAAAATATTACCCTAAACCCGGTTATGAGGATTATCCTGTTGTAGAAGTTTCTTGGTATGGGGCGTATGCTTATGCTAAATGGGCTGGGAAAAGACTTCCTACTGAAGCTGAATGGGAAAAAGCGGCACGAGGAAGCTTAGTAGACAAGAAGTATCCCTGGGGAGATATTATTGATTCTAGCAAAGCGAACTATGGAGAAAATGTAGGTTATATCACTCCCGTAGGCTTTTATCCTCCTAATGATTATGGTCTTTATGATATGGCGGGAAATGTGTGGGAATGGTGTTTTGACTGGTATAATGAAAATTATTACGAAAAAAGTCCTACTAAAAACCCCCAAGGTCCTGATAATGCTACTTATCGTGTCCGGCGTGGTGGTTGTTGGCGTAATCTTACCAGGGGTGTGCGCTGTGCTCATCGATTTTGCCACACCCCGCTTGCGACAACCAGTGCTTTGGGTTTCCGTTGTGCTAAATCTATACAGTAGCTACTCTTTTCTCATTTGTTTTTTTTGAAGATACTTTTCGTGAGAGAAAGAGCTTTTCGGATGACCCCTTACAAAAACGGGCAAGTACCTTTTATTGTTCTTAAAATAAGAGTAGAATTTAATAGCGTAGTTTACCTTTTTTAAAAGACCCACCTTTTTCTGGATGGTATCAAAAAAAAGAGGTTTTTCCTTTTATTTTTTCAAACTTTTTTCGCTCTCTGATATTTGTCAGATAAACTTTAAAATGTTCTCTGGATTTTAAATATTCTAATTTTTTTTCCGCTTATTTTTCTATGTACTAAGATTTCTTAGATAATATTGCCTTTGCAGGAAGTATTATCGCTACTAAGAACAAAACAACTCCTATGATGTTAAAAGTAAGGGTAGTCGCATCGCCCACAATAATACTGTAAGGAAATACAAAACTATAAGCTACTATTCCTACTATAAGAGCTGTCCACCAGGACCAGACCTCAGCTTTCCGATAGGGATACAACCCTATAAAGGTTTTAAATATCCCCACCAGTAGCAGCATGCAACCGAAAAATCTAAAAACAAGTCCAATAAAATCTCCTATTTTCGCATTTGCTTCGCTGAACTGCGCCCAGGTGGTACCGGTAAAAGATTCAAACTGTGCTTTATACATAACCTTGGGTGCTGTTAAAGCAAGAAGACCTAATATTCCCATGTAAATTCCGTAAACCAAATAAATCTTCCAAGCAATACTTACAGACCGTTTTGCCATTTTTTTGAACCTCCTTTTATTTTTTTATTGTTCTTTACTGTTTATTTTTTCTTCAGATATTTTTCTTTGCCTCCTCAAGTTTTTTTATTACTTTCTTATTTTTTTTCTGTCCAGAATAATTAGCGCATTTTTTTGTTGTATCTTTCAAGTATTTTTTGAAATATCTCTTATTTCTTGGTTTTTGCCTGTTGTTTATGTCTCTCATTATTTTCTCTTATCTTTTTTGGTTTCAGAAAAAACTTAGGGGCTCCTTTTTTAAATTATCGTAATAAATACAAGCAATACCACTATAACTGCTAATCTGCTAGCTTGTTTAGAATAATTTATAGGATTCAGTTATGAAAAATATTGTAGCAGAAATTTAAAATAAAAGCTTAGTTTTTCTAATACTTTTTATTTATATCTTTCTTAATATCTTTCCGATAATTCCCGAGGGTATTTTCTTTGGTGAGGACAATTATAGGATATTTGGCGTTTTCTGGTTTAAACGGGATGAGTCCTTGTTCTTTGTGAACTTTTCCAGGGTCTTTATATTATCAAAATTGGTAATAGCTACGTTATCTTCACTCTCCCAGTTTGTATAGGGAGGAGTAATTAGATAGTCTTTCTTAAACTTTGAATGGATCCTATCACCCTTTACTTTAAGAGTAAAGGGTTTTGCTCATTAGCGTATTATTTCCCTTTTTATAAATTTCTCTTATGGTGACACATTTTTTATGTTTGTCAATTTTTTGTCTTAAGTCATCCCTGAAAAGGTAATAAAAATTTATAGCACACCATAAAAAGCTATTGAGAGAGTAAGAAAAATTGCTGTAAACTAATTTTATAACTAATAATTCATCAAATAAAGGGAACTATTAGGGGTAAGAATAGCTAAGGAAAGGATTCTTGCTGAGTAAAAGATAAAAAATTTTAAATTGAGCTTTAAAGTGCCATCTTTTAATAAAAAAGTATTATTGATTAAGGCCCTTCAAACTTTCTTAGGCCATGATAGATTGATGTCTACCAAGATTTATCTAAACTTGTCCCCGAAGATGCCATTAGAGAATTTTTGGTATGTTGTAATGCAGGTAACACAACGAGTTAGACGAAATGTATTAATCAAGGATTAAAAGGAGGAGATTCTATGAACAATTCGATTGTTAAACTCAGAGACTTCCGAAAAGTCTACGGTGGTTTGGTAGCTGTAGACAGCATCAGTTTTGAGGTGAAGCATGGCGAAATATTTGGTCTTCTCGGACCAAATGGCGCCGCTAAGACTTGCTATCTATTTGTTTAGTTGGGACAGGCGCAACATGATGCGGCGTGGACATCCTCTACTAGCATTGCTGGTTTTATTGCCTTATATTGTTGGGGTCTTGCTATCATGACCAAAGAACTCAATAGATAACTTTGGCTAACTTGTTTTATAAGTTTATAAACGCTCAGGCGTTCAACCTATCCACCTATCAGCCAATAAAGTGATAGTACCAAATTAAGTTGTTTAATTGGAGATCTCTTATAAATGGCTTAACGTGTGATATTGACTTAGATAGAAAAATTATATATATTATTAAAGCGAAAAGAGGAAAGAAAGTTTTTATAAGTTATGTAATTTATTTGTGGATATCTGGGCCGTTAGCTCAGTTGGTAGAGCATCGGCTTTTTAAGCCGAGGGTCGCAGGTTCGAATCCTGCACGGCTCACCAGAGGTCCCCATAGTCTAACGGACAGGACACCGGGTTTTCATCCCGGCAATGGGGGTTCGATTCCCCCTGGGGGCACTATAAAATGCGGGGTTAGCTCAGTGGGAGAGCGCTTGCCTTACAAGCAAGAGGTCGTTGGTTCGAGCCCATCACTCCGCACCAGTAATTTGTATCTAAAAAGGGGAGAGTTTTAGCAGAATGGATGAAAAAGAAATAGAATTCCTCATTCAATTACAGAGCACAGACTATGAAATTGATGAGAGTATGAAAAAAGAACAAGCTTTATTTTCCCACCTGAAACAAATAGAAGAAAAATTGGAAAGAACAAAAGAGGATTTCATTGATAAAAAAGGAAAGTTAAAAAATATCAAGAAAGAAAAAATGAAAGGAGAGCTTCAAGTTAACGAAATTGATGGAAAATTGCAAAGGCATGAAGAGGAGAAGTATAAGGTAAAAACCAAGCAAGAATTCGAAGCTCTGGAAAGAGAAATAGCTACCCTGGAGAAACAGAAAGACAAAGAAGAAAATTATCTTTTAGAATTGATGGAAAAAGAAGAAGAACTTATTAATTTGTTGCCTTCTCTGGAAAAGCAATTAAATACAAACGAAGAAAAATCAATAAAAGAGAAAGATAGTTCGAATAATCAATTAGCTTATCTTAAAAAAAACAGGGAAGCCTGGATAAAAAAGCGAGAAGAGCTTTTTTCTTGTATCAGTGCAACTTGTTATAATCAATATGAACAGCTCCGCAAGACCAGAGAAGGTCTTGCTGTAACAATGGTTAAGGATGGAGTGTGTATGGGGTGTAATGTTAAGGTTCCTCCTTCTTTTATTGCCCAGATGAAACGTTGTCAGACTGTTCATTGTGAAAGTTGTAGTCGAATCATATATTTAGATAAAAGAGAGCAAAATTAATTCCTTAAAAAGAATATTATGTTTAGACGTAGGTGATAAAAGTGTTGGAGTAGCTATTTCTGATT
>CAZGDY010000038.1:0-14019 GCA_964524965.1 uncultured Clostridia bacterium
ATCCTATGTAGGGTTAGTTGAAGCACTATTAGAAGTCAAAGTAGATATTCACGCTTTTTTGCCGGGCACTGGGGGTGGAATAAGTAAGGTAGCCTTTGATAAACGGCTCTTCAGTTATCACATCCATACTTGGGTAGAAGTACCACCCTTATTTCAGTTTATGCGAGAGCTTGGAGTAAGCTTAGAAAACTGCTTAACGACTTTTAACTGGGGAATCGGTTACTATATATTTGTACCATCATCTGAGGTGAGCCGTACTATTGGTATTGGACAAAAAGCTGGCTATCAACTTACCGATGTTGGCTTCGTGGAAAAAGGTGAACGCAAAGTCACCTTCCAACCAGAAGGTATTACTTTATCACCTCCTGGCGAGTAACCTGAACGCCCCTGGACAAGTTATTCGATAAATTTTGAGGGTTTTGCGGAAATAATTTTTTCCCTTTGGACTGGAAGGAAGTAGATTTACGTTATATTTTAGATTTTGAAAAACAAATGAGAGTTAAAGTGTGATAAATGTAAATAAAATACACAAGATGGCAAAGTACTTGGCCACAATAGTTTAAACACTTTTTATTAACTATCCCCCAAAACCTAATCTAAGCTATCTCTTTCATCTTTCTAAAGTTACCATAACAAATGAGGTTATCTCCTGCATGGAGTTTATGATTTCCCCTGGGTGTCAAAATCTTATTTTTATCTCTTTCGATAGCTAAAACCAGAATCTTATTTTTCTTCAAATCAGAAGAAGTAATGGTTTTATCGACAGAGGAAGAACCTTCATGCAAGGTAACCTCAGCTACACCAAAATCCTCACCAAGATCAAGTATTCTATCTATGCCTTTTTTCTGAAGTTTATACCTTTCTCGGAGCTTTTCTTCTATTTTCTTGGATAATATCCGTGCAAGCCTGTTGTGAGTTGCTATTTTAAATATAAGATAAAGACCAATCATGAGAATGACAAATCTAAAAACTGCCCAGGAGGAAGTCATATTGAGAAAGGAAAAAACGAGACCGCCGATAACTACTACCGTCCCAGCATTTCCAATAATCATTAAAAAAGAAATTACTTGACGCCTCATTGGGTGATTGATGGCTAATTCCGCCTCTTTGGTGGTAAAACCGGTTCCAGTAAGAGCTGAAAGAGATTGAAAGCTTGCCGTTTTCTCATCAAGCCCGGTCAGTCTGAGAGCAACTGTTGCTATTTTTCTTATCATGACGTTAATAAACACCACAATGATTATAAGGATAACTCCACCCATAAGCTCAACCTCCTAAATCTTATTATTTTGGTTTTTGAAGTTTCTTTTAAAATCATTTTTTCTTTTTAAAATAAGCTCTCATGCAGATGCTCATAACTATTGTCACTAAAAATAACTTCTGAAAGAAAATAACTTCCCTTGATCGCACTTCTTGCGAATAAATTAAGTTATATCAAGACAACTATGGAAGTTTTTTCTTTTAAAGAATCATCTTTTCGCCCCCTTTTTATAAGCTATTTTTTACTCTTATATTTTGCCCAAAAATGAGCATTTTGTCTAACGCTTTATAAGTATCAAAAATCCAAATGAAGCAAGAATCTTAAATAAGTGAAATTAGCGTGAGAATTTTACTTAACGATTGTTGTACGATAGAAAATCTATTTCTTATCGTACAACTCTTTAGCCCGTCGGGCAATGTGCTCTGCCGTCAAACCAAACACCTTCATTAGCTCCCAGGGAGCCCCTGATTCTCCAAACCTATCTTGCACCCCCACCATGTCCATAAGAAGAGGAGCATGGTAGTTTTTCCCCTGGCTGGCAACCCCTGCTATAATATTACCGAATCCTCCTACCTGATGCTCTTCTGCAGTAATGATGATGCCGGTCTCATTGGCCGCCTTGATAATTACCTGCTTGTCAATAGGTTTTACCGTATGAATATTGACCACTCTGGTCTCAACTCCGTATTCTTCTTTGAGAATATAAGCTGCTCTCATCGCCTCCGGGACCATGGGACCACAAGCAATAATACTAAGGTCCTCTTTTTCCCCTTGATATTCAGTAGACAACTTCACCTCAAAGGCATCAATAAAACTCTCCCGTTCCCCTCTGTACCTAATGATATTAGCGATACCGAACCCATAGGGTGCATCCTGAGTGGTGACAAGAGGAGTTGCCTCTCTGGCATACCGTATCACGCAGGGCCCCTCAACAGATGCTATCTGCTGTGTTGTTTTCTCCACTTCTATCGAATCACAAGGAACGCTAAGGTGCATGTTGGGCAAATAAAAAATATTACTAATCTCCTCCAGTGCCTGGTGAGTTGCTCCATCTTGTCCCACTGAGACCCCTCCGTGAGCATCAGCAATTTTCACATTTAAGTTATTGTAGCACACCGTAGTTCTCAACTGGTCCCAATTTCTCCCAGTCACAAACACCCCGTAGGAGCCGATGAAGGCAATTTTTCCTTCTTTAGCAAGGCCCGCTGCCACCTGAGCCATATTAGCTTCAGCAATTCCCACCGAGAAAAATCTTCTTTTTCTCTCAGGATGATTCTGGTAAAATTTATCCATTCGAATAGAACTGGTAATATCTGCTCCCAGAGCAACTACCTTCTTGTTCTCTCCTAATTTCTCTATTGCTTTTCCGAAGCCGTTCCTGGTGGCATCCATTTTTACCTTCATGTTTTCACATCCATTCCACCAATAATTTTTGGAAAACTTAGGCACAAAAAAAGCTATCTTCTCATCCACTTTTTTTTGATACTCCTTGGCAATATATAAGAGCCCATCTATTTTCTCGGGGGTGAATTGAGGATCACCTATATCCTCCAGAGCTCGCTCTAAAGATTCTTCCCCTCTTCTTCCGTCTTTGGGAGTTATCCCATGGTAGCCTACCACACCCGCAGCATATGAAACTCCTTTACCTTTTACGGTGTGGGCAATGATGACTGTAGATTTTCCCTTTATCTTCTCAGCATCATCCAGAGCAACCAAAATCTTCCTCATGTCATGACCATCAATCTCGATCACCTGCCATCCAAAGGAATGCCACTTCTCAGCCAGGGGTTCAAGTGCCATCACCTGTTCGGTGGGACCATCAATTTGCAAACTATTCCTGTCCACAATGGCAACTAGGTTGTCCAGGTGATAGTGAGCAGCACACATCGCCGCTTCCCAGACAGAGCCCTCATTTAGTTCCCCGTCCCCGTTAATGCAGTACACCCGGTAATTTCTCCCCTCTAATTTCCCATTCAACGCACACCCTACCGCAACTCCCAGACCCTGTCCCAGAGAACCTGAAGAAAGTTCCACTCCTGGAAGTTTCAATCTGTTAGGATGGCCTTCAAATCCGGATGAAAGTTTCCTTAGTTTTACCACCTCCTGAAGAGGGAAGTAACCCGCCTCACCTAAGGCCACGTACAGGGAAGGTGCTTTGTGGCCCACAGACCAAAACACCCTGTCTCTTTGTTCCCATTCAGGGTTCTTCGGATCATGCCGTATCTTTTTAAGATACAAAGCGGCCGCAATATCCATAATGGATAAGGTCCCACCAGTATGACCTGATCCTGCTGCAGTTAGAGCAATCATGTTATATGCTCTCATTTCTCGTGCTTTTTTTATTAATTCCTCGATAGTATAATCTTTTATTACCTGGCCTGTTTCAGAATTTATAATAGGCATTGAAGACCTCCTTCGTTTTTTTGTGTGATTACAACCCATTTTTATATAGGCCCTTTTGACAAAAAAGACATAATAAATATATTAATATTATATCAAAAAAATATTTACGTAGCAAAAAGTTTGCTTTAGTAACAATCTAACAAATAAATGAAAAAGAGGAATGACAGTTGGATAAAAGTAGTATTTATGCTACTTTGAGGGAAAAGATAGTATTGGGTGATTATAAACCGGGTCAGGTTTTAAAGGAAAAACGACTTATGGAAGAGTTTCATATAGGAAGAACTCCTTTAAGAGAGCTTTTGATCCGTCTCAATACGGAAGGGTTAATTGAAATGTTTCCCCATGCTGGAATCTATGTAAGTTCTGTGGATTTTCAACACCTCGTGGATGTTGTAGAGGTGAGAAGACCTTTGATAAGGATGTCTGGACAATTAGTAGCTGAAAGAGCAACGTCCGAGGAAATCAAGCAGATGAAAGATTTTCTGGGAAAGTTTACGGATAATACGAGCGAGAAAGAACTAATAAAACTAGATTCACAGTTTCATGACCTTGTTAACAAATCTACTCATAACAAGGTACTGTGTGACATGCTGCAGGCTTTAAGGGATAGAATTTTAAGATTGTGGATACTTCCAAAGGATAAGTCTTTTGCCTATGACTTTAAAAAAGATTTTCAGAAACTAATCTTTGCCATTGAAAAAAAAGATGTGCAGCTTGCTGTAAGGATATTAATGGCTCACACAGAATCTTTTATTAAAAAAATAAAAGCCCAGCTTTAGTTCTTGTAAGAAAAAATCTACATTGAAAATATAAAATATTTTCTGTTTGGTCGACAAATTTTTTTGATATAACATAAATACAAAAACACATTTTCAACATATTAAACAAAGGACAAAAAATGCAGAAAGCAAACAGAATGCAAAGGTTGGGAACTGAAACTGCTTTTGAAGTTTTGGCTAAGGTGAATCAACTCAAAGCAGAAGAAAAAGATGTTGTGAGCTTTTGTATAGGGGAACCTGACTTTGATACTCCCCAGCACATAAAAGAGGCGGCAGTACGTGCCCTGGAACAAGGTTACACTCACTATTCTCCCTCAGCTGAAATACTCCCTTTAAGAGAAGCTGTCGCCCATTATACCTCCACAACAAGGGGTACCCAGGTAGATGCGGAGGAAGTGGTAATCACTCCGGGTGCCAAGCCCAAAGGCGCTTTCTACGCCTACCCTAATGTCACAGAGGTTTGCCAAAATCTTGGTCTTCCTGATTCCAACAAACTTCAGGAATACCTGCTCCATGAGGCGCATGTTGCAGTTCTTAGCAGGACATGTTTTGGCTGCAAAAACGAAGGGGAAAAAGATGAGTACATAAGACTGTCCTATGCTACCTCTAATAAAGATATCCAAGAGGGACTTGAGAGAATAAAAAAAGCAGTTGAGAAATAATAAAGTGGCAAAATCTGAAAGAACAAAAAAAAATTACGCTAATTTCCTCGAGGCGCCGCTATCTAAGGTAGATTCTGGAATAAACCTCCTTATCAATCTGGAAGAAAACCGGCAAAACCAAAAAATCATCCTCATACCCTCAGAAAGTATCTGTCCACGACCGGTCAGGGAAACCCTAGCATCTTGTTTTACCAATTTGTATGCTGAAGGCTACCCTGCCCCCAGGATAAGCGAGGAAAACGATGAAAAAACGTTGCTTGACGTTGACTATCAACTTGCCCACTACAGACGTTACTCTGATAGACGCTTTTACAAGGGGGTAGAATTTGCCGACTTTGTGGAATCCCTTGCCCAAAGAAGAGTCGCCAAATGTTTTGCCACAGAAAAAGTAAGCCCTGATCATATATTCGTAAATGTACAACCTCTCTCAGGAGCTGCAGCAAATAACTCTGTCTATACAGCTTTTCTTGAACCTGGTGATACCATCATGGGTATGCACCTTTCCCATGGAGGACATCTTACCCATGGAAGCAAGTTCAACCGCTCCGGAAAATACTACCACACCATCTCCTATGAGGCAGACCCTGAAACCGGAAAACTTAACTACGAGGCGATACGAGAGCTTGCCCTCCAGCACCAACCTAAGATGATAATTGCCGGTTACAGCGCCTACCCCTGGAGGGTTGAGTGGAAAAAATTTAGGGACATTGCAGACAGTGTGGAAGCACTTCTTCTGGCTGATATTGCTCATGTTGCAGGGATGGTGACAGCCGGAGTATATCCCAATCCTGTTGGTCTTGCCGATGTGATAACGTTCACCACTCATAAAACCCTGTGTGGCCCCCGGGGTGCAGTTATCCTCACCACTGATAGAAAAAAAGCTGAACTGATAGATAACGCTGTGTTTCCAGGAGAGCAGGGAGGACCTCACATTAACACCATAGCAGCTATTGCCACTTGTTTTAAAATAGCAGAGACCAAAGAGTTTCAAAAATTACAGGAGAAAATTGTCCAAAATGCAAAAATCTTAGCCTCATCTCTGGAAAAAAGAGGCCTTACCCCAGCCTATGGAGGAACCGATACTCACCTTTTATTAATTGATTTGAATGCTATTGATTCAAAAACAGGTATTCCGCTCAAAGGTGAGATGGCTGCACGTATTCTTGATCTTTGCGATATAGTAGTGAATAAAAACACTCTGCCTGGAGACAAAGATGCTGCTGAGGCAAGCGGGATTCGACTTGGAACTCCCTGGATTACCCAGAGGGGATTTGGAGAACAGGATATGAAAAAACTCGCCCAACTCATCCATAAAGTTCTTGTTCACATTCGACCCTTCACTTACAAAGGAGCAGACCGGGAACTTCCTAGAGGAAAAATAGAGCTTGACATAATTGAACAGGTAAAAAAAGAAATTAATGAACTCATCCAGAGAAAAGAAATTGGGCAAAAAAAAGAAAAAGTCCCCAAATTCGTGTCTTCCTGCCAAAAATTTAACCTCCTGGAAGAACAAGATAAGACTACGATTGGTTTTTTAAGGATAAAAGGAGAAAGAGCAAAACCTTTCCTTCAGGAGATATGTACCGCTAACCTCATCCATCTCAAAACGCAAGAGGTAAGCTCCTCCTTTCTTTTAGACTCCAAGGGAGAGCTTCTTGATGTTGTTTCAGTACTGCATCTGCCTTGTGATGCACAGGGGAAAGATCAGTATTTACTTGCCAGCACTCAGGTTGAAAGATTAAAAACCTGGCTTCAAGGTCTCTCAGACGGTTATATCATTTTTGATTTGGAGGATATCTTTGCTAAAATCCAGGGCCCCGTAGTGGTAGAAAAATTAGCAGGATATCAAGAAAATACAGACCATAAACTGGAAAAAAATTTATACATCAGCTTTGACAAATTAAAAGAACATCTTGGGCAAGGTCTTAAAATAGATGTTCTGGGATTACACGATAAATTTCCCTCCTTTTTCGATCTTTCCAAACCATATTTTATTGGACAAAATTTATTTATCCGAAAAAAAGTACCTACACAGAAAAAAAAAGAGCGATTCTCGTACAGGGGAGAGGAAAAAATAAGAAAATCTTTCCTCTATGGTGAACACCAAAAATTGGAAGCAAAGTTTACCAGATTTGCCGGTTTCCGTATGCCTCTTTACTATACAAGTATTGCTGAAGAATACAGAGCGGTAAGAGAAACCGTTGGACTTTTTGATGTAACCCATATGGGAATTATTGAAATAGAAGGGGAGAATGCCTGCGATTTTGTAGATGCGGTCTCCACAAATTATGCAAGATGGATACACCCAGGTCAGTCCCAGTATAGCTTTCTTCTTAACCCCGAGGGTGAAGTGATCGATGATATCATAATTTATTGTCAGAGCAACAGAAAGTACATGATCATCTGCAATGCTAATAATCAGGGAAAGGTCTTCTATTGGCTACAAGCGGTACACTCCAAAAAATACCTCATAGATGAGGAGTATCCTGTAAGGAAAATCAAAACCTTAGTAAGTATCAGGAATTTAAAGGACCCCTCAGAAGGAAAGAAGCAAAAAATAGATATTACTCTTCAGGGTCCTAACTCGTTTTGTGTCTTAGAAAAATTAGCTAAGGATGAGGTATTACAAAGCAAGATAAGATCCTTAGAGAAAAATGCATTCATAAAAGAGAAATTAGCCGGAAAAGATATCATAATCTCTCATACAGGGTACGCAGGAGAAAAGATGGGTTTTGAGCTTTATCTTCACCCCAAAGACGGCCCATTTATCTGGAGTTTGATTATTAAGGAAGGTCAAAAACTTGGTCTCAAACCGTGCGGACTGGGTGCACGAGATGCAACTCGAGTAGAGGCAGGACTTCCCCTGCACGGGCACGAGCTGGCGGGAAAATACAAAATCGATCCTGTCGCAGCAGGCTATGGGCATTTTGTGAAGTTCCACAAGCCTTTTTTTGTCGGAAGAAAGATATTGTTGGAAAAGGAGAAAAAGAGACAAAAAGGAAAAAAAATTATACGATTCAAGCTAAAATCATCTTTTAGTAGGATGATAAGAAGAGAGGATCCTGTAGTTGACAAAAAAGGAAAAGATGTGGGAATAGTGACCAGCTGTGTCCTGGCAGGAGATTCTCAGATCGGGCTTGCCTACATTGATGCGAGAATTGAGGAGGGAGAGAAAATCACCATATTTCCTGTCCTCCATGGAAAGATTAAGGAAAAGCCTGCCCAAAATTTGAGTGAAAATAGCAAAAAAATTCTCTCTCAAGAGGCTATAGTTCTCCCCCGTTTCCCGGAGGAGAAATAAAACAATATGCAAGGAGAAAAAGGGTGCATCCTAAAGATCTAAAATACACTAAAACTCATGAATGGGTAAGAATTGAGAAAGATATAGGTACTGTGGGAATCGCTGAATATGCGTCAAAGCAGCTTGCTGACCTTGTATACATAGAATTGTTTTCCAAAGGAGAAAAACTCACTCAAGGTTCTGTTTTTGGCAGTATAGAATCAGTAAAAGCTGTCTCTGAATTAACCTCTCCTCTTAGTGGCGAAGTAATTGAAGTACACAAAGAATTGTCCCAAAAATTGGATCTTATTAGTAATGATCCCTATGGAGAAGGTTGGTTAATCAAGATAAAGTTAGGCAATAAAGATGAACTCAAAAATCTCATGGATTACCAACAATACGGGGAATTAGTGAAAAGGAAAGAGGAACAAGAATAAACTGAAAAACAAGTGAGCACAAGATTGGGAATGAAGCCATTCTTTTTGTCAGTTTGTCAGTCAGGAGGGTGAAGAGATTTCGGTAGATGAGCTTGCCTCAAAGACAGGTACCATCGACTATGAAATTGTATGTCGGATAGACAAAAGAGCTCCCAGAATAGATGCAAGTTAAAAAAAGAAGATAAAAAAAATGATAATAGGCGTACCGAAAGAAATAAAGACCGAGGAGTGGAGAGTAGCTCTTACTCCTGCTGGTACAAAAGCATTAATGGAAAAGGGGCACAAGATTTTGATAGAAAAAGGAGCCGGCACTGCTTCTGGGTTCTCTGATGATGAGTATAGCGAAGTAGGGGCAAGCTTGCAGGAAGATAAAAAAAATATTTTTAATGAAGCAAAGATGATTGTAAAGGTGAAAGAACCCTTGCCTTCTGAGTTTGATCTTTTCAGAGAAGGACAGATTCTTTTTACCTATCTGCACCTGGCTGCAAATAAAAATCTTACCTTATTTCTTTTAAAAAGAAAAATAGTAGGAGTAGCCTATGAAACAGCGAAGGATGATAAGGAAAGACTTCCCCTTCTTGCTCCTATGAGTGAGGTAGCAGGAAGAAGTGCAACTTTAATAGGAGCTTGGTTTCTTGCCAGACATAAAGGTGGGACAGGTATCTTTGTGGGTGGGGTCCCCGGTGTTCTGCCAGCTAAGATTCTGATATTAGGGGGAGGAACAGTGGGGATGAATGCAGCTAAAATAGCTAGTGGACTGCGAGCAGATGTGATTGTAATGGATACGGATGCTTATAAAATGCGCTATCTGGATGATATACTCCCCTTTAATGTTTCCACTTGTTATTCCAACATTTACAACATTGAGCGAATTTTGCCCTCGGTTGACCTTTTGATTGGAGCAGTACTTATTCCTGGAGCAAAAGCTCCCTGTCTTGTAAATCGCAAGATGCTCAACTCAATGCGAGAAGGCTCAGTCATTGTGGATGTGGCTGTAGACCAGGGAGGATGTATCGAAACCACTCGTCCCACCACTCACGATAACCCAACATTTACTGAACAGGGCATTATCCACTACTGTGTACCTAATATACCGGGAGTTTATGCCAGAACTTCCACCTTAGCCTTGACCAATGCTACTTTACCTTACATCATTAAAATAGCGAATAAAGGCTACCCCCGAGCATTTATTGAAGATATGGCTCTTGCTACGGGGCTCAACATTACAAAAGGAAAGATTACCTGCAAACCAGTAGCCGAAGCTCATGGACTGGAATGGACAGAGCAAAAAGAAGTATTATAAAAAAACAGGTCGCTCCGTTTTACCCGCAATGGTAAGAAAAGAAAACTTTTTTTATCGTAAGAAGACAAAAAATAAGATGAATTGTCCTTGCGAGAAACAAAGCTCTGGAGCAATCTTTAAAGGATGATAAAAAATGAATTTACCTTATATTTCCCATACTGATGATGACCGCAAAAAAATGCTGGCTGAAATTGGGGTAAAGTCAATAGATGATTTACTCACCATCCCTGAAAAAATTCGTTTTCCCTCTTTAAATCTTCCCTCTGGTATATCAGAGATGCAACTTAGAAAGAATATAAAAGCTTTAGCCAGCAAAAATCTGTCGATGGAAGAATGTACCTCTTTTCTGGGGGGAGGAATATACGAGCATTTTATTCCTGCAGCCCTGGAGCATCTTGCCTCCCGCTCAGAATTTTGCACTCCCTATACTCCCTATCAACCTGAGGTATCTCAAGGAACATTGCAAATAATTTATGAGTACCAAACACTTATATCTAACCTCTTCCAGATGGATGTATCAAACGCTTCCCTGTACGACGGGGCAACATCTCTGGCAGAGGGTGTTTTAATGGCCCACCGCTTGAAAAAAAAAGAGAAATTTCTGGTGGCTGAGACTCTTCACCCAAATTACCTTCAGGTTATATCAACTTATCTAAAAACTCTAGGGGTGAAGCTTATCAAAATCCCCTACACCCAAGATGGGACATTATCTCTTACAAAGCTTGAGGATGAAATGGATGAAAAGGTGAGCGGAGTTATTGTACAACACCCTAACTTTTTTGGCTGTTTAGAAGAAATGAAAAAAATAGAGGAAATTGTTCACAAACAAAATTCTCTTTTTATTGTGAATTGTGATCCTGTTTCTCTGGGTATTTTATCTGCTCCCGGGGAGTACAATGCAGATATTGCTGTTGCAGAAGGTCAGTGCCTTGGGAATCTTCCTTACCTTGGGGGAGAAACTCTGGGAATTTTTACCTGCCGCAAAGAATTTATCCGTCAAATGCCGGGAAGAATTGTAGGGAAAGGAAAAGACAAAAAAGGACAAAGAGCATTTACCCTTATTCTTCAAACAAGAGAGCAACACATCAAAAGGAAAAAAGCTACCTCCAATATCTGCACCAATCAATCTTTAAATGCTTTAAGGGCTTGTATTTACCTTTGCTGTCTTGGAGAGGAAGGATTAAAAAAAGTGGCTTTTCTTTGTCTTAAAAACTCCCATTATCTACGAGAAAAAATAAAAAATATTCCTGGATACACCTGTCCTTTCTCCTCCCCATTTTTTAAAGAATTTGTGATAAAAACATCTGTATCTTCTAAAAAAATAAAGGAAAAACTTTTGAAAGAAAAAATCCTGGGAGGAGTTGATATTGAAAGATTCTACCCTAAGCTTAAAAACTACCTTCTCTTTTGCACTACCGAAAAAAGAAGTACAGAAGAGATGGACAAATTAGCTTCCTTGTTGGGAGAGATAAATGGATAAAGAGTCTTTAATTTTTGAAAAAGGAAAACCAGGAAGATCTGCCGTTTCTTTACCTGAGATTAATTTAGAAAAAGAAGAAATAGAAAAACTTATTCCTTCTTCAGTTATGCGTAAAACCAATTTAAGTCTTCCTGAAGTAAGTGAACTCGAGCTTATTCGTCATTTTACCAGAGTTTCTCAGAAAAATATGTCTATAGATACTAACTTTTCCCCCTTGGGCTCTTGTACCATGAAGTACAACCCCAAGATAAATGAAGTTTTAGCTAATCTTCCTCAAATCTCCCAAATTCACCCCTTTCAACCCCAATCAACACTTCAAGGAATTCTTCAGCTTTTATATGAATTGTGTAGTATGCTGGAAGAGATCTCCGGAATGAAAAAAATATCCCTTCAACCTTCAGCCGGAGCTCATGGAGAGCTTGCCAGTATGTTAATGGTAAGAGCATACTTTGAAGATAAAAAAGAGGAGCGAAATAAAATTTTAATTCCCGATTCTGCTCACGGAACAAATCCAGCAAGCTCATCCTTGTCCGGTTTTAAAACAATAGAAATTAAATCTAATCAGGAAGGGGAAGTAGACCTGGAACATCTTTATAAGATGATGGATCAGAAAGTAGCTTGCATAATGCTCACTGTTCCCAATACCTTAGGATTTTTTGAGAAAAATATTTTAGAGATAACAAAGATAGTTCATTCAAAAGGTGGATTTGTATATCTCGATGGGGCAAATTTAAATGCCCTTATGGGTATTGTAAAACCGGGGGATTTTGGAGTAGATGTGATGCATTTTAACCTCCATAAGACTTTTTCCACTCCCCATGGAGGGGGAGGACCTGGATCAGGACCAGTGGGAGTAAAAGAAAAACTGATTCCTTATCTGCCAGTTCCCACTATAGAAAAAGAAAAAGAAGATAAGTATTACTTTAACTATCAGACCCCCCGATCTATAGGAAAAGTAAGGTCTTTTTATGGAAACTTAAAGGTTGCCGTAAAAGCTTATTGTTACCTAAAAATTTTAGGGGAAGAAGGATTGAAAAAGGTAAGTGAAAATGCTATAATTTCTGCTAATTATGTTAGAAAAAAACTTCAAGATCACTATCCTTCCCCTTATAAAGGATTTTGTATGCATGAGTGTGTTCTTTCTGCCCAAAGTAAAAAGGAAAAAACAGGAGTGAGGGCCTTAGATATTGCCAAGCGTATTATTGATTTTGAAATTCATCCTCCTACCATCTATTTTCCTCTAATAGTAAAAGAGGCTCTGATGATAGAGCCTACTGAAACAGAAAGCAAAGAAACCTTAGATATTTTTATTGATGCACTTTTACAGATTTCCAGAGAGGCAGAGGAAAATCCATCTTTAGTAAAGGAGGCTCCTCACACAACTCATATCCGGAGAATTGATGAAGTGGAAGCGAATAGAAATCCAATAGTAAAGTTCCCAAAAAAAGAATAAAGGATAAAAATGAAAAAACCACTGACTGGTATTTTTTTAGGAATTCTTGTTTTCATTATAGGAACAACAGGAATAGCAGAATGTACTGAATTAGATCTTGAGTGTGAAAAGCAAATCACCGCAACCGTGGTTCACGCTGCTGCAACAGGACTCGGAGGAGTATTAAATAATGTCCTTGAAGAAAAAAACCGTATTGAGCTCATTCACAAATTCATTGCTCCCATTCGTTTTTATAAGGATAATTCGGGTTACTTTTATGCGTATGACCTTAACTGTGTTTGCATTGCCCATGCCACTCAATTTGAACTTCCGGACAAAAATCTTTTTAATTATCAGGACAGCAAAGGAAAATACGTTATCCAAGAATTAAAACAAACAGCAGAAAAAGGGGGTGGATTCGTAGAATACTACTGGCAAAATCCTTTAACAAAAAAAGAGCAAAAAAAAATAGGTTATGTGGAAATGATTCCTGGAACCGATTATTTTATTGGAAGTGGGGTTTATCCTGGGCAAAAACACGATCTACCTGTTGGCATCTTATTACCGTTTAGCGGCCAATATTCCTGGATAGAAAAAGAAGTATTTTCGGTAATTGAAATGATTACCCAGAAAATAAATAATGAGGGAGGTATACTGGGCAGTAAAATCACTTTAATCAAAGGTGATACGAGAGGTGAAGGTGATGTTGCTGCTATAGTAAGTAAAAAATTAATTAACGATAATGAAATTATAGCTTTCATTGGACCAACTTCTCTTTCTTTTTTTGCTCTCAAAGAAATTATCCAGGAAAATAAAATACCAATGATATCTCCTACCGCTGGTACGACTGAGCTTGATAAAGCTGATAGCCAATATTTTTATCGTACCGTTCCCTCTGACTCTCTGGGTGGGAGCGTAATTGCTCGGGCTATCACCGCACCTTCTAAATTTATGAAACATCCAAATCAATTTACCTCTATTGTAT
>CAZGDY010000039.1:0-13808 GCA_964524965.1 uncultured Clostridia bacterium
TTACAGATAAAGCTTTTTTATTTTGGGATTTTGGTCTTTCTCCTAAAACATCTCCGTTGATTAAGAATTTTGTTTTTGTGGTTTTCATTAAAGATCCGGCAATTTTCACCATAAGGAGATGACAATCAATACAAGGGTTGACTCTTTTTCCGAAACCGTGAGGAGGTGATTTAATAATGGAGAGAAGTTCTTGGGTAATATTTATGGTGATAAGAGGGATTTTAAAATTTTTTGCTGTTTCTTGTGCTTTACTTTCGTCAAAAAATGTAGAGGTAAAACAAACTGCCTCTATGTTTATTTTCTGTTCTTTGACAATGCAGATCGATAGAATGCTATCCAATCCACCAGATAATAGAGCAAGAGCTTTCATTTTTTCCCCCATTGGTCCTCAGTTATAGTTTTTCTGAGACCAGCAGGGGTTTCTATGGTGATAGTTCTTATTAGAAGGTTGCAGCCTATTACTTTCACTTTCTCTTCCCCTACTTTTATTTCTTTTCCGATGCGAGGAAATTCTTTAATAAGGGTAGAGTACACGGAATGTTCAAAATTAAGACAACAGCGTAATCTTCCGCATATGCCAGATATTTTAGATGAAATCAAGGGAAGATTTTGAAGGCGAGCTGCCTCAAGAGTTACTGATGGTAGTTTATTTTTGTGTTTTCCTAAAAAACAGGCACAGCAAACTTCTCTTCCGCAAATGCCTATTCCTCCTAAAATTTGAGGCTCATCTCTTACTCCTATCTGTTGCATCTGGACGCGCAATTTAAATTCTTTTGCCAGTTCTTTGACTAATTTTCTGAAGTCTACCCTTTCTTTCGCTGTGTAGTAAAATATAATTTTTTTCTTGGTCAGAGGGTATTTTGTAGAGGTGAGTTTCATGGATAGTTCGTATTCCTTTATTTTTTCAATTGCAAATTCCTTAGCTTTTTTTGCTATGACTTTTCTTTTTTCAAATTCCTCTAAATCTGCAAGAGTTGCTTTTCTTATTTTTGTTTCCTCTCCAGGATGTTCTTTTTCTACACAGAATTTTATCTTTCCAATTTCCCACTCCCCCAGGAATTTGAACATACACCATTCGTCAGTTTTTAATTCTTGTTCCCTTGAAAGAAAGTATATAATTCTTTTTGGGTCAAATGCTTCGATTCCCACAAAGGGCATATTATTCTCCTTTTCATTGTTTGGTTTTTTTTGAAGTAATACTTTATTGATAAATAACTATGGTGAGGAATAAAAAAAGTGAGGAAAATTATTTGTAGGACAAAATCTACCGATTTATTAAACCAGTTACGCTTTTCAAGTTCTAAGCATTATTTATCTGCAGTTCGGAGAAATCAGCTATTTTTAGGAATCTGGAGCCAATATCTAAAAGCAAAGATAAACGATTTAATCTAACTTCAAGGTCTTTGCTCATTACCAGAACTTTTTCAAAAAAAGCGTGAATAGGTTCCTCTAAAAAAGATAAATTTTTGTAAGCTTTTACATATTCTCCCTTATTTAAAAAGCTGTCCACAGTTCTTTTTATTTTTTCCCAGCGTTGATAAAGATTTACTTCTTCTTTTTCTTCGAATTTTTCCTCATTAATTTTTAAGGGTATTTTTATTCCCCATTTTTTAGCTTGTTTTAATATATTAAGTAATCTGATTATAGCTATTATTTGTTTTTGGAATTCTTTTTCAGAAGCAATGCTCTGCAAAGCTTTAGCCCTTGAAGTAAAATCGGTTGGGTTATCTTTATTTATTTTTGCAGCAGCGTTGATTTGATCGGGTTTTATTCCTATCTCTCGCAAAAGAGTAATTACTCGGGCATCTAAGAATTGCTTTAGTTTTTTTTGCGGTTCTTTCTCATCATTTCCGTAAAGGTTCATGCTTTCATTTACCAACTTCGTCAACTCGATATTAAATTTATTATCAAGAATTATTTCTATTATTCCCTGAGCTTCTCTGCGTAATCCCCAGGGATCTTCAGAGCCAGAAGGAACAAAACCTCCCCAGAAGGCTCCACTTAAAGTATCTATTTTATCAACAATTGCCAAGACAGCTCCTTCTAAGCAGTGGGGGAGTGCGTCTCCAGGAAAACGAGGTTTTCTATATTCTTTAATAGCATGCGCTACCAAAGAATCCTCCCCAAAGTAAAGAGCAAATTCTTTTCCTAAAATTCCCTGCAATTGGGGAAATTCTCTAACCATATTTGTTGAAAGATCAGCCTTGCAAAGATAAGCTGCTCTTTTTATTTTCTCTTTTACTTTCTCTTGAACATTAAATTCTAAGGAGATTTTCTCAGTAAGTTCAATTAACCTTTTTGTTTTGTCATAGTAATTTCCCAGTTTTTCTTGTACGATAATTTTTTTTAGGAAGGGAACTCTTTCATCAAGAGGAATTTTCTTATCTTCCTGGTAGAAAAACTGGGCATCGTTAAGGCGGGCGTGAAGGACTTTTTCATTGCCCTCTACGACTCCTTGGAGGTTATATTTACCCCCTTCTCTTATCCCAATAAAAAACGGTAAAATAGATTTCTCGTCAGTAACTGCAAAGTGTTTTTGATATTCAGCCAGGTTAGCTTTCAGAATAAAAGAAGGCAAGGATAGATATTGGGGATCAAATTCTCCCAAAAATGCAGTGGGATGTTCAACGAGATAACTTAGCTCTTCCAGAAGTTTTTCGTCTTTTACAAATTGGGCTTTATACCCATTTTCCTGGAGTTGGGAGATAATCTTTGCGATTTGTTTACTAATTCTCTTTTTTCTGTCTTTCGGATCAATAATTACACTTGCTCGGCGCACTATTTCCCGATAACTGGAAGCCTTAGGAATCTCAAACCACTTAGGATGAAGATATCTGTGACCTTTGGTTTTTCTTCCTGTTTTAATTCCACCAATTTCAAATTCAACTGTCTCTTCTCCAAGAAGAGAGAGAACGTAACGAAGAGGACGTCCAAAAGAAAATTTTTCTTTTTTCCATCTCATAGGTTTGGAAAATTGAAGATTATTTATAAGTTCTTTAAAGAGAACGGGCAAAACAGAAATAGTTTTTTCTCCTTTGTTAGTTCTTTTTATGTATACATATTCTCCTTTTTTCAGAGTTTCTATTCCCAGGTTTTTCTCATCGACTCCTTTTGCCTCAATGTAATGTTTTCCAGCCGGAGTTAATCTATCATTAGAATCATAAACTATATTTCTGGGTGGACCTATCTCTTTTTTGGTGGTGTCTTTTTGCCTTAACCTTATTCCCTCTATGTAAAGAATGAGTCTGCGAGAACTACCCCAGCTTGAAAGTTTTTCATAGTTTATTTGGTAATTTTTTAGGGAAATCTTCCCCAGTTTCTGGAATTGCTCTAAAGTTGTCTTAACCATTTTAGGAGGTAAATCTTCTACTCCTAATTCAAGAATAGCTTCAGATTCCATAAATATTTCTCCTACGAGCTTAAGGGGAGTTTTTCTTGATGTTTTTCCTTCCAACTTTCAAGAAAAGCTGCTGCACATTTCTTAGCCAATTCGCGGACTCTTTTAATATACCTTTCTCTTTCAGAAACTCCTAAAGCTCCTCGAGCATCTAACAGATTGAAGGTATGAGAGCATTTCAAAACGTAATCGTAAGCTGGCAAGAAAAGTCCTTTTTCTATAATCCTTTTAGCTTCTTTTTCATATATTTGAAAGAGCTTGATTTGCTGGGAAACGTCTATAAGTTCAAAATTGTACTGCGAGTACTGAATTTCACTTTCAAGATGTATATCCTTATATTTTAACTGAGAGTTCCATAATACCTCAAATACGTTGTCCACTTTCTGGATGCACATAGCAATTCTTTCTAAACCATAGGTTAACTCTACAGAAACAGGATTTAGGGTAACGCCACCTGCTTGTTGGAAATAAGTAAACTGAGTTATCTCCATTCCGTCTAACCTAACTTCCCAGCCTAATCCCCAGGCTCCTAAAGTAGGTGATTCCCAATCATCTTCAAGAAATTTGATGTCATGTTTTAAGGGGTTGATTCCAATCTCTTTTAAGCTATCTAAATAAATTTCCTGGATATTCTCCGAGGGAGGTTTTATGATAACCTGATACTGATAGTGCAAACGCAGGCGATTTGGGTTTTGTCCGTAGCGACCATCAGCTGGTCGTCTGGAAGGTTCCACGTATGCAACTTTCCAAGGTTCAGGGTCAAGTACTTTTAAAAAAGTCGCAGGGTTGAAAGTTCCAGCCCCTTTTTCTATGTCGTAAGGTTGCCACAGAAGACATCCTTGTTTTTGCCAGAATTGATTAAGATTTAATATAAGTTGCTGAAAGGTCATTTTCCCAGCCTAGCATTTTGTGAATTATAAAGAGAGTGCACCAAAAAGTCAAGCGAATTTGGGTGGACTTGTTTTTCTCGGGTAATATAGTACAATAATTTTTGCAAAGGCTGGAGTTATGGGCACAAAGAAAACTTACCAACAGGAAAATTACTGGAAAAGGTTAAAGAGATTATTTAAAAGCGCAGTGTTGGCTAATGATTCTCCAGAGAAATTGGCTCGGGGTTTTGCCATTGGTATTTTTTGGGGAGTACTGCCTACTTTTGGTTTTGCTATCTTATTTTCTTTGCCCATAGCGGTTGCTTTTAAAGCTAGCAGACTCACTGCTGTTTTGGGAACCTTTGTTTCTAACCCTTTAACTACTCCATTTTTTATGATTTGGGGCACCTATTTAGGTAATTTTATTTTAAAAGCAACTCCCCTAACTCTATCTTGGGAGATATTAAACTTAGAACATATTCTTAAGATAAGTAAATCTCTTTTTTTAGGGACTCTTGTTCTGGCAGGCTCTATCTCAATTTTAAGTTACGGTTTGTTGTTAGTAATTATTCCTCTTTTTAAAAAACTCTTTCCCCGGCACAAAAATCTTTCAAAAACTTCTTCAAATAAAAGTACTTAGGGTTTTAATTTTTATAAAATTGGTGTAATAACTTAAAAACTGAGTTTTTGTTGCAAAGAAGGAGGAGGAGTTTCATTCAAATATTCATACAGAAGGGTGGTAGCCACTCTTCCTTTAGGGGTGCGATTTATTAATCCTTCTCTGATTAGGTAAGGTTCGTATACTTCTTCTATGGTATCTGGTTCCTCACTTACGGCCATAGCTAAAGTTTTAAGACCGACAGGCCCCCCTCCAAATTTATAAATTATTACCTGAATAATTTTTCTATCCATAGAGTCAAGGCCTTTTTTGTCAATCTCTAATATAACTAAAGCATCCCTGGCAATATCTTTAGTTATAACTCCTTCTGCTTTTACCTGGGCGTAATCTCTTACCCTTTGCAAAATTCGATTGGCGACTCGAGGGGTTCCCCTGGATCTTTTAGCTATTTCTTTTGCCCCTTTTTTTTCTATTTTAATTCTCAGGATATGAGAAGAGCGAAAGATAATAGCAAAAAGATCATCTATGTCATAATAATCAAGACGATTTATTACTCCAAATCTGCTGCGCAAGGGTGAGGTAAGAAGACCTGCTCTGGTTGTTGCTCCTATCAAAGTAAAATGGGGTAAAGGAATTTTTATAGAGCGAGTACTGGCTCCTTTACCCAAAACTATGTCCACTTCAAAATCCTCCATAGCTGAATAAAGTACTTCTTCTACTTGAGAGGATAAACGATGAATTTCATCGATGAATAAAATGTCTCCGTCTTGAAGTTGAGTATTGGTTAGGATTTTAGCTAAGTCTCCCGGCCGGTCGATAGCTGGACCACTGGTTGAATGAATATTTCCTTTCATTTCTTGGGCAATTATATGAGCCAGAGTAGTTTTACCTAATCCTGGTGGTCCATATAAAAGAGTGTGGTCCAAAGGGTCACCCCTTTTCTGAGCAGCTTTTACAAATATATCAAGTTTTTGTTTTATTTTCTTTTGGCCTACAAATTCGCTTATTTTTAGGGGACGAAGAGTATTTTCTAATCCTTTATCTTCTTTTCGAAGTTGAGGCGTAGTTAGTTTTTGTCCTTTATTATGCATATTTTAAGGCTTCCTTAACTAAATTGGTTAGATCATTTTTTATATCGCTATTTTTTTTGAAGACTTTACTAATTGCCTCTTGAGCCTGGGCTCGAGTGTAACCTAAAGAGATGAGAGCAGTTACTCCGTCATGATAGATTTTATCTTCTTCCAGAAAAGGAACGTTTTCTTCCATGATTTCTCCCAATTCTAAAATGAGTCTTTGAGCAGTTTTTTTTCCAACTCCGGGGGTGTGGATTAATTGGGTGATATTTTTTTCCATAATGGTTTTTTTAAATTGTGAGGGAGTAATTTTAGCAAGCATTCTAAGCGCAGAACGGGGACCGATACCGGAAAGAGAAGTTAGATTCAAAAAAAATTCTCTATCGCTTGGATTGAGAAAACCGTAAAGCGTTATACCGTTCTCCCTCATATGCAGGTAAGTATATATTTTTATTTTTTGTCCTGGTGATGGTAGGTGCTGAAAAAGAGAAAAAGGTACATTTATCTCATATCCAATACCATTTACCTCTGCAATGACGCAGGGAGCTTTTTTTTCCTTTAAGGTTCCTTCTAAATAAGATATCATTTTTTCTTTTTTGGCTCCTTGTAAACCGTTATGGCTATGTCGGGGCAAACCAAGAAGCATATGCCGCAACCTGTGCACTTGTTAGTTTCTTTTTCTTCAAAAGTTGCCGGATGGTATCCCCGAGAATTAAAATTGGGATTAAGATGGATTAGGCCATATGGGCAAAATTGTACACAAAAACTGCATCCTTTGCACATGTTTGCATCTATTTCTATTCTAGCGATGGGGTTCTCCTTTGAAAAATTATCAGCTTATAATTATTTTTGTTATTTACTTTTTTTATTTTAATTCTCCAAAAATTTATCATATTTTATGCTCGGGTCAAGCAGAAGAAATTGTTTTGTCGAAGAAAGGTAATTCCTTTTTCTGGTTCTGAAAGGAAAAAATGAGTTTTGTAGAGCCGGTATAAAGATAAAAATCCTGAGGGAATATGAGTTTTTCTAATTTAGTAATCTGAACATTTATTTTTTTTAGCTTCAATTACTAAAATAGAGGATTCTCTCATCCCAAATTGCCTATTTTTTCACCCCGTATTTTTTTTCGTCTTTCTTGACTTAGCTGATTCAGAAAGGTAAAGTTATTTTTTTTGAGTGGGGCAAAAACACTATTAGGAGCTAAATAAGTTAACTTTTCTTTTTCTTTTTCGCTTAATATTTGAGGCCAGGTGGAAGCCATTTCGAGAACACCCTCTCTTCCTTTTTTTTCAAACATCCTTATTACTAAAAAAAGAGGGTAAGTGTGAGAGGAAATACAGGCAAATTCGGCTTCTTTTAACGCGTATATGTTGCCATTAAAAGAAAGAGAAGCTCCTTTGTTTGTTCTTACGAACTTCAGAGCCTTGGCATCGGTTATGCTGTCTCCCACGTAAATAGTATTTTCAGTTTTTTCCTGGGCTTCATTGATTGATTTTTTAACTGCTCTTTCTTTTTCTTCTCCTCCCACGGGATTTACTTTATCCATAATCACTGAACAATCCATTGAGATGAGTTCTTCAAAAAATATTTTATTTAGCTTGTAAATAGTTTTTTCCTGTTGAGAAGAGATTGTTTTCTTTCTACCTAAAGGAGAAAGATGCAGAGTGTTTATTTCCTGGTAGAAGTGAAGTAGCTTCCTTCTTTCATTTTCGGACAAAGGGAAATTGTCAAGATCAAGGAAGGTAGAAAATGTATTTTTTAAGGGAAAATTAACTTTTTCGCAAAGAGCGTTTATATAAGGAGTATAGCTGGTGCTTATTATAAATACGTTCATCTGAAGCTGTAACTTAGTTAGCATTTTTTTTGCTCCAGCAATAATTCGTAATTTTTCTCTGGAAAAATTTTTAATTTGTTCATTAGTAACTTTATGAGCTTTAAGGAAAGGAGTGATTAACTTAAGAGTACCTCCAGCCTGATACTTTTTTTTCTTTATTAGATCAACAAGGTAGTCATCGAAAGTGCTGATAAGTTTGAAGAATTGTTCTCCCTGGGGAAGAAAATGCTGACATATCTCAAAGGCATTGTCATTGAGAGTTATAGGTCCTTCACAGTCTATGCACAGAATTTTCATTTTTCTGAGACCTCCAAGGAGTTTACTTTTTGTTTTAGATAAGCAGTACTTTCCTTATATTTTTACAAAAATAGGTTCTTTTAAATTTTGTATATTTATTTTGTTTTGAGATAAAAGATCTAAAGTGATTAAAACAAGAGGTACTTCCTTTTTTATCTGCTCTTTTCTTATAGTTGAGAAAAGAGGCTCGCTATTTTGTTCTTCTTGCTGGATTCGAGACAGTGTTTTTTCCCTTAATTTTTCTTCCATTTTTTTCCATAAGGGATTAAATATTTCCCCCACTAAAGGAAACTTACAGTATACCGCAGCAGGACCCGCATCCAACTGCGGAGTAACCCGATGTATCATTACCCCTGTTTCTTTTATTCTTTTATTTATTAGTTGCCATATAATTTCTTGCCAGGTCCCCTTTGGTCCACCGGGGAGGGCTGGATGGAGATTTAATATTAGAAATTTTTCACACAATTCTTCTCCCAAAATGAGCATATATCCGGCAAGGAAAATTGTTTTTACCCGATATTTTTGGATTCTTTTCATTACTTCTCTATCATAAAGAATTCTCCATTGATTGATTAATTGAAAATTGCTATTTTTTCTAATATCTTTAAGTGCTCTTTTTCTTAATTCAGGTTTGAATTTTTTTGAGGAAAAAGATATAAGGGGTATCTCCATTTTTTTAACCAACTTAATGAATGCATCGCTTTCATTCTCTTCTTTTTTTTCTTTATTAATGAAAACGTAACAAATGTTGATAGTTCCTATTTTTCCTTTTTTTGTTGCTTCCCAGCTTTTTTGGAGAAGAGTAAGAGCCTGTTCGTCTTTACCTGTGGAGAACCAACCAATTTTAAAAGACATTTTTTACTCCTACTTTTTGGAGAAAACCCTCAAGAAAATTTTTCCCTGGATAATTTAACCTGCCAAATCCAGTTATGCTTTCCCCAGCAGCATACGTTCCCAATTTTCCGCATTCGGCGTGAGATAGATTGTATAAAATTCCGGTGAGAAAACCAGCCGCGTACACATCGCCAGCACCAGTTGTGTCTATACTTTTTATTTTTTGAGCGGGAACAAATAATTCTTCTTTAAGAGAAATTATCCAGGACCCCTTTTCTCCCAATTTACAGACTACAATTTTTGTGCCGTTTCTTATTATTTTACGAGCCCCTTCTTTGAAATTTTGACTGGTGATAAGCTCAATTTCTTTATGGGTAGAAAACAAAATAAAGGTTTTTTTAAGAATAGGAAGAAGTTCATCTAATCCTTTACTGGCATGTGGTTGACCGGGGTCAAAACTCAGTGGAATTTTTGTTTTTGAAATTATCTCTTTTTGAGTCTGAAAGGAAACCTTTCCCACAAAAGAGGCAGTATGAAGAATCTTTGCTCTGTTGATGTAGGTTACATCTATTTGGTGGGCGGTTAAAGTATCGTTGGTACCAGGAACTATGAGTACGCTTCTTTCTCCTTTTTTGTCGACCAAAATGAAGCAAATACCAGTTTTCCCCTCTCTTATAATCTGGCTTGTATCAACTTTTGCTTCTTTTAGATTTTGCAGAAGAAAATCTCCCTCCTTGTCTTTGCCTACTTTACCTATAAATCCACAGGAAACTCCCATTTTGGAAAGCAAATAAATAGTATTGGCAGCCGATCCTCCTCCGCTTTTAATAATGGATTTGTTCTTATCTTTCAAAAACTTATTTATAAGGGAAAGCTCTCCCGTAGTAATTTTTCTCTCTGTTCCTTTTTCCACCATTGGCAAATCGTCAAAACTAACCTGGCAGATGAAGTCAAGATTTAAAGCTCCTAAACCTACAACATCCATTGAAGTTTCCCCCCTTAATAAAATAGCAATTTCTTATATTCCGTCAAAAAAGTAGTTTTTCTCTCTTTTTCTTTTTGTTTTTTGACATTCACCCCTTTTTTGATAGTATTTAAAAGTAACCAAGGGAAAATTAGGAGGAGGGGAGAATATGAGAGCAATAAAGTTTGGTACTGATGGGTGGAGAGGAGTTATTGCTGATGATTTTACATTTGAAAGAGTAGCCATTGCAGCTCAGGCAATTGCCGATTATTATAAAACTCAACCAAAAATAAGCAAAGGCATTGTTATCGGTTATGATACTCGCTTTCTCTCCTTAGATTTTGCCAAAAGGGTTGCCGAAGTTTTATTAGGAAATGGAATCAAGGTGTTTTTCTCCCAAAGCGATGTTCCTACTCAGGCTGTTTCTTTTGAAGTGATGGAAAAAAAGTTGTTAGGAGGGATAGTAATCACTGCTTCTCATAATCCTCCCTGTTTTAATGGAATAAAGATTAAAAGCTCTTTTGGTACCTGTGCTATATCTAAAATAACGACACAAATTGAGTCTATGTTGAATAAAAATGGAGTAAAGTCTTTATCCTGGGAAAAGGCAGAAGAAGGAGATTTAGCTAAAAAACTCGATTTTTTATCTTCCTATCTAAAAAAAGTTACCTCTTTTTTAGATATGGACTGTATAAACAAAGCAGATCTTAAAATAATTCACGATCCAATGTGGGGAGTGGGAAGCGGACTTCTGGAGAGAATTTTGGAAAATTCTAACTGTCGGATTTCTACCATCCATCCTAAACCCAATCCTGGCTTTGGAGGCGTAAACCCTGAACCTATTGAACAGAACTTAGGTCAACTCAAGGAAGAGGTTATAGCCCAGAAGGCGGATATAGGTTTTGCTAATGATGGAGATGCCGATAGAGTAGGGATAGTAGATGATAAAGGGAGATATCTTTCTCCACTTCAAGTTTTTTCTCTTCTTCTTTTATATCTGGTGGAGGAAAGGGATATGAGAGGGAAAGTGGCAAAAACAGTTTCTCTTGGGTACCAGCCGGAGAGAATATGTCGTAAGTTTGGTCTTGATTGTGAGGAGACACCGGTAGGGTTTAAGTATATTGCTTATAAAATGCGTAAAGAGAAAGTTATTTTTGGTGGAGAAGAAAGCGGAGGCTATGGATATTATGGACATTTGCTAGAAAGAGATGGCATCCTGTCTTGTCTGCTTTTTGTGGAGATGTTAGCGAAAAAAGGAAAGTCTTTGTCCAGCGTTTTGGATAATATGGAGAAAAAATTTGGTAAATCTTTTTTTAAAAGAGTTGATTTTCAACAGGAAAATATAGATAAAGAAAAAGTAGTAGAAAAACTAACTTCTAACCCTCCTTCTGCTTTGGGGAGCGTCCCCCTAAAACGGATAATAACTATCGATGGAATTAAATTTGTGATGGAAGATGAAAGTTGGCTTTTAATCAGACCTTCGGGAACTGAACCCAAAGTAAGAGTTTATGCAGAAGCGTCTAAAAGCACTCAATTGGAAAGAATTATTGAAGAAGGGAAGGATTTAGCCAGAGGTGTTATTAAAGAGATTAATTTAGAAAGAGGGTAGATTGTACAGTGATGTGCTAATAGCTGGGTTTGGTGGGCAGGGAATAATATTTGCCGGTAAACTTCTTGCTAATGCTGGTTTAAAAGAAGGCAAAAAAGTTGTTTTTTATCCCTCTTACGGAGCTGAAATGCGCGGTGGAACAGCTAATTGTACAGTAATAATTTCTAATTCTATGATTCCCTCACCTATTATTTCCCATCCCCAGAGTGGGATATTAATGAGTTATCCTGCTGTAAAAAGATTTTTACCTCCTATGAAAAAAAAATCTCAGGTAGTAGTTAACAGCTCGCTTACCAAAGAAAAGTTTAAACGAGAGGGAATTAAAATAACGGAGGTTCCCGCTAACGATATTGCAGAGAAACTGGGAACGGCAAAAGCGGCTAACATGGTAGCTCTTGGAGTGTGGGCTTACGTTTCGGAGACGGTATCTCTTGAAAGTCTTATTTTATCATTGAAAGAGGTTTTATCTGCTGATAAATTTGATTTATTAAAGGTCAATGAAAATTCATTAAGGGAGGGGTGGAGGTTTGCCTCAAGGTCCAGTTAATTTTTCAATTGATTCTTTTATTGATTATCTTCGTGTAGAAAGGGGTCTTTCTACTAATACCATTTCTGCCTACAGAGTAGATCTGAGCCAATTTAAGAAATGGCTACCTTCTGATATATTCAGAGTTTCTTCTTTAATAGTGGGGAAGTATGGATTTTTTTTAAGAAATAAAGGGTTATTAACATCTACCATTTCACGAAAATTGTCAGCTATAAGAATGTTTTACCGTTTTTTGTTGGCAGAGGGAATTGTTAGCGAGAATCCTGCTCAAGCTGTTGTTTCTCCCCGACGGGGAAGAAAAATTCCAGTTTACCTTTCTTTGACGGAAGTGGAAAAATTATTGGAAGCTCCATCTATTGACTCTCTTGTTGGCTTGAGAGATAAAACTATTTTGGAGTGTCTTTATGCTGCGGGTTTGCGTATATCTGAACTTACCAGTTTAAATCGCAAAGATGCAAATTTAAATTCAGGATGGTTGAAAGTACAGGGTAAAGGTTCTCGTGAGAGAATGGTTCCTTTGGGTGGAGAAGCTATAAGATGGATACGGCGATATTTAAGGAAAAAAGAAGAAGGAGACAGAAATTCTCCTCTTTTCTCTAATCGTTATGGGAAAAGGATTTCTCGTCAGTCTTGTTGGAAGATGGTAAAAAAATATACTCAAAAAGTAGGGATAAAAAAAATTATCTCACCCCATACTTTAAGACACTCTTTTGCTACCCATCTTCTTTCTGCAGATGCTGATTTACGTTCTGTCCAAGAGCTTTTGGGCCATGTAAATATTTCTACTACTCAAATCTACACCCATATCACTCAGGAAAGATTAAAAAAAATTTACAAAAAATATCATCCCAGAGCTTAAGGCAATAAAATGAATTTAATAACTTCGCATACAGGTTGTGATTTTGATGCCCTGGCTTCCATGGTTGCAGCTAAGAAATTTTACCCCAAAGCTAAGCTTTATTTTTCTGGTTCTCCTTCTCGAGAAGTGAGAGGCTTTATGCGTCTTTACCGATGGATGATCCCCATTGAGAAATTTAATCAGGAAGACTTTAAGAAAGTAAAAAAACTCATCCTGGTTGATACCAAATGGGTTAGCAGAATAGGAGAATTCAGCAAGTTGATTGGGAAAAAAGGAATAGAAATTCATATTTATGACCATCATCCTTCTCATCCTCAAGACATCAAAGCAGACGCAGGAATATCTAAAGAGGTGGGTGCAACTACTAGTATATTTGTAGATTTAATTAAACAAAGAAAAATTCCTATCACTTCTTTTGAAGCAACTCTTTTTAGTCTGGGAATATATGAAGATACAGGTTCTCTGAGATTTTCCTCTACTACTTCCCTTGATTTTAATTCGGTAGCTTATCTTTTGAGCAAAGGAGCTAAGCTTGAATTTGTTTCCAGTTTTCTTAATCCTAATTTAACTGAAAAGCAGGATATTTTATTGAAAGATTTTCTTGAAAAAGCTCGGACTGTATCCATAAATGGGGTAGAAATAGTATTAATAACAGTGGAGGTTAAAGATTTTGTGGGAGGGCTTTCACTTCCTTTACGTAAGTTTATTAATTTGAAGAATCCGGATGTAGTTTTTGCTGTTGTGCGTTTTAGGGATAAAATTCATATAATGGCTCGTTCTCGTTTATCTTCTGTTAATGTGGATGATATTCTTTCTAAATTTGGAGGAGGAGGGCATGCTTTGGCTGCATCAGCGATTTTAAGAGATGCTGATTTAGAAAAAACAGAGGAAAAACTTTATCAAATC
>CAZGDY010000040.1:0-13129 GCA_964524965.1 uncultured Clostridia bacterium
AATTGAGTAAAACAACAAGCTTTCTTTATCAATTAGCAAGAGCAGCTAATGATATCGAAAAACTTTCCAGTGGTGATCCTAAAAGGATAGTAAGAAGAGCTAAGAATAAATACATTGGCCGAAAGTTGGTGAAAAATGTCTGGAAGTTTCCCTTTTAAGGAGAAAAGACAATGAAAAAAGAGCTTTTATCTCAACAAAAAATAGGAGAGTTTTTATCAATGGGCGTAGAAATGGAGGAAGAAGAAATAGGTCTTTACATTGCCTCCTCTGATGTTTCAGCGAGTTGCGCCTTCAAATTTGATGAATGGGAAAAGTTTATTGAAGGAGTGAAAAAGGCTAATGAGGAGTTTAAGAAAATAAGGGAATAAAAAAACATTTAAACTTCAAATAAATAAACCGGTCTCTTTTTTTGACCATCTGCGGTAATCTTTTAATTTCCAGCTAACCTTACTTCCTTCTTTCCCCATCGCAAGATCAGCTATACCACAGCGAGCAGTAGTGCAGGAAAGGCAGTTGCCCTTACAATCGGTTGCTGGGTAAAATTTATCCTTTTTTCTTTTATATACAGGAATATCTATTCCCTCGCAATTAACAGAGCTCATAAATTCCCTATTTAACCCTCGAGGCTTACCATCGGTCATTTCATATTCCATACAAAGAGCAAAGGTGAGGTTTTTTTGCTCGCAAATATTTCGTAACTTATCAAATATTTTTTTTCTGTAATCAATATCAGCATGCAAATAATTGTCTATTCTTTCTTTGTAAAGCTTTCTATAGTCCCATTTTGCTCTTACGCCAAATTTTTTATCTATATTTTCGATAATATTATCAAATATTTTAAAAGGGATATCAAAACAACTTGTTACTATGTGAGTGCAGCCAGAATCTGTTGCTCTTTTTATAATTTCTTCGATATCTTTTATTTCATCAGTTACGTAAGGAAAAATAGGGTCAATACGACATACGGAAAATATCCCATTTTCTGATAAACGTTTTATATTCTCAAAAAGCTCATCAGTTACTGCTCCTCCCGGAACCAGAATTTTTCTTAAATTTTCCCGGGGAGTAAGTATTGATACCTGAGCAAAGGAGTGGGGTTGATTTTTCATAATTTCAATAATAGGGGAAGGAATTTTAGCTTTAGTTATAAACTCTATCGGGATATTTCTTTCCACAAATACCTGAATAATTTTCTGGGATAATTGATAATATTCATCAAGAGGCTGAAAAGGGTCCGTTACAGGGGATAAATAGCCACAGGATGCTAGATTTATAGAGTCAAGTTGCTGGGCAATGACCTGGTCAAAATCTTTAGCTACGGTGATTATTCCTTTTTCTCTAAAAAGTTGAAAATATCCGGGAAAGGAAAGAGCATAACAAAAAAAACACCCGATCCCACATCCATTGTAGGGATTAATAAGCAGGCGCTCTGCTGTGCATTCTCTTTTACCGGGCCACCATCCGTGAAGCTCTTTTTTTGTAGGAACAAGAATATGAGGTTGGGGTTTTTCGATAATCTGGTATTCCTTTTTATTTATCTTTATCAGGGCCATATTACCTCTTATTGGACAAAGATATCAAAGCTATCCTTAAGTTTTTTTACTTTCGCCTGAAAGATGTTTCCAGGAGGAAAGGGATTAGTGAAAAAAGTTTTTCCGTCAATTTCAGGAGCTTGAAAAATGGTATGTCCTTGTCCCTCTTTTGAGCTGGAATTAACAGCATAATCAATCATCACCGGATAAATTTTTCCTATTCGTTCTTGATTTTTCTTTAAAGTTATCTTCTCTTGGATTTCAAAAATAGTTTTTCTTCTTTTTTCTTTTACTTGAGATGAAACCTGAGAGGGTAGGGGGTAAGCAAGAGTATTTTTTTCTCGGGAGTAGCTAAAAACTCCTAACCAGTCAAATTGTAGTTTTTCGACATCTTTTAAAAGTTTTTCAAAGTGGTTTTCTTTCTCTCCGGGAAAGCCTACCATCAAAGTAGTACGAAGAACAATCTCAGGGATAGCTTCTCTTAGCTTATTTATTAATTCTAAGGCGACCTCAAAAGGAGGGCGCTTCATTAGCTTGAGAATTTGATTGTGAGTATGTTGAAGGGGGATATCAAAATACTTGCATAATTTTGAAGACTTTTTTATTAATGAGGTTATTTTCTCATCAAAATGAAGAGGATGGAGGTAAAGTAACCTTATCCATTTTATATCTTGAATTGTTTCTAATTCTTTGAGTAAAGTAAAAAAGTAAGATTTTTCGCCTTTATCCCAGCCGTAAAAAGTAGTATCCTGGGCGGTTAAAATGAGTTCTTTGATTCCCATTTTTCCCAGGTTTTTAGCTTCTGTTAATACATCATTTAGTTCTCTGCTTCGATAATTTCCTCTTAATTGAGGAATGAGACAATAAGAACATCGATTAGAACAACCCTCGGCTATTTTTAGATAGGCGTAACCAGGGGGAGTAGAAACTAATCTTGAAAAATTAGAATTATAAATAAATTTGGGTTTGGATACGGAAAATATAGGCTCATTTTTACTGAAAATATCATTGATAACCTCTTCGATACGATAGAAATCGGCACTTCCTAAAAGAGCATTTATGGCCGGAAATTTAAAAAATAACTTCCTTTTTTCCAGTTGGGAAAGACAACCACAGACAATTAGTTTTTGCTGAGGAGATTTTTGTTTTGATATCTTGGAAATAATCTGGTAACTTTCTTCTCTTGCGGCCTGAATAAAGCTGCAGGTATTGATGATTAAAACATCGGCCAGTTGATGAGAAGGTGTAAGGATATAGCCTTTTTCTCCTAAAATTCCTAAAATAACTTCACTATCAACTAAATTTTTGGGACAACCAAGGGAGATAAGGTTTACGATAATTTCCTTTTTCTTTTTTTTCTTATTTTCGGTATTCATCAAGATTTATCTCCATTCCATCACTGGCTGCGATGACTTTTACTCCCAATTTTTCTTGAAGATTTTTAGCTACTTCCCGGGGTTTTGCCTGGAGCATGGTCATTCCGAAATGAGTTAAGATAGCAAGTTCGGGTTTATTGGAAGCTATTATTTTCTCAACATCTTTAAGGCTAAGATGCTCAAGATCTTTTCTGGGTTTGAGTCTAACTACATTTACAATGAGTATCTTTCCCGGATAATACTTCTCCAATCCCTCAAAATAAAGCCCATCAGTAATTAAAGAAATGGTTGAGTCTTGAAAGCTAATGTTTAAGCCGTAAGTTTCTACCCCGTGCTGGTGTTTTATGGGAGTATTAAAGAAAACATCATTTATTTTGTAATTAGCTTTTTCTTTGAGCTCTTCTATTTTTTCAGGAAACCCTTGTAAGTAGGGAAATGCAACAACATTTTTCCCCTTTAAGGCATCTTGAGGAGCGAAAAAAACTCCTCTTTTTTTAAATCCTCCCCAAGTCATTGCCTCAATCATCACATTTGTGTCGCCGGAGTGATCCAGATGTTTATGGGTCAGGATTATTGCATCAAGTTTCATGGGGTCAAGTTTAGGACGTGATTTAGTACATCTTACTAAAGAGCCCGGTCCGGGATCTATTAAAATGTTGGTATCTTCCAACCTCATCCATATCCCTCCCGAAGAGCGAAATTGCTTTATCATAACCATTCTTGCCCCGGCAGTTCCCAAGAATTTTATCTTTTTCAATCTTACTCCCTTTTTACCTTTTAAAAGTATAGGATAAATGTTCTCAAGGTCAATAAATATATTTTGAAAGATTTAACAAAAAATGAGTTTCCGATATACTATTTAAATAATATCGTAAAGTTAGGAGGTTCCTATAATGAAGATGAGAGTATTGAGAATTTGTTTGATGGCGGCATTGATAGTAATTTTTGCAGCTGGCATATCTCAGGCAACACCAACTACGAAAGGGAAAGTAACGGAGGTGACCGTTTACAGAGAACAAGCTCTTGTTACCCGTACAATAAAAGTTGAGGGGTCCAAGGGAACTTTGGAAATTGTGGTCACTGATTTACCAGGAAAGATAATTCCTGCCACCTTGTCTGCTGAATCAAAAGGAAAAAGCAAGATTCATTCTGTTACTTATCGCACCAGGGCAGTTACCGGGGAAACACGACCAGAAATAAGAGTTATTGACGAGGAAATTATTGAACTGGAAAAGCAGTTAAGACAGTTTAAGGCATCTCAGCAATTACTTCAGCTCAAAGAAGAAATTATCAGTAAATTAGAGGAGTTTACGGCTCGCACTGCTAATATGGAACTTCAAGAAGGAGTTTTGAAGTTTGAAGAACTAAGGCAACTCACTGAATATGGTCTGGGAAAACATGAGGAGTTTTTAGAAGAGAACTTGAGATTACAGGAAAAAAGTGAGGAAACTTTAAAACAAATTGATCTCCTTAAACGCAAACGTTCTCAGCTTGCGGCAGGCTATACTCAAACCCAAAGAGAAGCCTTAGTACATCTCACTAAGGATACCGACCAACCCGTAACCATTAATTTGTGCTATGTGGTAAATCAGGTAAGTTGGTATCCTCAATACAATTTACGTTCCAGTGATAATCGCCAGACAGTAAGTGTTGAATATAATGCGATTGTGAGACAAATGAGTGGAGAAGACTGGACTAATGTGCAATTAACACTTTCCACAACTCAGCCCACATTTACTGCCCAACCCCCAATAATTAAGCCTTTAGAGATAGCTCTGGGTTCTAAAAAAGTTTTGGAAATGGAAGAACTTGAACAAACTTTAGGAATGTTTCGCGAAAAGCGCTCTATGGCACAAAAAGAGGCTGCTCCTTCTCTTGAGCTTTCCAGTATGTTAAACGTTTTTGCTGGGGAGGAGCAGGTATTGGAGCTAACTCAAAAAACAGATACATTTATAACCGAAAAAAAGAGAATTATGCGCTTAGAAGGAGTAAGTGTTACCTATCGTTTATCCCATTTAGCTAACCTTAATAGTCGTACCGATGAGCAGATTTTGCAGATCGTTGTGGAAAATATGCCTGCTCATTTTACTCATATTGTAGCTCCGGTGTTAACTGATTTTGTCTATGAGGAAGCTTTAGTTAAAAACACAACATCGTATGTGTTTTTGCCCGGTTCCTATAATGCTTATCTTAGTGGTGAGTTTGTAGGACGTGGAACTATAGAACTTATCGCCAGTGGCGAAGAATTTAAAGCAGGGTTTGGCGTTGATCCGCAGGTACAAGTTGTCAAGGAGTTAACAACAAAAAGTGAACACATAGAAGGTGGTAATATCGTTTCTGAATTTGAATATCAGTTAACCGTATCTAATTATGGGAAAAAGATTATCAAGCTTAGTTTAGAAGATCGTATGCCTTACAGTCCCGATGGTTCAGTTCAAGTTACTCTCTTAAAAGCTGTACCAGAAATTAGTCAGGATCCAGAATATCAAAAAACCAAGTTTAAAAAAGGTTTATTGTTGTGGAATTTGGAGATTCCGGCTCAAGCAATTAATGATGAAGCTGTAGTGGTGCTCTATAAGTTCAGGATGGCACACGACAAGCAAATGGCTATAAAAGGCTTATTTGAATAACTCATTATTTTAAAAAAGGATTTTTGATGAATTTTATGCCAGCGCTTAATGCTCCGTTAGAAAAAACTGAACTTACATGGTGGTTTGCCTTTTGCCAGGATAAGTTGCTGGTTAAGCTACTTGATAATGCTGCTGCAATTCCTTGTCTCACCCATTTTGAATCATTAGCTTTAAAGCCAATAAGAAAGCAGTACTTAGGGAGATTAAATGGGCGTCCTTGCTATTCGGCAGAATTAACTGCCGATGCCTCACCTCCTGAAGGTATGATTTTTCAAGAACTGCGGCAACTTTTCGGATTAATAGACGAGGAGTTGTTTCGGATATCTGGTTTCGCCATTCAAATTATGAATTGGGATCAAAAGCACCAGTACTGCGGTCGATGCGGAACTCTCACCAAAATTGAGTCTAATGAACGAGCTAAAATTTGTCCCAAGTGTAATCTTATCAATTTTCCTCGCATATCTCCAGCGATCATAGTAGCAGTACTCAAGGATAATCAGATACTTCTTGCTCGCTCCCCTCGTTTTCCTCATAAATTATATAGTGTTATTGCCGGTTTTGTGGAACCAGGGGAAACACTTGAGGAATGCGTGAAAAGAGAAGTTAAGGAAGAAATTGGTATTCAGATAAAAAATATACGTTACTTTGGTAGCCAATCCTGGCCTTTTCCAAATTCCCTTATGATTGCTTTTACCGCCAATTATGCCGATGGCAAAATTAAAATTGATAAAACTGAAATTGTGGATGCAGGGTGGTTTAAAGCTGACAGCCTTCCTCTTATCCCTGGTAAAGTAAGTATTTCTCGGCAGTTAATTGATTGGTTTAAAAAGACTTATCCCTGAAGATAGTTTTGAGATTTTTGGATACGCTGAAGGAGATAATTCTATGAGTTACGCTGTGTCATGGAGTGGTGGCAAAGATAGTTGTTTTGCCTTATATAGGGCAGTTCTTAGTGGATATCGCATTTCTCATTTGGTGAATTTTATCAATAAAGAATCAAAACGAGTGAGCTTTCATGGGACAGAGGCTAAATTAATTCAGTCACAAGCTGAGGCAATTGATATTACTTTGACCCAAAAAGAAACTAATGGGGAGCAATACGAAGAAAAATTTAAAGAAGCAGTAAGAAGTTTAATTTCTGAGGGTGTAGAAGGTATGATTTTTGGTGATATATATTTAGAAGAGCACAAAAAGTGGACCAAGAGAGTTTGTGAAGACTTAGAGATTAAAGCAGTTGAGCCGCTATGGGGAAAAGATCCAGAAAAAATTCTTATTAATTTTATAAATGCTGGTTTTGAGGCAATAATAATTAGTGCTAAATCTGAATTATTTGGTGAGAAATGGATTGGTAAAAAAGTTGATGAATTCTTTTTAAATTATTTAAAAAATAATAGCATTGATCTTTGTGGAGAAAATGGCGAATACCATACCCTGGTAAGTGATGGTCCCTTTTTTAAAAAAAAGATAAAAATAAATAAAGCCAGATCAATAATGAAAGATAATTATTGGTTTTTAGATATTTTTAAGCATTCATTGTAAAACTTTATTGAATTTAATAGATTTCACTAATTTATTAAACATTAAGTTTAAAGACTAACGATGTAAATTGTTTCCAAAAGATTTAACCCTCTTTTTATTGACTAAAAGTTGGTAGCTAATAATTTCAATAAGAAAGACTTTTTTGCACCATTTTTTCAATTATGCTTTAATGATAAATGGTTTGTTTTTTATATAGACAGGGCATTTTACAATACAATAAAAATCTATAAAATACCAATCATATGAACCTGAGAAAAAAATCATCCCTGCCACCCTCTAAATATACTCAAGTACCTATTTTAAATCCCTGGCAATTGAATATTTTTGCTTGTCTTGGTATGCTCGTCAGCGGAGCAATAATTGGTTCTTTAGGTCCTTTATTGGTTCCTATCTCCGAATTTTTCCATTTAAGAATAGCTCAGGTGGGATTTCCCGTAGCCTTTAATGCTGCGGGAATGTTGACCGGAAGTGCTGTAATTTCTTTTGTCTGGCATATTAACAGAGCTCGTTTATTATTGACCTTTTCTGTCTTACTTCTTTTAGTGAGTTTATTAGGTATTGTTTTTTTACATGTTAACATAGAAATTGTACTTGCTTTATTATTTTTAGTGGGATTTGGGATGGGGTTATCAAATACCAGTCTTAATTCACTTTTTTCTGAAATATACGGGCGTAATAGAGTAAAACATTTAAGTCTTTTGCATGCATTTTTCGCTGTGGGGGCTTTTATCGGTCCATTGTTAGTGGGCACTATTTTATTTTATATCGGCCAATGGTATGTGGTGTATCTACTGGTAGCTTTAATTACACTTCCTCTCCCTGTTGTTTTTTCTAAAAAGAATTTATTTAGTAGTCGCTCTTCTTCTCACAAGCATAAAATCGCTCATAAATCTTCTTTGCGACAACCTTTGAGTTCATCTTTTTTTTGGTTAATTATAGTGGTTGTATTTCTGGCTGTTGGAGCTCAGGTTTCTTTCACTTCCTGGCTCCCAGTGTTTTTAGTTAAAGTACGAGAGATGTCTCCGGTTATGGTCAGTTACAGTGTATCTGTTTTTTGGTTAGCTGTGATTGTTGGAAGAGCCTCTTTTAGTCAGTTTCTTTATAAGAGCGATTTAACTGGTTCTTTGATTATAGGGACAGGTGGAGCGGTTTTATTTGTCGTCCTTAGCTTTATAAGTGAGGGAGTAGCTTTTATAGTGGTATCGGCGGCTTGTTCCGGCTTGCTTTTTTCTTTTGTATTTCCCTGTATCCTTTCTTTAGGGGCAAATATTTTTCCAAATCATATTGGGTTTATGACCGGAGTTTTAACGGCCAGTGGATGGGTAGGGTGTACCTGTTTGCCATTAATAATCGGTCCAGTTTCTGAGATGTTAGGTCTCAATAAAGGTGTTTTCATTATTCCCTTGGCTAGTTTAGGATCAACAATTGTTGTTATATGCTTACGTTATTCTTTACTCAAGGTTACTAGCAACGAAACCCGGATGGAAGCTAAATGAGGGATTATAGCATATTTTAACACTTGATGTCTGGTTATTCCAGAATCTTGTTTTTTCCCTCTTTGATAGATAAGAGGGGAGTCCCTTAAAGTACTATAATTTCCTTTTTTTAAAAAAGAAGGGAAATAGTGTATAAAATTGTTTTTTTATGAAGTAAGAGGTCTAAAAGTACTGCTTTACAAAAAGCCTTACCCAAGATATAATTGAACAATTCTAAAATCAAAAAATAGTTAATCGATAAATAAAAATAATCCAAGGAGTTTTTTGTGATGAAGGCAATAGTTTATCTTGGTAAAGAAAATCTTCTATTTAAAAAAATGGAGAAACCACTTCTTAATGAGGGAGAGGTTCTTATAAAAGTGAGATATGCCGGAATTTGTGGAACGGACATGGTTATTTACGATGGAAAGCTTAGTCATCGGGTAACTCCACCCCTGATTCCGGGGCATGAGTTTTCTGGTGAAATTATGGAAATTAATTCATCTAAAAAATATGGATTAAAAAAAGGAGATCGGGTAACAGTCAATCCATTAATTTTTTGTAGTTAGTGTCATGCCTGTAAGAGTGGATTTTTTCATGTATGTAAATCTTTGGGGCTTCTGGGTGTGGAAAAAGACGGAGGATTTGCCGAATATGTAAGAGCTTCGATTGATATGGTTCATAAAATTCCGGACGGGCTCTCTCTGAAAGTGGCGACTTTGGTTGAACCGCTGGCCGTAGCAGTTCATTGTCTGCGACGATCGGAATTAAAGATAGGTGATTGTGCTCTTGTTTTGGGAGGGGGACCTATTGGAGTTTTAATTGCTCAGGTAGCAAGGATTGCTGGTGCTTCTGATGTTATCATCACTGAAGTGAATGATTTTCGGATAGATATAGCTCGAAAATTAGGTTTTTCGGTGATAAATCCTCTTGAAACTAATCTTTTTGAGAGGATTATGGAGATGACCAAAGGAAACGGGACTGATGTAGTGTTTGAAGTTGCAGGGGCAAAGAACGCAATGCAGGAAGCAATTTCGTTAGTCCGAATTCGAGGACGAATTATCTCGGTGGCCCTACACCAAGAAGTTTTTTCGGCAAGTGCATTTGAAGTTATCTTTAGGGAATTGAGCATAGTAGGCTCAAGAGTTTATGAATATGGAGATTTTGACCGAGCGATCAACATTCTTGCTAAAGATAAAATTAATGGAGAATTAATAATTTCTCATGTCCTTCCTCTACGAGAGGCATCAAAAGCTTTTGAAGAGATTAAAAAAGATGGTGAGGTAATGAAAATTCTCCTGGATGTTAGACAATAATAGTTTCTAAGTTAGGGAGGATTTCATGCAAAAAATGTTACCACGAGAGCGAGTTTTAACAGCTCTTAATTGTAAAGAGCCCGACAGGGTACCCTGGGTAGAAAAGTATGTTCATTGGCAGATAGCATCTAAAATTTTAGGTCACTCTATTACTCCTATACCTGGTGCTAGAATACCACCAGAGGTCTTAAAGGTTCTTCCTTTGGATAATATTAGTTACAATTTTCGTCCCCCATCCTTTATTAAGAAACAATGGACCATAAGTGATGTGTCAACGGGCGAGGGACTTTTGCGTAGCTGGGACGATTTAGAGTATTTTCGTAAACAACTCCCTGACCCTGATGATGATCGGCTTTATAAACCTGTACGAGAATTTCTGGCCCGGTATAAGAAAGATTACGCTGCTCTTGTTGACACCAGAGCGGGCATTGCCAATGCTTACATTAGTATGGGGATGGAGCACTTTTCTTTAATGCTTTACGACGACTTAATGCTTGTAGAGGCCGTGCTTGATATGTTTTCTGATTGGTCAGCAAAGGTAATGAAAAATATTTCTGAAGTAGGGTTTGATATTGTTGTGGTTTCTGATGATTTTGCTGGAAAAAGTGGTCCTCTTTTTTCTCCTCAAATTATCCGAGATATATTTTTGCCTCGATACCAAAAAGTAGTAGCAAATATTAAATTGCCCTGGATTTTACACAGCGATGGAAATATTTTGCCAATCCTGGATGATCTGCTTTTACTTGGGATGAAAGGTATTGCAAATATTGAACCAGGACCAATGGATATTCTCCAATTGAAAAAAGACTACAAAGATAAAGTATGTTTAATGGGAAACATAGACCTTCATTACACACTTACCCAAGGCTCTGCCCAAGAAACAGCTGATGAAGTACGGCAAAGAATTCAACAAATCGCCCCGGGAGGGGGTTATATTCTGGCAACATCTAATGGCGTTACTGCTTATTGCAAGCCAGAAAATGTGAAAGCAATGGCTCAAAATTTGTTAAAATACGGTAATTACCCAATTGTTTAAATAAAAAATTTTAATTTTCCTGCCTTACTGCTTTTTTGCCTGAGGTTACAATCGCTAAATTTTCTTAAAAAAAACTATTAAAAAATATCGTTCAGGGAAAGTTTCTCTTAGAAAAGAGTTATTTAAGAAAACTGAACCATTACCCAGTATTTTTCTTCGTAGAATAACGAAAATAAAACAAGATAACTGCAGCACCGATTCCCATTATAGGAATCATAAAAACACTTTTGTTAAGACCTAAAAGTTTAGAGAGAGGACCCATTAACCAAGAAAAAAAGATGATAGATGAACTGGCGCTTACACTTAAAATTCCGATTAAGAATCCAATATGCATAGGGAATACATTAGCACCGATGGCCATTAAAGCAGGCCAGATTATAGAAATAAATAACCCTGAGCAGGCCACAAATAAAATAATAAAAATTACTCCGGTGCTTAAAAAACTAAGTCCAACAAATAAAGTACCTAAAATGATTCCTAATATTACAGAAATTGTCAAATCGGTATTGTGGAGAAAACGACTAAACACCCCTCTTCCAATAATTACAGTTAACCAAAAAGCAGATACGCTATAGCTAGCCATGGCAGGCGATAGATGTCGTACTCGGACTAAAAATACCGGAAGCCAGGAAGTGAAAGAAACTTGAGTTCCCATAGCAAGAAACATAACAATTACAATTAACCAAAGAAAAGGTGAGCTTAAAGGTTGTCTCAAGGAAGGCTTATGGGTAACTTCCTTTTTTTGAGGAACGACGATGCCTTGATATAATTTTTTATTGGAGAAAATTATAAATAGAGGCACATTAATTAGCCCTACAATTAGGTACACTAAGTACCAAAGTGATGTATAACTTAAAACAATACCGATCAATACCGGACTAAAAAATGCTCCTAATCCAACAAACAAATGCAAAATGGACAGATATTTTGCTCGCTCTCGCTCATAAATTTCTGAGATAAGCGTATCAAAAGCTACATGCAAAAATCCCTGGCTAAACCCCATAAAAAATAATAAAATAAGAACAACCTCGATGCTGATGTGGAAAAAAGCGAGAGTCATTAAACTTAACACGAGAAGTGCCGAGAAAAGAGTTAATAATAAACGAACTCGGTGGATTTCCCAGAGAAATGACATAAAAATAGTAGCTAAGAGGAAACCTCCCGTGATCGCTACCACAGGAAGCCCTGTTTGGGCTATTTCTAATTGGAAAAAATCTGAAATTGGTGCTAACAAAGGACCTGTAATGCTAAATATCATACCCATATTGAACATTCCAAGGTACACAGCGAGATTCAATTTCCAGTTGTCAGAATGAGAGTTTTTTGACATGTTTAAACTCCAATAGCTGTCTAATTTTCTTTTTTTTTAGTTCAGAATCAGGTTTTTATCCACCAAAGCAATTCGATAAAAGAATCTTGAGTTTTTGTTCCAAAACAGAATAAGAATAGTATCTTTCCCCTAACTTATAGTTATGTTCAACCATTTTTTTTGCTAAAGCAGGATTTTCGAGGATTTTTTTGGCAAGCTCAACCGCCCTGGAATCAACGTAATCATCTAATTCGATTACTTTAAAGCCCTTAGGTTTAATATCGATGGCGTATATACTATAATTGTTGACTACAATTGGTTTGCGAAAATATATAGCTTCCAGAAAAGCATTACCAAAACCCTCAATAGTAGAGGGATAAGTTACCAAGTCTGCGTGAGCATAAATATCCTGAGGGGTATATATTTTTCTTCCTTTGGGCGTTTTTCCTCGGCAGGGTTTAATAATATCAGAAATAAATAATGTGTCGACACTCATAAGCGAGGAATACTCGAGTAGTCTTTTTTCGTACTCATATCCTTCGTCTCCTGAGGCATGAGAGATCACTAATTTTGCTTTTATTCCCAATCGATTTAATCTGTTTACCAGCTCTATAGAATGTTCAATGCCTTTACGCTTAACTACTCTTGTTGGTTGAAGAATTAAAAACTCATCAGTTTTAAGACCAAGGGATTCTCGTATATCAAAGCAATATTCATCGAAAAAACAGGGATTATGGAAATCCATAACATTGGGAATTATAGTTGATGAAATACCTGTTCTGAGACTTAATTGATTGTCTGCTGAGGAATTTATTACCACATGCTGGATAGAGGGTAAATGAGGGGGAAAAGCCATATTAATATAATCCCAGACAGCATTGGTGAGAAATCGTTTGCGTTCCCAGAAAAAATCGTG
>CAZGDY010000041.1:0-13001 GCA_964524965.1 uncultured Clostridia bacterium
TATTCATTGTTAATAGCGATTTGAGCTGCTTAATTTGAATAAAATAAAAGAACATTTCAATAAATTTAATTTTCACTCAGGAAAAATAAACTGAAATTGTTCTAATGAATAACAATTGTTCATTTATCATCCCTTCTTTTCGCAACGAACCTCTTGATTATTTTTAAACTTATGCTATCAAAAACAAGAATACAAAGTATCTAATGGGTACCTTTAATAAAAATTCTTTATTTTTATATACTTTTATGAATATACTGCTTATCAATCCCTGGATATATGATTTTGCTGCCTATGACCTCTGGCTAAAACCTTTGGGATTGTTGCGAATTGCTTCCTTTTTAGAAAAATTTGAACATAAGATATTTTTAATAAACTGCCTGGATAGGAATCATCCGCTTCTTAAAGAACAATACGAGAAACTTCCTTCTGAGCAAGCTTATGATTGCGGTAAATTTTTCTCTCAAGAAGTCAAAAAACCTTTTTTTTTAAAAAATGCACCTCGCAAATACAAAAGATATGGGATTCCTCTAAAAATATTTGAAGAAGACCTTTGTCGAGTAACTCCTCCCGATGCAATTGGTGTAACCTCAGGTATGACCTACTGGTACCCCGGAGTATTTGAGGTAATAAAAAGGGTAAAAGAAAAATTCCCTTCTGTTCCCGTTATTCTGGGAGGTATTTATGCTACTCTTTGTTGGGAACATGCCCTAAAACACTCTAAAGCAGACCATGTTATAAAAGGAAGGGGAGAGATTGCTATCCTAAAAATTCTGGACAAAATAAAAGGCGTAAAGAGAAATTACTCCAAAATTTTTTCCTCAAAAACAACGAAAGACCTTTTTCCTGCTTATCACCTTCTTTCTCACCCCAAATCAGTAGCTATTTTAACTTCCAGAGGATGTCCTTTTAGGTGTAGCTACTGCGCTTCTTATCTATTAGAGAACTGCTTCACTCAGAATAAACCCGAAAAAGTCTTAAAAAAAATGAGTTATTATCTAAAAGAATTTGGGATTAAGGATATTGTCTTTTATGACGATGCTCTCCTGGCAAATGCTCAAAAACACATAATCCCTATTCTTGAAGGGATAATAAAAAAATTTAAGGGAAAGATTAGATTTCATACCCCCAACGGATTACATATAAAATTCATAGATAAAAGAGTAGCTAAACTTCTTTACGCTGCTAATTTTACAACTATCAGATTATCTTTTGAATCAACCGACCCTGAAATACAAAAAAACTCATCGAATAAAACCAGTAAAAAAGATTTAATAAAAACTATCAAAAACTTGACGGATGCCGGATATAAAAAAGAAGATTTAGGTGTGTATATAATGGTAGGATTACCTCATCAAAAAATTAAAGAAGTGATAAAAACAATAGAATTTGTTCATAAACAAGGTGCTAAAGTAAAAATAGCTCAATTTTCACCTATCCCCGGAACGCTTGCATTTGCACAAGCTTTAAAAAAATATTCCCCTTCACTTAAGGAGGAACCTCTTCTTCAAAACAATTCTATTTTTTATCTGTGGAACAAAGAAATAACTTATGAGGTTCTCTCTCAGATAAAAAATTTAGCAAAAAAATAATAAGGAGGATTTTTATGTCCCATTCCAGTAAATCATTAAAAAATAAGGTAGCCATTGTTACAGGTTCAAGCAGAGGACTGGGTAGGGGGATGGCCTCAGCCTTAGCTGAAGCTGGAGCAACGGTTGTGGTGACCGGCAGAAATGAGGAAACCGTTCAACAAACAGCCCAACAAATAAGAAAAAAAGGAGGGGAATCTTTCCCTCTAAAACTAGATGTACAAAACCCTGTAAGCATCCAAAATATGGTTGATAAAGTTAACCAAAAGTTTGCTCGAATAGATATTTTGGTGAATAATGCCGGAACTATTATCCGAAAACCAGCCCTTGAGATAACCATAAACGAGTGGGAAGAAGTAATGAATACCATTTTAAGAGGATCTTTTCTATGCGCTCAAGCGGTAGCCCGAATTATGATAAAAAACAAAACAAAAAGTAAAATTATTAACATCGGATCAGAAACTTGTCGTTTTGCGATACCTAATGTTATTGCCTACGTTGCCGCACGAGGCGGTATTGCTCAACTTACCAGGGGATTGGCATTAGAATGGGCCAAAAATAATATTTGCGTTAATTGCATTGCTCCCGGTTATTTTGAAACAGCTCAGACAAAATCATTATACGCCGACAAAGAATGGGTCCAATGGCTGGAAAAGAAAACTCCCATGGGAAGAGGAGGACAGGCAGACAAAGACCTTAATGGAGCTGTGCTATTTTTAGCCTCTAATGCATCTGATTACGTTACAGGTCAAATTTTATTTGTGGACGGAGGTCTTGGCTTATCTCTTTTTTAATCTCTTTTTATAAGAATAATATGTAAATCCATAACATTAGTGTTGGTGGGACTGGTCACGAAAAGATCCCCTATTTTCTTGAAAAAAGTATAAGAATCATTATTTTCTAAAAACTCTACAGGGGAAAGACCCGCCGTTTGGGCCTGCACCCAGGTAGTACTTGAAGCAAAAGCTCCTGCAGCATCAGTTGGCCCGTCTGTTCCATCGGTTCCAGCACACAAAAATAAGATATTCTCTAATTTCTTCATTTCGGTGCAGGCCGCAAGAACAAGCTCCTGACACCTTCCTCCTTTTCCCTTTCCTTTTACCTTTACCGTGGTTTCCCCACCAGAAAGAATACAGGCAGGAGAAGAGAGGGGATTACTTGAGCGAATTATTTCTTTAGCCACAGCAACCTCAAATTTTGCTACTTCTCTTGTTTCTCCCTGGATACAAGAGGAAAGGATAAGAGTGTTATAACCTAAATTTTGCGCTTTCTTTTTAGCACTTTTCAAAGCAAGAATATTGCTTCCGATAATTAAATTGTTCACTTTATTAAAAATCAAATCCTTTAGTTTGGGTGTTTCTTTAATTTTTCCCTCCAGTCCTTTTTGTAAGTGAATAACAACCGATGCCGGAAGCTGAGATTTAAGATTATATTTTTTTATTATTTCCCAACAATCCCTGTAAATAGTGTTATCTGGAGTTGTAGGACCAGAAGCAATAGTATCCAGCCTGTCCTCTACCACGTCAGAGAGAATTAAGCTGTGAAGATGAGCCGGAAAAGATAATCTTGCCAATTGCCCTCCCTTTATTAAAGAAATATGCTTTCTTATAGTATTAATTTCTTCAATGGAAGCTCCACACTCAAGAAGAAGTTGGGTAACTTTTTGTTTTTCTTTTAGCGAAATTCCTTCCACTGGTGCGGGAAGAATAGCAGACCCTCCGCCTGAGATAAGACATATAACTAAATCATTTTCTTCTACCTGTTCAAGCAAAAAAACTATTTCTTTCCCCGCTCTGAGTCCAGCTTCTCCCGGAATAGGATGAGATGACTCCACTATTTTCACTCTCTTGAGTACTCCACCATATCCCTCTTTGACCACTACAATTCCTTGACTGATTCTATTACCCAAAATATCTTCCATTGCCCTTGCCATAGGAAAACCAGCTTTTCCAAATCCTACGATAAGAACACGATTGAGCTTATTAAGAAAATATCTTTGACCGGCAATGGTTAATACATCTTCTTTTCTTCTTACATATCGCTTTACTGCTTCAAAAGGATCAACTGCCTTCACTCCCGCATAAAAAATAGACTCGGCATCTCTTTTTAAACTCATTATAGACTCATTTTGCTCCCATTTTTTAGATGCTTCATAATTCATTAACCAACCCCCCAAGATAGTCCCTTAAGAAGGTAGCAGTTTCCTTGTACTTTAAAGCGTAATCAATATTTGCCTTCAACCAACCAGTTTTAGAACCAAGGTCGTAGTATTTTCCCTTTATAAGAGATGCATAAATAGGCCTTTTCTTGGCTAAGCTAAAAATGGCATCAACCAACCAAAGCTCGTTACCTTTTCCTAAAGCTGTTTTTCTTAAAACATCAAATATATCGGGAGTTAAAATATACCCTCCTAAGGTGGCAATTCTAGAGGGAGCTTTTGTAGGACCAGGTTTTTCCAGAATATTTTTAACTTTTATAACATTTTCCTCTATTTTTTCCCCATTGATAATTCCATATTTTTTTGTCCCTTCATCATCAACCGGATAAGCAGTAAGTACAGGGCTTTTGTAACGCTCATAAACCTTCATTAATTGCTTAAGTCGAGGCTCATCGCTCTGTACCAAATCATCTCCCCAAATAACCGCAAAGGGTTCATCTCCAATAACAGACTCTGCATTAAGAACAGGCGTCCCGTTACCGTAAGGGCCTTTCTGCCGTATGTAAATAAAATCAGCCATTTCTGAAATCTTTCTTATCTGATCTAAAAAAGCAATTTCTCTTCTCTCTTCTAAATGTTTCTCTAAATCCAAGCTGTGATCAAAATAATCCTCTACGGCTCTTTTATTTTGACTTGTAACCAGGATTACTGTTTTAATTCCCGAAGCTACCGCTTCCTCCACTATATATTGAATAGTTGGCTTATCAATAATCGGAAGCATCTCTTTAGGCTGCGTTTTAGTAATAGGAAGAAAACGGGTACCAAAACCAGCCACTGGAATAACAACTTTTGTTACTCTTTTCATTTTTTATTCCTTTTGAAATTTGAAAAGATTTTATGAGGTTAAAAGCTCATGTTTTTTCTTAAGCATCTTTCTTATGGGAAGATGATAAGGACATTTTTCCTCACAATCTCCGCAATCCTTACAATCTTCCACATTTCTTTTTAATCGAAGGTATGTCTCCTTGCACATATCTTTAATGGCATCTACCGGTACTTTTACTTTATCCCCTAATTCCTGGATAAGATAAATAGGTACTCCTTGTGGACAGGGCATACAGTACAAACAGCGTCGGCAGAACTCATCTTCAATGTTTTTAACCGCCTTTTTAAGATGGGACAGTTCCTCAGAAGACAAAGGATAAGGCTTTTCTCCAATTATAACATTTTCCCTTAACTCTGAAGACAAAACCATTCCTGGAATAACCGTATCTACTCCTTGTTGCAATATCCAACGTAAAGAAAGCTCAGGTTCTGGGATAATCCCCCCAGCTAATGGTTTCATAATAATTATACCAATTTGCCTTTTTTTTGCTGCATTTAAAAGAGAAAACTTATCTTCCTCATCCTCTATGACATTAAAGGGAAATTGAACAGTCTCAAACTCATCTACTTTTTCAATTGCCTTTTGAAGGAGCTTAGGGTTATGACCGGTTATACCAATATGTCTTATTTTTCCCTCTTTTTTAAGCCTGATAAGGCCCTCCAAGGCACCTTGAGGAGATAAAACTTTTTCCAATTCAAAAGATTTGCTCACGTTATGAACCTGGTAAAGGTCTATAAAATCAGTCTTTAATTTTTTAAGAGCTTTTTCAACATGAGACAAAGCCTCTTTAGAGGTTCGGCAGGGAGATTTGGTAGCCAAAATACAAATCTCTCTTTTTTTCCTTACTCCTTCTCCAATCTTTAGTTCGCTGTCTCCATATCCCTGAGCCGTATCAAAAAAATTTATTCCCTTATCAAGAGCTTCTTCAACTAAACTTCTTGCTTTTCTCATGGGAAGCTTTCTAATGGGAATACCTCCAAAGCCAACAATGGAAGCTTCCAGTCTTGTTTTACCCAGTGTTCTTTTCTGCATTAGCTACTCCTTCTTTTTTATTTTATCACAGGAAAAAATTTTTATCAACTATTTCTCTCCAGTTTCCTGAAATTGGAATATTTTCCTTGTCTTTTCTTAAAAATTTTGATAAAATGTATCGGGCGTTTTAGAAAGGAGTGTTTATGAAAACCAAAACTTTCAAACAGGGTATCCATCCTCTCGGAAAAAAAGAAATGAGCAAGAATAAAAAAATAGAGAAAATTCCTGCTTCCTCTCAGGTTATTATTCCACTTTCTCAGCATATAGGAGCTCCTTGCAAGCCCCTGGTGACAAAAAAAGAAAAGGTCGAGCAGGGCCAGAAAATCGGCGATAACTCGGCATTTGTTTCTTGTCCTATTCACAGCCCTCTATCAGGCCAGGTAATCTCCCTTGAAAGATTTGCTCATCCAGTGTTAGGGGAAACAGAAGCAATAATCATTGAAAAAGATGAGGAAGAAAAGAAAGAATGGTCAAATAAAGAAGTTGATTTATCCTCTCTTTCTCCTGAAGATATAAGAGGTAAGGTAAGAGAAGCTGGTATTGCCGGAATGGGAGGAGCAACCTTCCCTACCCATGTAAAGCTCTCTCCACCCCCTGGTAAAAATATTGACAGCATAATCTTAAACGGTTGCGAGTGCGAGCCTTATCTTACAGCAGACTACCGTATAATGATGGAGAGAAAGGAAGATTGTTTATTCGGCTTAAAAGTTATCATGAGAGCAACCGGAGCACAAAAAGGTTACATCGGAATTGAAAATAATAAAAAAGATGTTATCCACCTCATGCAAAAGATAGTAAAAGGAGAAAATAAGATTAAAGTTGTGCCACTGCGAACAAAGTACCCTCAAGGTGGGGAAAAAATGCTCATAAAAGCTATTTTAAAAAGAGAAGTTCCATCAGGAGGCCTTCCTCTTGATGTGGGAGTAATTGTGAGTAATGTTGGCACAGCTATTGCTATTTGTGAGGCTATCAAAAAAGAAAAACCACTCATAGAAAGAGTCATCACGATAACCGGTCCAGGGGTTAATAAACCTTCTAATCTTTTGGTGCCTATCGGGACTTCCATTAAATACATTCTGGAGTGGTGTGGCTTGAAAGAAAATGCTAAGGCGATAATTTTAGGTGGACCAATGATGGGAATAAGCCAATATACCTTAAATTGTCCCGTGATAAAAGGAACTTCGGGAATTTTAGTGCTAACAGAAGATGAAATTACTGATGAGAAAGAAGAACCCTGTGTAAAATGTGCCCGCTGCGTAGACCACTGCCCTGTGGGCCTTTTGCCTACAATGTTAGCTAAACTGATTAAAGCTGAGAGCTGGGAAAAATTAAGAGAGTTTAATATAATGGACTGCATTGAGTGTGGCTGTTGTACTTATGTATGTCCATCTAAAATACCTATCGTTCAACTTATAAAGTGGGGGAAAAATGAATTTCGAAAAATCACTTCCAAAAATGGATAGTCAACAAATTATTAAAGAATCACAAAAATATCTTATGCCAACTTATTCCCGCATTCCCATCGTAATAGACCGGGGAAAAGGAGTAAAGGTGTGGGACAAAAAGGGTAAGGAATACCTTGATTTTATTTCAGGCATAGGAGTTCTGGCCATTGGACATTCTCATCCCAAAATTTGTGAGGTAATAAATGAGCAATCTTCTCGTTTAGTTCACTGCTCCAACTTATACCATATAGAATCTCAGGTTAAGTTAGCCAAAAAACTAACCCAGCTATCCTTTGCGGACAAAGCTTTTTTCTGTAACTCCGGAGCTGAAGCTAATGAAGCGGCTATAAAACTGGCAAGAAAATTTGGTCATAAAAGAAAAGCTTATGAAATAATAGCCATGGAAAACTCCTTTCACGGAAGAACTTTAGCCACTGTAGGATTAACCGGACAGGAAAAATACAGAAAATGGTTTGCTCCTTTTCCTCCCGGATTTAAGTTCACCAGTTTTAATAATCTCAATGAACTGGAGCAAAATATGACTTCCAAAACTTGTGCCGTGATTATGGAACCGATCCAGGGAGAGGGAGGTATATGTGAGGCTTCTTTGAATTTTATTGAGGGGGCAAGAAAATTATGCCAAGAAAGAGAGATTCTTCTCATTTTTGATGAAGTTCAGTGTGGCCTGGGAAGAACAGGCAAATGGTTTGCTTACCAGCACTATAATGTAGAACCAGATATCATGACTCTGGCAAAACCTCTGGGAGCGGGCCTTCCTATTGGTGTAATCCTTGCTACAGATAAAGTGGCAACTGTATTTTCGCCAGGTGACCATGCTTCAACTTTTGGAGGAGGCTCACTTACAGGCTACGTAGCTTTGCGTTTTTTAGAAATTATGGAAAAGGATAATTTAGTGGAAAAAGCAGAGAAAAAAGGAGCCTACTTTAAAGAAAAACTTACTATTTTAAAGAAAAAATTCTCATTTATCACTCAAATACGAGGAAAAGGTTTAATGTTAGGAGTAGAACTGGAATTCGAAGGAAAACCTGTATTAGAAATAGCTCAGGAAAAAGGACTGCTTATCAATGTGGCTAAAGGTAAAACCCTTCGCTTCCTGCCTCCTCTAATAGTAACCGAAAAAGATATAGATGAGGCTATTTTAATTCTTGAGGAGGCCTTAAGAGAGGCTGGAAAAAATCAATGAGTTTTTTTTCTCAAACTGCAAAGGCCTAACTTAAAATGTATACTTTATGTATTTTCCTTTACGATATAATGTTTTTGGAAGAATTTCTAGAAGCACTGATTGAAGAAGAAGTTGAAGAGGTCTTTATCAGCGAAGCACAAGAGTTAAAGGAAATTCTTGCCTTTAAATTCCCTCTTTTTAAAGAACTTCAAATAACCATTGGGAGCAAAAAGAAGGAACCCAAGGTGATTTTCGCACTGGTAGACAAGGAGGAAAAGATAGAGCGAATGATCGCCATGTGGAAAAAAGATCTTCAATTAGCTACAGAAGAAATTGCTACTATATTCAGCTTCCCCATAAAACTCTGGCACATCTCGCCCCATACTTACTAGCAAAGCGTACAAAATAAAATCAAAAATGCAACAAATGAATATATTATTTTTTATTGGAATAGCTGCTATCTTAGGATTTACAGCAGGAAAACTCTTTAATCAGTGGAAAATGCCAGCTGTTACTGGCTGGGTAGTGATGGGAGTTTTGATGGGAAGCTCGATGGCTGGAATATTTCCTGAGGAAATTCTTTCTCGAACACGAGTTATTTCTGACCTTGCCCTGGGGCTTATAGCCTTTAACATCGGAGAACAATTAATAATTTCCGACCTTAAAAAACTGGGAAAGCCAATTATCATTATATCGCTGCTGGCGGCATTTGGAGCATTTTTATTAGTTACCTTAGTAGTTTTAGTAATTACAAATAACTTTAGTTTAGCTTTGATTTTAGGAGCTGTAGCTTCAGCTACCGCTCCTGCTGCCACGGTAATGGTCATTCAGGAGCTTAAAGCAAGAGGAGAATTAACTACCACCATTTTAGCAGTTGTTGCTATAGATGATGCTATCGCCTTAGCGTTATATGCCTTTGCCGCATCCATAGCTAAAATATTTATTGTACCTCAATTTCATTTTTCTTTTTTAAGTGCGATTTTAGAACCGGTAAAAGAAATTTCTGGAGCACTGCTCATAGGATGCGGCTTAGGAGTTTTAGTAAGTCTTTCCTCTCGCTGGATAAAATCATCTGTAGATTTTTTTATAATTGTCATTGCTGCTATCTTTGTTAACATCGGTCTGTCACTCTCATTTGGTTTTTCGGAATTATTAGCTAACATGACCCTGGGAATGTTTATCGCTAATGCTTGTCCTCGTCGTCTGCGCCGAATTTCTAACACCTGGCGTAACTCTACTCCCATCTTATATGTAATATTTTTCTGTTTAGCAGGAGCTTATTTAAACGTAAAACTTATTTATCAAATCGGAATGCTGGGTCTTGCTGCTGCTGGAGCAAGAATGTTGGGAAAATTTCTGGGAGCATACTGGGGAGCTAAAATCTCAGGTGCCCCAAAAGTTGTCCGAAAGTTCGTTGGTTTATCCCTTTTCCCTCAGGTTGGTGTAGCCGTAGCTTTAGCTATGGTAGTAGGAAGACAATTTGAAGGATACGGAGCAGAAGGTAAGGCTCTTGCCAGTATTGTTATAAACGTACTACTTTTCACTACCATAATAACAGAAATTGTTGGTCCCTATCTTACAAGATGGAGCCTTATTAAATCAGGAGAGGGACGAGAAAAAACTAAAGTTTAAGGAGTTTAAAAATAAAAGCTGAAATTATTTGTGTAGGAACAGAGCTGCTTCTTGGTGAAACCATCGATACAAACTCTGCCCACATGGCAAGGGCAATGAGTGAGCTGGGAATAAATATTTTTCAAAAAACTAGCATAGGAGATAATTTATTAAGGATAAAAAAAGCTCTGGAAGAAGCTTTGTCGAGAGCTGACCTTATAATTATTTCTGGTGGGATAGGTCCTACTGAGGATGATGTCACTCGAGAGGCAGTAAGTGAGTTTTTTAAAAAAGAACTTGTCCTTGATAAAAATATTTTACAGGGAATTAAAAAAAAATATGCCCGTTACAAAGTACCAGAACAGGCTATTTTAAAACAATCCATGGTTCCCACATCAGCAAAAATTATTACCAACCCTGTAGGTAGCGCACCAGGTATAATCATTGAAGAAAACGATAAAGTAGTTATTTTACTTCCGGGAGTGCCTCAAGAGCTAAAAGCTATGCTTCCCGAGCTTATCCAATATCTTAAGACAAAGATTCACTCTCAGGTGGTAATAAAATCCCGCACTTTAAAAGTTTGGGGACTGGGAGAATCTCAGGTAAATGAAAAAATTGCCACTTTAATGTCTGAGGTCAATCCCACTGTTGCCCTTCTGGTTAAAAAAGGAGAGGTGCATATTCGTATTACGGCACGATTCATTTTAGAAAAAGCCTCTCGTCAAATTCAAAATATGGAGAGAATAATAAGAGAAAAACTGGAAGAGTATATCTTTGGTACTGACGAGGAAACTTTTGAAGAGGTAGTAAGTAAACTACTAATCAAGAAAAATCTGACCATTAGTATAGCTGAATCTTGCTCAGGAGGACTGGTAGCTAATCGCCTTACTAACATCCCAGGAATTTCTGCAAGTTTATTATGTGCCATTGTTAGCTACAGCAATGAAGCTAAATCAGAAATTCTAAAAGCTTCCCCGAAGCTAATAAAAGATAAGGGAGCTGTTTCTCCGGAAGTTGCTCAAGAAATGGCAAAAGGAATAAAAGCTTTAACAAATTCTGATATATCTGTTGGAATAACCGGTATTGCAGGACCTGGTGGTGCAACACCTAAAAAACCGGTGGGACTTGTATATATTGCCTTAAACGCTAAAGAAGGAAAAATTTGCCAAAGATATTATTTTTCTGGAGGCAGAGACATGATAAAATGGAGAAGCTCTCAAGCTGCTTTTGACCTTTTGAGAAAATATCTTCTGGGTAAACTTAACTTAAAAAATCAATAAGAAGAGTAATTTATAAGATTAATAAGCTTAGAAAAAAGAAAGAGCTCCCCTCATTTATCTCTTTAATCTTATTTTGCCTGTTAGTTGTAAGCTACTTTATAAAACTACCATTATTAATATCTTGATTAATAATGTGGTAATTTTTGTCAAAATCAACATTTATACGCATGAGATTAGAACACTTTCCCCCCAGAATTTCCTTTTTTAAATTAAAAGCAACTCCTTTTTCTCCTGGCTCAAGATATAAATTTTGTAAATCAGTTCTGCGATTAACATTTACAATGATTTCTTCTCCACACTTATTACATTTTACTTCAAAGTGGATAAAATCGGATTGTTCTCTTTTTTCTGCTGCCTGCTTTATTTTTATTGATATTTTTTTTAAAAAACCCATTTTTACCGCCTTCCTTGCCTATTCAGCCATAATAATACAAATTGATTTGAAAAAATCAAGAAAAAATTCTAAAAAATAATCCCCTGAACAGCATATTAAAAACAACTCCCTTTCTTAATTTTTCTAAAATCAATTTTAAAGATTTCTAAAAATAAATAATTTACAACAATCATAATCCCTGGTATTATAAACTAATAGGTTAATTCAGTGACTACCAAAAAGATAATCCATGTCGACCTTGATGCTTTCTTTGCCTCGGTGGAACAAATAGACAACCCTCGTCTTAAAGGAAAACCAGTCATTGTAGGTGGAAATACGAGAAGGGGGGTTGTCTCTGCCGCTTCTTACGAGGCAAGAAAATTTGGCATTCATAGTGCCCAACCCATTAGTAAAGCCAGAAAACTTTGTCCGCAAGGGGTATTTCTTCCGGTAAGGATGAAAAGATACAAAGAAATATCGGATAAAATGTTTAAAATTCTCTCCTCTTACACTCCTAAGATAGAACCTTTATCCATAGATGAGGCGTTTTTAGACGTAACGGCTTGCGAAAAACTTTTTGGAAAACCAGAAAATATAGCAGAAAAAATTCAACAGCGTATTAAAAAAGAGATAGGTCTTAGCTGTTCTGTTGGAGTTGCCCCTAATAAATTCTTGGCAAAAATAGCCTCAGATATGAAAAAACCTAACGGAATGGTAGTGATAAAAGAGGAAGAGAAAGAAAATTTCTTAAGTAATCTTGCTGTTGGAAAAATCTGGGGTGTAGGTAAGGTAACAGAGCAAAAACTTCAGAAAATGGGAATTTTCAAAGTAAAAGAGTTGAGGAGATTGTCTTTATCTAAACTGAGTAAAATTTTCGGTAAAATGGGAGTAAGATTATATAATCTTTCCCGGGGGATTGATGAGAGTCCAGTTATCAGTGAAAGAAAAATAAAATCCCTAAGTAGTGAAATCACCTTTCCTGATGATGTATCCGAGAAAAAAATTTTAGAAAAAACCCTTTACACCTTATCTAACAATGTGGCAAAAAGACTAAAAAATGAAAATATATGGGCAAGATCAATTCAGCTCAAAATAAGGTTTTCTGATTTTACGACTATTACAAGAAGTCACACTTACGATGAGGTTACCAATTTAACTCAGATTATCTGGCAAAGAACAAAAAAACTTCTCCATAAAAAAGTTAATCTTTCATCTAAGAAAATTAGGCTTGTTGGCGTAACTGCTTTCAACTTAACAAAACAAAGACAAATGCAACTTATCCCTCAAGAAAAAATAGAAAAACTGGAGGAAGCTACAGAAAAAATAAAGGAAAAGTTTGGCGTACGGGGAATAAGAAAGGGGCTTAAATGATTGCTCAATTTAAACCAATTGGGGTAGTTTGTTGTCAGCTAAAAGAGTTAAAAGATGTTCCTTTCCACTGGAAAAT
>CAZGDY010000042.1:0-12919 GCA_964524965.1 uncultured Clostridia bacterium
GGCTTGAAGAATCTACTACTTCTACCAGACCTTTCTGTACCATTTTAAATATCCCAATTTCTGAAGTAGGGCCGAATCTGTTTTTAATGACCCTGAGGATTCGATATTGATAGTCTTTACTACTTTCAAAGTAAAGAACAGTATCTACCATATGTTCCATTATTCGAGGTCCAGCAATAGAACCATCTTTGGTTACGTGTCCTACTAAGAATGTTGCGATTCCTTCTGTTTTAGCAATTCTTACTAGAGAAGAAGTACATTCTTTTACTTGAGAGATACTGCCAGGAGAAGAACTCACATCATCAAGATAAACTGTTTGGATTGAATCAATTATAACGCTTTTTACTTTGAAATCCTTAATTTGTTTTTGAATAGCATCAAGATTATTTTCCGCTAAGATAAATAAAGAAGATGATTCTATGCCAAGTCTGTTCGTTCTCATTCTTGTTTGCTGTAGGGATTCTTCGCCAGAAACATAGAGAATGGGAAATTCCATTGCTGATAGACCTGCTGCAACTTCCATAAGCAATGTTGACTTGCCTATACCGGGTTCTCCTCCTACCAGAATTACTGATCCTGGAACAACTCCTCCCCCCAACATTCGATCAAATTCGTTGATCTTGCTTGGATATCGAGCCTCCGTATAATTTGGGATTTCGCTTAATTTCTTAGGATGAGAAGAGGAAGGGAGAAAAAATGATTTATTAATTTCTTTTTCTTCTATTAAACAATCCCATTCACCACATTCAGGGCATTTACCTATCCACTTGAAACTTGTATATCCACATATTTTACAGACAAACTTGCTTTTTTTACCCAACCCCCTCGTCCTTCATTAATTTTATGCTCTTTAAGGTTTTTCCTGTACCGATAGCTACGCAAGAGACAGGATCCTCAGCTAATAGGGCAGAGATTCCAGTTTTTTCCTTTACAAGTTGGTCAAAGTTTTTGAGCAGACTCCCTCCACCTGTGAGAACTATCCTTTTATTTATTATGTCTGCTGCCAGTTCGGGGGGAGTTTCTTCCAAAACACTTTTTACCCCATCAATTATCAAAGATAAAGGTTCGGATAAAACCTCACATATTTCCTTAGCTGTGATTTTAATCCTTTTGGGAAGGCCGGTTACTAAATCTCTTCCACTTATTTCCATTTCTTCATCGGGGGGAGAGATAGCATAGCCTATCTTTTGTTTAACCAGTTCGGCAGAAATTTCTCCCAAAGCGATATTATATTGCTTTTTTATGTACCTGATTATTACTTCATCCATTTTATTCCCGCCTGCGCGGATAGACTTTCCGGTGACTATATCTCCAAGACAAAGAACGGCTACATCGCTGGTTCCGCCTCCTACGTCTATAACCATAGCTCCCTCTGGCTTGGTGATATCCAGATTTGCTCCAATAGCAGCAGCTTTTGGTTCTTCAATTAAAAATACTCTCTTGGCTCCAGCTCTTATACCCGCATTAACAATTGCTCTTTTTTCAATAGAAGTTCCTTCTGTGGGTGTGCATATCATAAGATAAGGATGAAAAAGTTCCCACCTACCACATACTTTTTTTACACACCAGCGAAGCATTTGTTCAACAATGTCATAGTCGGCAATTACTCCATCTTTCATTGGTTTCATTGCCTTAATGCTTCTTGGTGTTCTTCCTAACATCTCTTTAGCTTCTTTTCCTATGGCTAAAATCTTTTCTGATTTCGTGTCCATGGCTACCACTGAAGGTTCTTGATATACCACCCCCTTTCCTTCAGCGTAAACTATTATGCTAGTAGTACCGAGATCTATACCTATCTTTTTACTTAGGGTTTTCATTTTTAATTAACCTTCTCTCTTTTTATCTTTGCTCCCAAGATGGCTAATTTCTCTTCGAATCTTTCATATCCCCGATCAACATGTTGAGGATTAAGTATCTCTGTTTTTCCCTTGGCGGCTAATCCTGCTAAAACCAGAGCGGCTCCCCCTCTTATATCAGAAGCTGTAACCTGAGCACCTTTTAAAAAAGGGACTCCTGCAATTTTTATATTGATGTTTTTCTGCTTGATTTTAGCACCCATTTTTTGGAGTTCAGGAATATGAAGAAATCTTCTTTCAAAGACGGTTTCAATAATTAAACTATCTTCTTTGGATAAACAAGCAAGACTTGTTAGTTGAGGTTGAAGGTCTGTAGGAAAACCGGGGTGAGGTTGTGTTTTTACCTGAATTGACTTAAGCGAAAAACAACCTTTTACCTGAATTTTGTTTTTCATTGCCTCAATTTGCATTCCCATATTCTTAAGTTTGGAAATAGGAGTTTTAAGATGTTCTAATTCAACATTTTTTAGCAGGATTTCTCCACCTGTTATACCTGCTGCGATCATAAAAGTTCCGGCTTCAATTCGGTCGGGAATGATAAAATGAGTACAGGGAAAAAGACTATTGACTCCTTCGATAGTAAGTATATTAGTGCCAACTCCCTTGATAAGAGCGCCTGCTTTTTGTAAAAATTTACATAAATCTATGATTTCTGGGGCACAAGAAGCATTTTCAATGAGAGTTATGCCTTTAGCAAGAGAAGCTGCCAGAATGAGGTTTTCTGTTGCTCCTACACTGGGAAAATCTAAATAAATATTATTGCCCACAAGGCCATGGTTAACGCTTGCTTCGATATGCTCATTTTTCATCTGGATATTGGTCCCCATTTTAACAAGTCCCTTTAAATGCAAATCTACTGGCCTGGGACCAATATTACATCCTCCAGGAAAGGCAACTTTTGCTTTTCTTTTTCGAGCTAATAGTGGCCCCAGTACTAAAATCGAAGCTCTAAGCATGCTTACCAGCTTAGGGGAAGCTTCTTCTTGCAGTAGTTGGGAGGCATCTATGGTCATCTCATCTTTTTCGCTGGTTACCTTTGCTCCTAATCCCTGAAGAGTCTTACTCATTACTTTAATGTCTGTTAATTGGGGAACATTTTTAAGTGACATTTGCCTTTTATTAAAAGGCAGGCTGCCATAATGGGCAAAGCAGCATTTTTTGCACCGTTTATCCTCACTTCTCCCTTTAAAGGAACCTGTCCTTCTATAATTAATCTTTCCATTCTTTTTTTAAATCCTCATCCATAATTTTTATAAAGCTTTTTTCTTTTAGATTTTTTACCCATTCATTGAGTAATTTCATCATTTCCGTGTTAAAAAGATAATCTTTTATCTTATCTTTCCATTTCTTAAAAGATAATTGTTCGCGTTGTTTAACCTGAATGATTTGATAAGATTCATCATTAATTTTTAAGGCAGAGGTACTTTCACCTTCTTTTAGTTCGCTTAAGATTGAGCGCAGTGGGTTTTGTATCTGCGCTAAGCTAACCCAGCCAAGCTCTCCTCCTTTTTGGGCATTAGGTCCCGAAGAAAAACGTTTAGCTAAATTAAAAAAATCTTCTCCTTCAGCAAGATACTCAATTATTTCTTTAGCTTGTTCCTGAGTATCGAGAATAATTTGAGCTATTTGAATTTTTTCTTCCGCCATTAGTTGTTGTTGGTGAATAACAGCAAATTGGATTATATCTTCGTTTTTTTCCTCCGCCCCCTCGATATAGTTTTTTAAAGAAATAAAAAATTGTTCTACTTCGTTGTTTTTTATTTGAATTTCCTCTTGCAACTGAGTAGCTTTCCACTTTATTACTTTTTCTCCCAGAAATTCTTGTTTAATTTTTTCATTTAGTCCTTCCAGAGTTATTCCTTCTTGATTTAAACTCTGGACAAACTTCTCCTGAGGCATTTTTCCTTTAAAATCATCTAAAGCTTTTTGAATATTCGTAGTTGGAACTGCAATGTCTTGTTCTTCTGCTTGTTCTCTGAGTAAATAATCATCTATTATTTTAGAAAGAATCATTATTTTTAGCTCATTATCACTAATAAACTCATTTTCCTCTGCTCCAAATTTTTTGAAGATACGAATATTTTCTTCCAATTGCTCTCGAGTGATTACATTGTTATTTACGCTAACTATTATCTCATCTAAAACTTCAATAGCAGGTAAATCCCTATTGGATATAGCTAAAATAGTTAGAAAAATACTAAAAACTAAAAAAAAACGATTCATTAATTTTCTCCTGACTTCTTCTAAAGATTAATCTCTTTCTTTATATTAGCACATCTTTTAATTTTTGCAAAAATTTTCTTAGCCAAATTAAAAGTTCCTTATCGCTTTTTTCATCTAGTTTTGAGATTAAAAGATTCTTTTCGTCATAAGGGAAAGTTTTTATCTGATTATCAAATTTTAACTTGAGTTTTTCTTTTTTTTCAGAGGTAAGAGGATGAAAAGGAGAAAAATTAATCCTAATTTTAGCCTGATAATTTCTACTTATAGAACAAATTCCGATATCTTTTGCCAGTAGCTTTAGATATAAAAGATGGATTAAGTTATTAACCGGGACAGATAACGGTCCAAATCTGTCTATTAATTCTTCTTTAAAATCTAACAATTTTTTCTCATTTTCTATCGCGCCTATTTTTTGGTAAAGCTGCAACCGTTGGGTTTTGTTGGGAACAAAAGATGAAGGAATTCGAGCTTCTATACCCAATTCCATGTTAAAAGGAAAAGATGGTTTTACTACCTCTCCTTTAATTTTTTTAATCTCCTCAGAAAGAAGTTGAGAATACAAGGTGAAGCCAATAGATGCGATGTGGCCATGTTGTTCTTTACCTAAAAGATTTCCCGCTCCTCTTATTTGTAGGTCCTCCATAGCTATTTTAAATCCTGTCCCTGGACCTTTGAATTGATGGATGATTTGGAGCCTTCTCTTAGCTTGATCGGTAAGAGTTTTTATTGGATTAAAAAGAAAATAAGCATAACCCTTCTTTTTTCCTCTGCCTATCCTTCCTCTAAGCTGATAAAGATCAGCTAAACCAAACTGTTCTGAATTTTCTACAATTAAAGTATTTACATTGGGCATATCTATCCCCGATTCTATAATCGAAGTACATACTAAAACATCATATTTACCATTAACAAAATTAATTATTGTTTTTTCCAGTCTGGCGGAACTTACCTGGCCATGAGCTACAGTTATTTTAGCTTGAGGAAGTATTTTCCTCAACCGGTCAGTTATTTTATGAATACTTTTTACCCGGTTATAAAGATAAAATACCTGTCCTTTTCTTGAAAGCTCTTGGAGAATTGCCTTTTCAACAATTTCATCTTCATAAGGAAGAACTTTGATTTCTATATTTTGTCTTTCCTGGGGAGGAGAAAAAATGGTACTTAGCTTGTAAACTCCTGTTAGAGCCATATAAAGAGAGCGCGGTATGGGAGTTGCTGATAAAGTAAGTAAATCTACAGTTTTTCGCTTCTCTTTTAACCTTTTTTTTTGATTTACGCCAAATTTATGTTCCTCGTCGATAATTAAAAGTCCAAGATCTTTGAAATCGATATCATTTTGAAATAAACGGTGAGTTCCAATAATTATATCCATTGTTCCTTTTTTTAGATCTTTGATAATTTTTTGTTGTTGTTTTGGTGATTGGAATCTAGACAGTACTCCGATACGGATTGGATAATCGGCCATTCTTTCCGAGAAAGTTCTTAAGTGTTGTTCAGCTAAAATGGTAGTAGGAACAAGAACTGCTACCTGTTTGTTATCCATTACTGCTTTAAAACTGGCTCTTATGGCTACTTCAGTTTTCCCGTAGCCTGAGTCACCACAGATTAATCTGTCCATAATTGTAGAGCTTTCCATATCTTGTTTAGTTTGGTAAGTAGCCGTTAGTTGATCGGGCGTTTCTTCGTAAGGAAAACAGGCTTCAAACTCTAATTGCCAGGGAGCATCAAGCGAAAAAGAGTAACCTGGTTTTGCTTTTCTAACAGAGTATAATTTGAGAAGCGAAGAAGCTAAGTCCTTTGCTGCCTTCTTTATTCTTTGTTTAGTTGTCTCCCATCCTGCACCCTCAAGATTATATAAGGGTGGGGGATTATCCGGGTCTCCCACATATTTATGGACTCTATCCAATTGATTAAAAGGAACATAAAGGCGATCAGAACCTTTGTAGTCAACCTGAAAATAGTCACCCCATTGGTTCATAACTTTTAAACTTATTAATTTTTTAAATTTGCCTATTCCATAGTCCATATGAACAACATAATCATCTTCTTTAAGTTCACCCCAGTTTTTAATTTTTTTCTCAAAAAGACTACTCTTTCTTTTTCTCTGTCTGTGTTTTCTAAAAATATCAGCATCACTTATTATTACGTTTTTGCTTTCTTCAAAAATGAACCCTCCCTTGTTATTTCCCAGAATAATTATTAGAGGTTCTTTCTGTTTACGACAATCAAAAGATTCTTTAAAGATAAATTCCAGTTCCTTTTCTCTTAAAATTTCCTGGAGTCTTTTTGCTTGCGAGTAGGTAGCAGTTATAATAGTTATATTGTATCCCTGGTTTTGCCAGTTTTTTATGTCCTTAGAGAGAAGATTCACATCACCGCGATAAAAGGATAAAAGTGATGTATTAAAGAAAAGTTTTCTTTTAGGTTTTGCCCAGGTTACATTTTGAGGGAGAGTAGAGATATAAAAAGTAGCTCTTTGGGCTATTTTTTTTTGGTTTTTTTCACCTCCAAGTTCTATTAGTTTTCTTTCAATTTCCAACGGTTCATCTAAAATAAAGTAGTAATCATTAGACACACTTTGGATAAAAGCTCGAAGGCAAGTTTTAGGTACAGAATCTAATTGATTTAAAGGGGATAGGACGAACTTTTCGAGTTGTTTTATACTTCGCTGAGTTGCAGAATCAAACTCTCTTATTGATTCTACTTTGTCTGCGAAGAATTCAACCCTGATAGGATAGTTGGAAAGAGGACAATAAAAATCAACTATGTTGCCTCTTATGGCATATTCTCCATTTTCCTCAACCAGAGGAACGGAGTAGTAACCTTTCTTAATTAACCATTTTATTAGCGTATCTCTTTCGATCTCTTTGTTTTTCTCTATACAGATGTTGTTGGATTCAATAACCTCTATCGGTGGGACAAGTTGAAGTGCGGCCTTAACCGAGCTTATCAGTACGGGGGTTTTTTCATTTTTCAAGTTGTGCAGTAATTGGTAAGTATTTCCTCTTTTGCTAGTTTTATTTCTGATAGGAAGTAAAAAAGTATTTTTTGGCAGGAAAATTTTAAGGTTTTGATACAGATCTTTTGCTTTTTTTTCTTGAGAAAGAAGGCAGAAACAAGGTGATTTTAGTTTTTTCCACAACAAAAACACCCCATACGCCTTAGCCTCAGGAACAAGTCCTTGTAGCCAACACGGAATATCTGTATCCACACTTATTTTTTCTAATGAAATCTTTTTATTTAGTTTTACCACTTACAACTTCTTCCTCCTTGAATTTTTTCAAAAGGGGGACAATGAGTTGGTTTAATTTTCCCTCTAAAATCTCTTGTAGATTGTAAATAGTTAATCCCGCGCGGTGATCAGTTATTCTTCCCTGGGGGAAATTATAAGTACGAATTCGTTCGGATCTTTTTCCCCTACCGATTTGAGTTTTTCTTTCCTGGGATATTTTTTGTTTTTGTTCGTCTTCTTTTAGTTGGAGAAGTTCTGAGCGTAAGACAAGCAGAGCTTTAGCTTTATTTTGATGTTGAGATCGTTCATCCTGACACTGTACGGTAATTTTTGTGGGCAGGTGAGTGATTCTCACCGCAGAATCGGTAACATTTACGTGTTGTCCTCCCGCCCCACTAGAGTGAAAGGTATCTATACGCACATCCTCTGGTTTTATTTCTATCTTATCGAGCTCTTCGGCCTCCGGCAAAACTGCTACCGTTACAGTTGAAGTGTGGATCCTACCACTAGATTCGGTTACAGGAACTCTCTGGACGCGATGTACCCCACTTTCGTGTTGTAATGTAGAGTAGACATCCTTGCCTTCAACCACAAATATAATTTCTTTAAATCCACCTCTATCCGTAGGGTGGAAATTTATATTTTCTGTTTTCCAATCTTTTTGTTCACAGAAACGAGTGTACATTTTATAAAGATTAGCAGCAAATAAAGCAGCCTCTTCTCCACCAGTTCCTGCCCTAATTTCAACTATTGCATTTCGATGAGAAAACTTGTCTTGAGGGAGAAAAGCAAGATTTATTTTGTCTTCCAGTTGCTTTAGTTTTTTTTCTATTTCTACTTTCTCCTCTTTTGCCAATTTTCTGAGTTCTCCTTTTTCTTCATGGGCCATTATCGTCAAATTCTTGCTTTCTTTTTTTAGTTCTTGATATTCTCGCCAAATATCTACCACTTCTTCTATTTGTTTTTGCTGCTTGCTGTAATCTTGTAGTAGCCTTCGATTTTGAATTGTCTGAGGATCAATAAGGAGTTTGTTTAACTCATTATATCTTTTTTCCAATTTTTGAAGCTTTTTTATATTTTTTTCTTGCATCATAATAACCTATTTTTTTAATTTTATAATTTTAGTTTTCTCTGTCAATTGGGGTAAGACTTCAACTTCTTGAAAAGAGCTCCAATAGCTTTTTTTAAAAAAACTTACTGATTATCTTAAAAACTAAAAATCACAGAAGGCAGTTTAAAAGCTGGAAATAGATTTCCCGGTTATCATCTGGTAAGTTTTTTGGTAAATTCTACTGGTTTTCTTGATTATTTCCAAAGGAAGGGTAGGAGGTGGTGGGAGTTTATTCCAACTTAACTTTTCTAGATAGTCTCTTGTAAACTGTTTGTCAAAACTTTCTTGATGAGCTCCGGGAGTGTAATTTTTTTTAAGCCAGAATCTGGAAGAATCCGGAGTTATGAGCTCGTCTATAAGGAGAATATCACCATTTAGCTTGCCAAATTCAAATTTAGTGTCAGCCAGGATAAACCCCCGGGCATTTAAAAAATTGGCAGCGTACTGGTAAATTTCCAAACTGATTTTTTTTAAGGTCTGAGAAAGCTCTTTCCCAAAAATATTTTCCATTTTTGAGAATGATATATTTATATCATGGCCTTCTTTGGATTTAATAGCAGGAGTAAAAAGTGGTTGGGGGAGAGAATCGCTCTCTCTTAAACCTGAGGGAAGGCTCATTTTTGCTATTGTTCCACTTTCTCTGTACTCTTTGTAAGCTGAACCACTAAGATATCCTCTTACTACACATTCAACATCTATTGATTGAGTTTTTTTCACTAGCATAGCTCTTCTTTCAAGCAGGTCTTTAAAAGGAGAAAATTGAGAGGGAAAATCTTCTAAATTTGTGCTAATCATATGGTTTTGGACAAGATTTTTAGTTTTTTCAAACCAGAAAGCAGATAATTGGTTAAGAATATTTCCTTTTAGGGGAATTCCCTCTTTTAATATACAATCAAAAGCAGATATTCGGTCAGTAGATATAATTAAAATTCTTTCACCGAGATCGTAAATATCTCTAACTTTACCTTTCTTAAATAATTTTATTTCGGGAAAATTAGTTTGAGTAAGTGTTTTTTCCATTATTTTCTTCTCAATTTAGCATTAGTCCTTTTCTAATTCTACATTCCAGTAAGCTATATCCAGAAAAGCTTTCCAGCTTTCCCATTTAGGGTCTTCCGAAAAGGTGCTTTTTACAAATGTTTTCCAATGAGGTTTTTGAGCAGGTCTGATTAGTTTCATTCCTGCCTCTCGTAGAGTTCTATTTCCTTTGCGCATATTACAGGGAATACAGGAGCAAACAACATTTTCCCAGGTATTTTTACCTCCAATGGATGAAGGTATTACGTGGTCTAAATTAAGATTCTCAGTGCGCAATTTTCTTCCACAGTACTGACAAGTACTGTTATCTCGGCGGTAGATATTTTTGCGGGTAAATTTAATGCGGCGAGGGGGAAGTTTGTTGTAAAGCATAAGAATAATTGCCTGAGGAATCTTTAGTCGGTAACTTATAGTTGATATGAAATGGTCTTCTGTGGAGATGTACTGGGAAAAATCTCTCCAATCCTCAAAGCCAAAAGTGTAAAAAGAGCCTCCTTCTTTTATCACCACCTGAGCATGATTTAGGTATAAAAGGCAAACTGCTCTTTTTACAGAACAAACCTCTACAACTTGCCACAATTTATTTAAAACCAGAACATTAGCCTGCAAGGTATCTGTTGCCATCGCCTATTTACCTTTTTAGGTTTTCTCCCTATCAAGGAATTTTTGTAATAGCCTTCCTAATTTTATAAACTAATGTGTTATTAGTAGAAACTTTTGTTTATTTTATAGGTTTATTGTTTTCTGTCAATAAAGGGACGATGGACATGGGGCCAGGTCTTTAATATTTAACACTCAAAAAATCTATTTTGTTTTGTAATTTTTGATGAAACCCTAAAATAATGTTAAATATTAAAGACCTGGCCTCTGTTTATGTCAGCGATCTTGTTTATTTTATATTTTTCTTAGTTTGTGCTCAAAAAATACGTAAAGGAATATCTAAGGGGGCTAACAACAGTCGTTTCATTTCTTCATCGAGCCTTAAGAGTGAAATTGAACACCCGGCCATATCAAGGGAGGTCACATATTCTCCAATATAATTTCTGAATATACGAATATTTTTTTTAGCAAGATAATCAGCAACTTTTTTGAATACAATATAAAGTTCCATTATAGGTGTGCCGCCAAGTCCGTTCACAATTACTGCAACTTCATCATTTGCTTTATAAGGAAGATCAGCGATAATTCTTCCCAGGAGGTCCTCGACAATTTCATCAGCACTTTTTATTTTCATTCTCTTTGTCCCAGGTTCTCCATGAATTCCCACTCCCATTTCAATTTCATCATCACCAAGTTGAAATGTGGGGGAACCTTTTGCTGGTGTCGTACAGGAAGTAAGTGCCATTCCCATGGACCGGGCATTAGCGTTGACCTTTTCACCGAGCGCTTGCAGTTCTTCGAGTGAGGCCATTTCTTCTGCCCGGGCACCCACTATTTTGTATACGAAAATAGCACCAGCTATACCACGTCTCCCTGCTGTATAGGTACTGTCTTCAACTGCGACATCATCGTTTGCCAATGCACTTGCTACTTTGATACCTTCCGCTTCGGCCATTTCTTTAGCCATATCAAAACTCATTCTATCGCCACTAAAGTTTTTTACTAAATAAAGGACCCCCGCCTCGCCATTTAAAATTTTAGTTGCCTCGTATATGGCGTCCATGGTAGGGGCTGCGAATACTTCACCGGGGATAGCTGCATCAATCATACCTTTGCCCACAAACCATGCTTGGTCGGGTTCATGCCCGCTCCCGGATCCGGTTACGATTGCTACTTTTCCTTTTAAGGGGGCATCTTTTCGCATGACAATTTTTTTATCTGGTATTAACTTTAGCTTATCAGGATTGGCTGCTAGGAGTCCCGCCAACATTTCATGGACAACCGCCTCATGAGCATTGATAAGTTTTTTCATTTATTTCTCCTCCATTTTTTTGACATTCTTTAGAATATTCTCAAATATAAGTACGATAGCCCAGGAGCCAGCATCGCGGTGCCCCTTACTTCTTTCCCCAAGGTACGATGCCCGTCCTTTTTGGGCTACCATGTCAATTGTTGCATCAGAGCCTTGATGTGCTGCCTGAGTAGCACTTTCAAAGGCTTTAAGGAGCGATGATCCTTCTTCTTGTTTCTTCTTAAAGGCTTCTATAGCGGGATAGAGAGCATCAACAAGTGTTTTGTCGCCTAGATTTGCCTTACCCCGAGCCTGGATTCCTTCTAAAGCGGCGCGCATTATTTGTTCAAGGTCACTAATGCTGAGCTGTTGTTTAGCACCGGCCTTTATCCCGGCTCTCAGAAAAGCAGTACCCCAGAGAGGACCGGATACACCCCCCACAGAAGAGGTAAGGAGCATGCCTACTTTTTTGAGTATATCCCCAATAGTTTCTTTTTCCATAGTCTCAAGCGCTTCCTGGACTTTTTGAAATCCATTGGAAAGACTCATGCCGAAATCACCATCACCAATAGCCGCATCGAGGTTGGTTAAGATTTCTTTTTCCTGTAAAACAGTGGAGGCAATCCCTTTTAAGATGGAAAGTGTTTTATCAATGTTAATGACCATATACCTTCTCCTTTTAAAGGGTTTTTTTATGTTTGAGAGAAAAAACCTGGGAATATATGCGTCTGGTTACTCTTTTTATTGTTTAGTGAGAGTACTAATTGTATATTTATCAAGATTCGCTAAGGATGTCAAGTGCTTGCCTAACTTGACAGGAACTATAGTTTTCAGTAGCATGAAAAAAGTTTAGATTATATCAATAAAGGATTTTTAAGGCAGCATCAAAAATTTTGTGAGAAAGGAGAAAAACTTGAAATTAAAGAATTTATCAGGAGTTTGGATTCCCATTTGTACTCCATTTACTGAAGGTGAGATAGATATTGATAAATTAGGGAAAAATATGGAAGTTTATTCTCATGCTCCTCTTGGTGGTTATTTTGCTCTTGGTAGTAATGGTGAGGCTTGTATGCTGGATAGCAGAGAAAGAATAAAAGCACTGCAAATTATTGTAAAAAACAAAGGAGAAAATCAGTTAGTGATGGTTGGTTGTGGTCACGAATCTGCTCGAGGAACCATTGCTCTTATTGAGGAAGTTGCCGGAAAGGGAGCTGACATTGTTAGCATCATAACACCTCACTATTTTAAAAAGGCAATGACTGATAAAGCATTGATTGCATTTTATGAAAAGGTAGCAGATAACTCAACTTTGCCTATAGTGCTTTATAATGCTCCAGGGTTTGCTGGAGGGGTACAACTTTCGGTTAAAGTTTTGGTAAAGTTAAGTGAGCATCCTAATATCATAGGAATGAAAGATAGTGCACCAACCGGTCCTAATATATTTCTTGCCTACGCGAATAAAAAAAATTTTTCTATTTTAAAAAAATCTTCTACTAGCAATTACTTTATGTTTTTTAAAAAACAAAATTTAAAATGATTTAATTTATATTTTTTTTAAAATAAGAAAG
>CAZGDY010000043.1:0-12814 GCA_964524965.1 uncultured Clostridia bacterium
AGTCAACTGCTTCAGTATATATTCACCGGAATAGCTATAGGTACGATATACGGAATGGTCGCCCTGGGCTTTAATATTATTTATAATGCTACCGGAATTATAAATTTAGCCCAGGGTGAGTTTGTTATGTTAGGTGGGATGATAATGATTTCTCTCACTGCAGGATTAAAAATTCCTATGATTTTTGGTTTTTTTATTTCTGTGGGGTTGGTTACCTTAATCGGAGCTGCTTTTGAAAGAAGCGCTATTCATCCTTTAAGAAATCCCTCCATTATAACTCTTATTATTATTACTATTGCTGCATCGATTTTATTAAAAGGAGGAGCTATGTTTGCCTGGGGTAAGCAAACCTATACCTTGCCTCCTTTTTCTTCTAACCAGCCTATCTTCATTGGAGGAGCGTCTCTTATTCCTCAAACTATTTGGATATTGGCCATTATGGCTGCAAGCATGGCAACTTTAGCCTTCTTTTTTAACTTTACGATGACGGGAAAAGCTATGCGAGCTTGTGCAGTTAATAAACTAGCAGCTTCCCTTGTTGGTATAAATGTAAAATTAATGGTTCTTTTATCTTTTGCCCTTAGTGCTGCTATCGGAGCAGTAGCAGGTATTATAATTACACCAATCGCCCTGATGGATTATGAGAGAGGTACTATGCTGGCTGTAAAAGGGTTTGCTGCGGCGGTTTTGGGAGGTCTGGGTAGTAATGTGGGAGCAGTTCTGGCTGGTTTTATAATTGGGCTTATGGAATCTCTGGGGGCAGGTTTTATTTCTTCTGGATATAAAGATGCTATTGCCCTTTTGGTGCTGCTTTTTGTTTTATTCTTGAGACCAGGAGGAATTATGGGAAGCTCTGAGGGTAAAAAATTTAAAAAATAACTTAAAGAGTTTTAAAAAATTTCCTCTGGTAGCCTCAGCTGTTCACTAAGGGGGAAAACAGCAAGTTTATTTTCCAAGCCGCTTATTTAAAATATAGAACATGGTGGGTCTTTTTGGGTAAGAAAAATTTATATGCCTTGGCAACATTAACTGGAATAATTATCGTACTTCCCTTTTTAATTGGTAATCCTTACTATATTGGGATATTAGTTTTTTTAGGGATATATAGTTTAATAACTATTGGTCTTAGTCTTTTAATCGGTTATACCGGTCAGATTTCCTTGGGTCATGCTGCTTTTTTTGGGATTGGTGCCTATGCTTCGGGGATTCTCTCTACTCGTTTTGGAGCCTCTCCCTGGATGGGTATGACGGCAGCTATTTTCCTAACCGCTGGAGTAGCTTTTATCATTGGTTCTCCTGCTCTTAAACTTAAAGGTCATTATCTTGCTATGGCTACCCTTGCTTTTGGGGTAATTATCTATATAGTTTTTAATCAGTGGATAACCCTTACTGGTGGTCCTTCTGGATTTGGAGGGATTCCTAATTTTTCTTTAGCTGGTTTTTCTTTAGATTCAGATTTTAGCTATTATTATTTTGTCTGGGGGATCGTCCTTTTTGTTCTTCTTGCCTCGCTTAATCTTATTCATTCCAGGGTCGGTAGGGCGCTACGTTCTATTCATGGTGGAGAAGTTGCAGCAAAATGTATGGGAGTTGATGCTTCTGGTTACAAGCTAAAAATTTTTATATTTAGTGCTATCTTAGCAGGTTTAGCCGGTAGCTTGTACGCTCACTTTGTTACTTTTTTATCTCCGGGTGGTTTTGGTTTAATGTTTTCTATAGTCCTGCTTACCATGGTGGCTGTGGGTGGGATGGCAAATATTTGGGGAGCACTTATTGGAACAGCAATTTTAACAATTCTTCCTGAGTACTTAAGGACTTTTCAAGATTACGATATTTTAATATATGGAGCTGTGCTTCTTGGGATAATGATTTTCCTTCCAGAAGGTCTTGCAATAGGGATATTTAATATAGTAAAGAAAAAACTAAGCTCTCCCAAAGTTTTACCAAATAAAAGTTTAAGTGGTAAAAATTAAATGAACCCGTTATTAAAGATAAGTGGATTGCGCAAGGAATTTGGAGGAATTGTGGCTCTTCAAGCAGTTGATTTTCAACTCAACTCTGATCACATCAAAGCAATAATTGGTCCCAATGGTGCCGGTAAAACTACCATTTTTAACGTGATTTCTGGGATATATTCTCCTACCAAAGGAGAGATATGGTTTAAAGGGGAGCGCATTGAAAACTTGTTTTCTCATCTTATCACTGCTAAGGGAATTTCCCGTACTTTCCAAAATGTTCAGGTTTTTGCTAACATGAGTGCGCTTGAAAATGTAATGGTTGGCTGCCATTCCCGAACTACATCAGGATTTTTTTCTTGTATCTTTAAAACTAGGAAAAATCAAAGGGAGGAGAAAAGAGTTTATTCCCGGGCTAGGGAACTCCTTCAATTTGTAGGACTTGAAGAAAAAAAATATTTATTTCCTTCTAGTCTTACTTTTCATCAGCAACGATTAATAGAAATAGCACGAGCTTTAGCGGCAGATCCTGAACTTATCCTTCTAGATGAGCCTGTGGCAGGACTTAATACAAAAGAGACAATAGAAATAGGAGAGCTTGTATATAAAATAAAACAAAGGGGTGTATCGGTACTTTTGGTAGAGCACGATATGGATTTAGTGATGGACATATCGCAGGAAGTGGTAGTTATTGATTCAGGTATGGTTATAGCCGAAGGAACACCCCAGGAAATTCAAAATAATGAAGAAGTTATAGCTACTTACTTGGGAGAGTAATGATTTGTTAAAAGTAAGAAATCTTAGAAGTTTTTATGGGAATTTACAGGTTTTGAGAGGTGTTTCTCTTCACATAGAAGAGGGAGAAATCGTGACTTTAATTGGAGCCAATGGAGCGGGAAAATCGACCCTATTAAACTCTATCAGTGGGGTTATTTCTTCTAAAAAAGGGCAGATTCTTCTTGACAATAAAGATATCACCAATTTTCCTCCTCAACGCATCGTAAAAGAGGGTATAAGTTTAGTTCCTGAAGGAAGGCAGTTATTTGCTCCCCTTTCGGTGATGGATAATCTTCTTTTGGGAGCTTATCAAAGATTTGAAAGGAAAAAAAAAGCTGAGTTTGAAGCTGATCTTGAGAAAATTTTCCAGAATTTTTCAATTTTAAAGGAAAGAAAGAAACAAATTGCCAGTACTTTATCAGGAGGTGAGCAGCAAATGCTGGCAATTGCCCGTTCTCTTATGTCAAAACCTAAATTTTTGCTCCTTGATGAACCATCTATGGGTTTAGCTCCTAAAATAGCTAAGGAAATTTTCCGTATTATTTTGAAACTGCAGGAAGAAGGTACCACCATTTTTTTAGTGGAACAGAATGCCCGAATGGCACTGAATCTTGCTGATAGAGGTTATGTAATTGAGACTGGGAAAATAGTGTTTGAGGGTGAGTCGGAAGAACTTGCAGGAAACCAGGAAATAGTAAGAGCTTATCTTGGTAAAGATTATAAAAAAGTATGGGAATAAATAAAAATTTTTAAGGAAATTAAAATGGATAAGTGGGGGTTGCAATTTGAAAGTATTACCAGGGACCAATTAGAACAGCTTCAGCTGGAAAGACTGCAAGCCACGGTGAATCGTGCTTATCGCAGTGTTGTTTCTTATCGAGAAGCTTTTGATAAAAAAGGTATAATTCCCGAAGATATAGATTCTCTTCTTAAATTGTCTCAGCTTCCTTTTACCAATAGAAAAACTCTTATTGAAAATTATCCCTATGGAATGTTTGCTGTTCCTTTGAGAGAAGTGGTAAGACTCCACTGCAGTCCTGGGCCAGAAGGAAAACCCATTGTTATCGGCTATACTAAAAATGATATTGATCACTGGACTCAGATTAGCGCTCGGACACTTCAAGCTGCAGGAGTAAATAAAGATGACGTTGTGCAAATTTGTCTTGATTATGGCTTATTTGGGGGAGGACTTGGGTTTCACTATGGTGCTGAGTTAATCGGGGCTTCAGTTATTCCAGGATCGGATCTTGATCCAACAAGGCAACTTTTAATTATGCGCGATTATAGAAGTACTATTCTTCTTTCTACGCCAAGTTTTGTTTTGAAATTAATCGCAGCTATGAAAGAAAATAAAATAAGTCTTGTTGGTCTGCAGTTGCGATGTGGTCTTTTCACTGGGGAGTCTTTTTCAGAAGTTATGAGGTCTAAAATTAGGGAAGAATTTAAGATTGAAGCAATTACCTGTTACAGTCCGCCGGAAATTTCCGGACCTAAGATTGCTACTGAGTGTAAAAAAACTTGTGGTCTTCACATATTTGAGGACCAGTTTATCCCAGAAATAATAGATCCTCAAACAGGGAAGATTTTGTTACCTGGTGAAAAAGGAGAGTTGGTGTTGACTGCGATTGCTAAAGAAGCCTTTCCTCTCATAAGGTACCGCACAGGGGATATTACTAGTTTGGATTTTTCCTCCTGTGAGTGCGGAAGAACTTTTGTAAGGATGCGTAGTGTCACTGGACGTACCGATGATATGGTGACAGTGAACGGAATTAGTTTTTCTCCCTCTCAGATTGGCAGTATTCTTGCTCAGATAGAAGGTGCTGAGCCTCATTTTCGTCTTATAATTGATCGAGAAGAAACTCAGGATATTGTGGACATTATGGTTGAGGTTTCAGAAAATATCTTCTTTGATGAAATGAGAAAATTTCATCAGTTAAAAAAACAAATAGAAGAACGCATTTATCAGGTTTTAGGAATGCAGGTACGAGTTAAGCTAATTGAGAGAAGTTCTTTATCTGGTGAAAAGATAAAAAAAATAGTAATAGATAAGCGGTCTGAATAGGTAAAATGGAAAAAATATTTATTTCTTTTGATTTAGATGCAACTTTGATTAAGCCGGACTACAATGAGTTAGTATGGTTTAGGGAAATTCCCGAGCTTTATGCTAAAAAATATGGCATCGAGGTAGAAGCGGCAAAAGAGCTTGTAATTAGAGAATATAACAAGGTGGGCGAGGATGATTTAAAGTGGTATATTCTTGGTTACTGGCTAAAACACTTGGGATTAGTAGTAGAGGAGAAAGAGATTTTGGAAAAGTACGCTGATGCGGTTGAGACTTATGAGGAAGTTATTCCTGTTTTAAAAGAGTTAAAAAAAGAATATGCCTTGATTATTTCCTCAGCGATGTCTCAAAGTTTTATTGATGTTAAGCTTAGATGTGATAATCTTTTTGGTTATTTTGACAGAGTATTTTCTGCCATTTCTGATTTTGAAATGATTAAAAAGAAAGCTACTTTTTACAAGGAAGTTTGCAAGAAGCTAAAAATTCCTACTTCAAATCTTATCCATGTAGGTGATAATTATGAAGCAGACTATCTTGCTTCTCGTCAGGTTGGTGTAAAAGCTTTTTATTTAAATCGTACCCCCTCGCACTCTTCAAGTGATTTTCACTTTGTCTCTAACCTTTCAGAATTTGCTTACCGATTAAAAGATTATTTAAAATAGTAAGATATAATAACAAACTAAGGTTTATTAGCTTTAATTTGTTGCAGGTCAACTGATATTGGGTTTTAATCGGTAATAACAATATGATTCACAAAATAAACTAAATATAAGCAAGATTTTTTAGTACCAAACATTGAGGCTTGACCCTTTTCTTTGATTTGACATCTTAAGAGCTTTTTATAGAATAAATGACATAATTTTGCTAAGAGGAAATTTTTATATGCCTTCGCCAGAAGAAGTGCTAATCCAAGAAAGAAAAGAAAAATTATCCCACTGGATTAAATTATCAGGTAATCCTTACTTAGAAAGTTTTTTACCTGAGGAGCAGACTGATAGTGTTCAGAAAAAGTTTTCTTATTTGAAAAAAGGTGAAAAAAGTGAGATTCAAGTAAGCTTAGCTGGAAGAGTGTTTGCTCAGAGAATTCATGGAAAAGCCACCTTTTTAGATTTAAAAGACGGAACAGGGAAAATACAGCTTTATGGCAGATTAGATAAACTGGGGGATAAGTACCAGCTTCTCTCTAAAATTGATGTGGGTGATATTCTTGGAGTGAAAGGAGAAGTTTTTAAAACTCACACAGAAGAGCTAACAGTTGAATTGAGCGACTTTACTCTTTTGGCAAAATCTTTGCATCCTTTACCGGAAAAATGGCACGGTCTTCAGGATGTGGAGCTGCGATATCGCAAACGCTGGTTAGATCTTTTGGTAAATCCTAACACGCGGGAAACTTTATTAACAAGAGCTAAAATAATAAAAATAGTAAGAGATTTTTTAAATGAGCGGGGATTTATTGAAGTTGAAACACCTATGATGCAGCTTAAGCCTGGTGGTGCTACTGCTCGTCCCTTTAAAACCTATCACAATGCATTGGGAAGAGATTTTTACTTGAGAATTGCTCCTGAACTTTATCTTAAGAAGCTGGTGGTGGGTGGGATAGAAAAGGTCTATGAATTGAGCAAAAATTTTAGAAATGAAGGCATTGATCGATTTCACAACCCAGAATTCACAATGCTTGAAGTATATCAAGTCTATGCCAATTATCTGGATCTAATGCAATTTACTCAGCAGATTATAGGCGAGGTGGCTAAAAAACTTGGCGGAAATTTAATAATTAAATACAAAGAAAAAGAGATAAATCTTTCCTCTCCCTGGAGAAAAATTGCTTTTAAAGACGCTTTGCGAGAGATAGGAGAGATTGATGTTGATTGGAAAAATGATGTCCAATTGCGGAGAGTTGCTGAAAAAAATGGGATTAATGCTAAGGAGTTAACTAAATCCCAAATTCTTGAACATCTTATTGATAAGAAAGTAGTGCCTTATTTAATCCAACCAACAATATTATACGATTACCCTTATGAAACAGCTCCTTTAGCGAAAAGGAAGAAAGAAGATTCTTCCTTGGTGGAAAGATTTGAGCTTTTTGTTGCCGGATGGGAATTGGCTAATGCTTATTCAGAGTTAAATGATCCTCAGGAACAAAAAGAACGTTTAAAAGAGTTTTCCGATGAAAGGTTTATAGATCAGGATTTTTTAGAATCTTTAGAGTACGGAATGCCTCCCACGGGAGGGCTGGGAATAGGAATAGACAGATTAATTATGTTATTTACAAATTCTGCTTCCATCAGAGAAGTAATCTTATTCCCTCAATTAAAGCCAAAAAAGAAGGAGGAACAGTAAATGAGTCAGTGGATTTATCTTAATGGAGAGTATGTTCCCCGGGAAGCAGCAAAAATTTCTGTATTTGACCATGGTTTTCTTTATGGGGATGGTATATTTGAGGGAATAAGGGCATACAAAGGTAAAGTGTTTAGATTAGATGAGCACATTCAGCGTTTATTTAGCTCAGCACAAGCTATTTTGTTAAAGATATTGCTTTCTCCAGACCAATTGAAGGAAAAGATTTTGGAAACGCTGAGAAAAAATAAGCTTCAAGATGCCTATATTCGAGTGGTAATTTCCAGAGGAGAGGGTGATTTGGGATTGGACCCGGTAAAGTGTCCTCGTGCTCAACTGATAATAATAGCAGATAAAATTAGTATATATCCAGAAAAACTTTACCAGAAAGGGCTGGAAGTTGTAACCTCTTCAGTGAGAAGAAATGATCATTGTGCTCTTGATCCTCGGGTAAAATCTCTTAATTATTTGAATAATATTTTAGCTAAATTGGAAGCAACAAGGAAAGGTGTTCTCGAGGCTATTATGTTAAACCGGGACGGTTATGTTACTGAGTGCACGGGTGATAATTTATTTATTATCGAAAAAGGTGTTTTAATTACTCCTCCTATCTGGGCCGGTATTCTCAGGGGAATAACCAGGGATGTGGTTATTGAACTTGCTAATAGAGAAAGTATATCTTTGGAGGAGAAAGTTTTTACTCCTTTCTCAGTTTACACCAGTGATGAGTGTTTTTTAACTGGTACTGCTGCTGAAGTTATACCAGTAACTAAAGTTGACGAAAGAGTTATTGGAGATGGTAAAGTAGGCCCGATAACTCGGAAGTTAATGACAAGGTTTAGAGAACTTACTGCAAGAGAAGGTGTACCAATATATTTTAATGAAAGAAAGGAGGAAAAAAATGGCTAAGGTATATTATGAAAAGGATGCAAATATTGATCTGATCAGAGAAAAAATTGTGGGAATAATTGGTTATGGAAACCAGGGTCATGCCCAGGCTCTTAATCTTAGAGATAGTGGAGTTAAGGTATTAATAGGTGAGCTTGAGGGAACTCCCGGTTGGGAAAAAGCAGAAAAAGCAGGATTTGAAGTGATGAGTTCAGCCCAGGTAGCAAAAAAAGCTGATCTTATCCAGATACTTGCTCCTGATGAGTATCAGGCTAATCTCTACAAAAATGATCTAGCTCCTTATCTTAAGGAGGGGAATGCTTTGGGTTTTTCTCATGGGTTTAATATAACTTTTCATCAGATTATTCCTCCTCAAAATGTGGATGTCTTTATGATCGCTCCTAAAAGTCCTGGTGCTCTTTTACGCCGTTTATACGAGGAGAAAAGAGGTGTTCCTGGTCTGGTAGCAGTTCATCAGGATGCAACAGGTAAGGCAAAATCTTTGGCCTTGTCTTATGCTAAGGCTATAGGCTGCGCCAGAGCAGGTGTTATCGAAACAACTTTTGATGAAGAGACCGAAACAGATCTTTTTGGAGAACAGGTAGTTTTATGTGGAGGAGCTACTGCTCTTATTAAAGCTGGTTTTGAAATTCTTGTGGAAGCAGGGTATCAACCAGAAATGGCTTATTTTGAGTGTTTAAACGAGTTAAAGCTTATAGTTGATTTAATTTATGAATCTGGATTAAGTGGGATGAGAGCAGCAATCAGTAATACTGCGGAATATGGAGATCTTACCCGGGGACCAAGGATAATAAATTCTCAGGTCAAAGAAGAAATGAGAAAGATTTTAGAAGAAATAAAATCTGGTCAATTTGCCAGAGATTGGGTTTTAGAAAATACTGTGGGTCGCCCAGTTTATACTGCTCTTAAAGAAAAAGATAAAAATCATTTAATTGAAAAAGTTGGCCGTGAATTAAGAGAAATGATGCCCTGGATAAAAAAAGGTACTTAATGAAACACCTTATATCGGTAGAAGTTAAAAATAAATTTGGGATTTTGGCAAGGATTGCTTCCCTTTTTAGTGCTCGGGGATTTAACATTGATAATTTAGCGGTAGGCGAGACTCAAGAGCCTACCGTTTCTCTAATAACTATGGTTGTGCCTGGAGATGATCAGGTTATTGAGCAAGTGATCAAACAACTTCGTAAGTTAATCGATGTGATAAAAGTGGTAGATCTTAGCGATCAACCTACTATTATAAGGGAATTAATTTTAGTGAAGGTTACTGCCAGAGGGAAAGATAGAGACGAGATAATGCGATTAGTTCAGATATTTCGAGCTCGAATAGTTGATGTTCATCCCGAAAGCTTAGCTCTTGAAATTACAGGTACAGAGGATAAAATAAAAGGCATTTTAACTCTTTTACGAGTTTTTGGCATAAAAAAATTGGTAAGGACGGGAAAAATTGCTTTGACTAGAGAACTGAGGAGTTAAGAAATAGAAATGAAAGAAAGAACTTTAATTTTAATTAAGCCAGATGGAGTATGTAAAGATTTAATTGGGGAAATTATAAAAAGAATAGAAAACAAAAGTTTTAAAATAGTTGCCTTAAAAATGATTAAACCTGAGCAGAAAAAAATTGAGGAGTTTTATGAACCTCATAAAGGTAAGCTTTTTTTTCCGGGGCTTATTGAATTTATGCAAACCGCTCCTTGTATAGCTATGATAGTTGAGGGAGAAGGTGTTGTGAAGAGCATAAGAGAGTTAATAGGAAATAGAATTCCAATGGAAGCTGTGAGAGGGAGCATTAGAGGTGATTTTGGTTCGGACGGCAGAAGAAACATAATTCATGGTTCTGATTCTTTGGAATCTGCAAAACGAGAGATAGATTGCTTTTTTTCTTCTCAGGAAGTTTTCTCTTATGACCAAGCTGACTGGTTAAACAGTGAGTCAGGTTAATAAGTTATGCCTACAATACATCCCTTTAGAGGAATAATTTATAATAAGGATAAACTAGATAATTTAAATAAGGTATTGGCTCCTCCCTATGATGTAATATCTCCTTCAGAGCAAGATTTTTACTACCAGCGCTGTTCTTATAATATTATACGGATTATTTTAGGAAAAGATAAGGTAGGAGATAATTTAAAAGAAAATAAGTATGCTCGTGCAGCAAATTTTTTCCGGGATTGGCTTTCCGGTGGAATATTAAAAAAGGAAAAATCTCCTGCTTTTTATACTTATTACCAGAAATACGATGTTGATGGTAAACAAATTGAAAGAAGAAGGTTAATTGCTTTAATGAAGCTGGACGATTTTTTTTCCGGAATGGTTTTTCCTCATGAACGAGTTTTTCCTAACCCCCGGGAAGACAGGTTCAATTTATTACGTATTTGTCAAGCTAACTTTTCTGCTGTTTTTACTTTATTCAGCGATCCTGAAAAAAAGATAGATTTTCTCATGGAGAAAGAAGAGTTTATTTTTAAACTTATAGATGATGATAAGACAGAACATAAATTATTTGCTATTCGCAATCAAGAGTTAATTAATAAGATTTGTTGTTTCATGCGAGACAAGAAAGTGTTTATTGCTGATGGCCATCATCGATATCTTACTGCTCTTAGATTGATGGAAGAGGTAAAAAATAGTTCTTTCTCTTTTAATGGAGCTTATTACATCATGGTGTACTTTCTTAATATGGACTCACCTGCTGTTACTATTCTTTCTGTACACAGACTTTTAGGAGCGCTTACCAAAGAACAACTCCAAAAATTTCTTAAAGCTGTAGAGCAGTTTTTTTACAAAAGACCTTTTGAAGAATCTATTGGTCACAAGAAAGAAGAGCTTAGAGCTGAGAGATTCTTATCGGAGATTAAAAGGACAAAAGGATGTGGTCTGGGAATGTATACAAAAGAAGAAGGTTATTTTCTTCTTTTTCCTAAAAACCCTGAGTTTTTCTCAAAAAGAGTTAAATCAGCTCTTCTGGATCAATTAATAAGAAAAGCGCTTAATAAGAAATTGGAAAAAGGAAAAGAAATTGATTTTACTACAAGCGCTGCTGATGCAGTAAAAAAAGTGCAAAAAGGGAAATTTCAAATGGTTTTTTTCTTTCTCCCGGTGAGTATGGAGGAAATTAAAAATGTAGTTCTTGCCGGAGAAAAAATGCCTCCTAAATCAAGTTATTTTCATCCTAAACCTTTGTCTGGTTTAGTAATGCGAGATTTAAAAGATGCGATTTGAGCAAAGCAAAGACAGCAAAAATTCTCCTTGTCAATTGGAGAACTGGATATTACTCAACAAAATGTCTTCAGCTGGATTTTCAGGTCTCCATAAACTTTTAAAAGAATTTGACTCACCAGAAAAAATTTTTTCTTGCTCTCTTGAAAAACTCTCGCAGATTTCTAAAATAAACAAAAGAGTTATAAATTTTATAAAGAACGAGATTCCTAAACTCTCTTTAGACAAAGATTATGAATTAATCGAGAAGTTAAAAATAAAACTTATTACCAATAAAAACCTTTCTTATCCTGGTAATCTGAGCTCTATTTTTCATCCACCTTTTTTGCTTTATCTGCGGGGGGATTTGAAAAAAGAAGATGAGATAGCAGTAGCTATTGTGGGAACCAGACAGGCTACCAGTTACGGTAAGATTGTAGCTAGAAAAATAGCTCGAGAGTTAGCTAAAGAACACATTACTGTTGTTAGCGGTATGGCAAGAGGGATAGATACTTATGCTCATGAGGGTGCACTGGAGGAAGGTGGCAGAACTATTGCTATTTTAGGATGCGGAGTTGATATCGTTTATCCCTGGGAAAATAAATCTCTTATGGAGCAGATAATTAAGCAAGGAGCAGTTATTTCAGAATTTTCCTTAGGAACCAAACCTTTTGCCAGAAATTTTCCACGCCGCAATCGTATTATAAGCGGTTTGAGTAAGGGAGTAGTGGTAGTAGAAGCTCCTTTAAAGAGCGGAGCTTTAATAACGGCAGATTTTGCTCTTGAGCAAGGTAGGGAGGTATTTTCTGTGCCCGGCGTTATTACTAGTCCTTATTCCAAGGGGACTAATAAATTGATAAAAGAGGGAGCAAGAGTAGTTGAGAGTGTTTATGATATCCTTGAGGAACTTGGGATTTCTTCTTTAAGAAATGAGAGAAAATCTTATGTTGATTATCAATTGTCCTTTGAAGAAAAAACTATTTTTGATCAACTAACACTTAATCCTTCTCACATAGATGATATAGTTGAAAAAAGCGGGTTCCCGGTGGCAAGGGTTGCCGATATTTTAATGAGGCTTCAACTGAAAAAAATGCTTAGAGAACTTCCCGGGAAGCTGTTTCTTAAGGAGAGTTAACTTGAAGAAAGAAAAATGTAAAACTTTGGTTGTTGTGGAATCTGCGGCTAAGGTTAAGACTATAAATAAATTTTTGGGCTCAAATTATCAAGTGGAGTCGTGTCTTGGCCATGTTAGGGACTTACCTAAAAATGAGTTAGGAGTGGATGTAAATAATCAGTTTCAACCAAGTTATGTTTTGATTCCCGGGAGAAAAAAAATACTTGGAAAATTGAAAAAATTAAGCTCTCAAGCAGAAAAAATTTTCTTAGCCACTGATATGGATAGAGAAGGAGAAGCTATTTCCTGGCACCTTTCTCAGGAGTTAAACCATAAAAAGCAATTTTGTATTGTGTTTAACCAAATCACTAAAGGTGCTTTACGTAAAGCCGTAGAAAACCCCGGGCAGATAGATATAAATAAGGTAAATGCTCAACAGGGAAGACGTGTTTTGGATAGGTTGGT
>CAZGDY010000044.1:0-12665 GCA_964524965.1 uncultured Clostridia bacterium
AATGAGGATAAATAGGGGTTTCAATAAGGCAACAAAAAAAAGAGTTCCTCGTACGGAAGGTCTTTTAATTTTAAATAATTTAATTATTCCTAAAACCAAAAGAAGAGTAGTGGATGATAGGATTAAGGCGGGGATGAGATGGTAAATTGTGATGCGTCTAAGTAACTCCAGAAAAGCTATAGTAAAGTCCATTTAGTTTCTTGTTAGCTTTCTATTCTTATTTTAGTCGTTTTCTTTCCTGGTCTAATAATTTTTGCAGTTTTTCTATTTGAGTAGAATCATTGGCAATCTCTTTTTGAATTAAACGAGAGATTAAATCATTGACCCCTTTTGGGTCCTTTTTATCTTCGAAAGAGCCAAATCTACCAAGGTCCTTTTCTTGAATGAGGGGATAATACTGGTATATTCCATTAACTTTTTTGCGCTCCAAAAGACCTCTTTTAATTAAACGGTTCAAGACTGTGTAAACGCTACTTCTGGGAAGTTTTTGTTTATCGTAAATGATTTCAAAAACATCTTTTACCTGTATTCCATTTTTTCCATAACGAAAGATTAAATCCATTATTTCTGCCTGCAAAGGTCCAATCCGACCTTTCCAGGATGTTATCCAACTTTTTCTTTTTTCCATCATCATTTTTCCTTTTTATATTAAGAGTAATTATAAATGAGATTTTGATATAAGTCAACCTATTTTATGCTGTCAGATATATAGATATAAGGTTTGACTTTCATCTTAAGCTTATTAAAATGTGATTGCGCGCTAGAGAAAGATATTTTAACTTATTTTAAGAAAAAGAGAAATTTAAAAGTTTTTGCGGAAAAATAAAATGGGAGAAAAATAATGATAAAGGAAAAAGTTGAATCTGCTTTAAGTAAAATTAAACCGTCTCTTCAAGCTGATGGCGGAGACGTAGAGCTTATAGATGTTAGTCCTGAAGGCTTGGTGAAGGTGAAATTAACTGGTGCCTGCAGCGGTTGTCCAATGAGTCAGATAACATTGAAAATGGGTATAGAAAAAGTGATAAAAAAAGAAGTGCCCGAGGTAAAAGAAGTTATTGCTGTATAAAGAGAAAAATAAACAGATAAATTAGAAAAAGATGAGTAAAAAAATTAAAGAAAAAATGAGAGGAATAAAATCCTCTTAGAAATAAATTTAGTTTCTTTTAAATAGAAAATCTTGCGATTTTTTAAGAGAGGGGGTGAAAAAAATGAAAATAGGGATGATGCTGTTAGTTTTAATTTTGATGATTTTCACAGGGTCTTTATCTTTTGGTAAAAACACCCCCCAGGATTTAATTTTAACAGTGGTAACAGATAAAAATTTATACGTTAGAGGAGAAGCTATTGAGTGTACACTAATGCTTAGCAACGCAAGTGAGACAAATTTAACAGTGAACAAGCGATTACTTTTAAACTATGATGTTACTTTTCCTCACGAGATTCTTTTTGACATTCTTGCCCCAGATGGCAAATTATTGAAGCTTATTCCCATAATTAAAGCGAGCTCACCCGAGCCTCAAGATTTCACTATCCTTACTCCTTCAAAATTCATCCTGAAAACCCTTAAACTTGATCGGTATTTCTCTTTTATCGAGGAAGGCAAATACTACATCCAGGCTGTATACGAAAATTATTATCAGCCAGAGGGAAAGGCAGTTTGGACCGGTAGTATTTCCTCCAATCGAATTGAGATTAAGGTAACTGAATAATTTTTTAAAAAGGATGTAACCATGAAAAAATTTTTTATTATTGGTCTTTTATGTTTAGCTTTTGTTGGTTTAATATTAGCATCTGCAGGAAGTTTTGCTGAATCTTTGCCTGCGGCTGAAAAGATAGCTGAGCTACAAAAAACTATCGATCAAGTTAATCAGCTAAGAGAACAAGCGGATAATGTATATGAGCGGGCAGTACAGGAAACAGTGGCTGAATTCGAAGATGCCTTTAATGAAGCGGGAACAGAGGCAGAGCGGGAAAATATACTAAGGCAGGCTCGCCAGTTTCTCCAGAATAAATTAGCAGCCTTAAACTGGCCTGCTTTATGCAAAGCTAAGGACAATGCTTACCAAAAAATCATTGAAGCGGTGGATAAGGCTTATGAAATTGATACCAGCAATGTGCAGGGTGAGCCAACTTTTAGCCAAGATGTGGAAGGGGAGGGAGAATGTTACTCTGATGGACGGGTTAGAATAGGTCCTTCAGCTTTTGGCTCGCCGGGATTGTTAGCTTCAACTAAGAAACACGAGGCAACTCATGCCGATCAAGCTAAGGAAGGAAGATGGCCTCATGGTGCAGTACAGGTGCATGATGCAGAAATTGAGGCTTATGGTCGAGAGATAACCAGTGCGGATACGGTAGGGCTTAGCGATGAGGAGAGGAGTGAAGTTCAAAGAAGGTTGCAGGACCATCTGGAATCAAAAAAAGTAGCGATGATAAATGAGATAGAAACAGCAAGAGGTGTTATGGATAATCAGGCGCAAATAGATGAACTGGATAAAATTGCCGGAAAAATCCGAGATGTAATTGAGCTGGAAGAATCCGGTGATGAAGAAGGAGCGATAGAAAAAAAGGATGATGCCATAGAAGAGTTGGATCAGCTTATAAGGGGGGCAAAGGGCGAAGCCCAGGATACTTTAAAAGAGTTAAAAGAGCATGTGAAAGAGCTTAAAGAGGCAGAACTATTTGTCATTAAAGCTGGTACCATTGAGGATTTGCGAGATGCTCGTGATGCTCCTACATCTAGTCAGGCTCAGAAAGATGAGATTACTAAAATTATTGGAAAGATTAAAAATCTTATTAGTGCCGAGAGAAAAAACGAAGAAGATAAAGCTCTTGAGATAAAAAAAGATGCTCTCAAAGAAATTAATGACCTTCTAAAAAATGCTAAGGGAGCTACCAAAGACAATCTAAAAAAAGCTAAAGAGAAGGTGGAAACACTTATTAAAATTGAATCAAAAATAACTGTTAGCGGGAAGACCGAAGCTGTAGGAGAAGGACCGGATGGGAGCGTGGTAATCTTAGTTCACACCAAAGAATGCAGCCGCTATACAGTAACCTGTTCTCCAGGGACAAAGGTAAAACTCGGGCAAACAATTACCGTTACTGGTACAAAAACCGACCCGGGAAAGATTAAAGCAACCAGTCTTACTTATACCCCTACTCTTGCTGAGAGAAAAGTAGTGAAAGAAGACCAGTACTATCAGGGTCCAAAGGTACCTTTACCTCAAGATGGTGCTTATGGAAGTTTTGTTATCACTCCTGATACTAAAGTTGCTGTGAAAAAAAATGGTGCTACTTCTTCGTTTTTTATCAATGAAGAGGGAGAAGTAGAAGAAGGGCTTGATGAGGAAGGCGATTACTTTGTGGGGTTGATAAAACCAGGAGTTATTGGGGTAGTTACGGCAGGGATTATTGATGCTATATTTAGTCCCCAGGAAAAATTACCTGAAAAGACACCTGGTATTGAGGTAAGTCCTCACTATGATGGTGTTATCAGTGACCCTGTTATAATCAATGTAGAAGATATCAGTCTCACTCAATTAGAAGAGTATACGCTCTTGGTTGAGGATTTAGAAACTGGCAAGATAACCAATTATGGTTCACCCGACCTTTATCTTATTGATGAGAAAGGATCTGCTAATTGTACTTACTCTTTAGGAGAGCTTTCCACAGGTTCTAAGGATTTTCTATTTACTGATCCTAAAGGAAAAATCTTAGATGAGAAGAAAGTAGATGTTTATGAGTATTTTCTGAGTTTTACTCCTTCTCAGGTAACTCGTGGCATGCCTGTTTTTGGTAATATTGATGTATTGGGAATGGAAGGAAAAGATAAAGTTCAGGTGTATCTTAGTTTTGATCCTGTGCTCGGAGCAGAAGTTATTGGTGGCGAACTGGTAAGTAAGATACCAGGAGTACTGGTTTTTATGGTTACTGTAGATGAGGTTAATCAAAACTCCGTTGATTTTAAGTTTGACACTTCTAAAGGTCTTGGCCAGCAACAGGTAAAGCTAACAGTGACCCCTTTTGAATAGGAGTTTTGGAAAGATGAATAAATATTTGAGAGGGTGGGTAATTTTTCTCGCTATAGCTTTTTTGTTTTGTGGGGTAAAATACGGAAAACTAAGGGCAAAAGAAATTCAATCTTCTTTTTATATTGTCGGAGAAAGAGAAGATAAGGTAACAGCTTCTTTTTACATTCAAGAAAGAAAAGAGAAACAATGGAAGACTAAGATAGGAGTTATTTACAGTATAACAAATATGGAAGAGGTCAATGATTTTGTTACTGGAGTTAATGACTGGTATTTAACTGGGTTATTTGAAGATGTTGAGTGGGTAGGACCACCTCCCTACCTTGATATTGGTCTTTCCAGGATTGAAAATATTAGGGGATATCAAGCTAAGGTTATTTATCTTGTTAGTCCCGGTTTTGGAATAGGTCTTGGGTATGAAGAGCAAAAAGGTGTAGTAAATAGTCCCTTTGAGAGTTACTGGGAAGGTTGGAGTGGAGTTGGCTGGGAACAACGATGGCTGGAAGGTCATGTATTTGTAGATGTTTCTTTAGTCGGGTCTTCATCATTAATATTTTTGCAAAAATCTAGATTTATCGGGGACTTGGGTGCTTTTTTATATCTTGGGGTGGGAAGTTATGCTGGAAAAATAAACTGGGAGGTGTCTGAATTCTGGGAGGCAGCGACAGATGAAATAGAATGGTTGCCTTGGGAAAATAGCTGGAGTGCGACTGGACAGGGAAATACCGTAGGATACCAGGCGGGAGGTGGTTTTTCTTATCCTTTTGGCGATAGCGGATGTCTATTTTTAGATGTTGGTTATCAAAATATCGTTGTTGCAAATCTTGTTTATCAAGAAACTGTAGATAAGGGTTTTGAGGAAATTTGGATTAATGATATGCTAGAAAAGCCTTCTAACTTAAATTTTAGTGGCCTAAGGGGAAAGTTTGGCTTAGAATTAAATCTTTAGGGGTAAAAGTAAATTAAAACTTTAAACCTTATTAGTTAACTGTTTTAGTTTTTTGTTGTTTTGCAATTTTTAAGGCAAAAAGCAGTATTAAAGAAATAAAAATGGGAATAGTGCTGATTTTTAAAGCATTGGAAAGCCCGATACGATCTGCAATTACTCCCGTAATTCCCGGATCTATGGCTCCCACAATATATCCAAGACAAAAGACAATCCCGTAATATCCTCCCCTGGATTTTTGAGGTGTTATTTCTGCTAAATAAGCCTGTTGAGCTGGAAAAAGTCCTGAATAAACAACGCCGAAAATGATTAGGAAAATTATAATTGAAGTGTAATTTTGCAAGAAAGTTAAAAAGATGATGACCGGTCCAGTGAAGCCTATAAAAATTATGAGTGTTGTGAAAGCAGACAATTTGTCACACATCTTACCGCTGGTTATCGTTCCTAAAAAACCCCCCAAACCCACTAAAGCAAAAGAATAACCAGCAACGGTTAAACTGAAAAATTTTTCTTCCACTAAGTAAGTAGGCATAAAATTAATGACCGCATAATGAGTCATCATAAAAAGAGAACTTGCAATCATAAAAATTATGAAGGGTAGGGGAGCTATTGTTTTTTTTTCGGAAAGAGAAAGTTGTTGATAATTTTTATTTTTTTTATTGTCCTCGGATTTTTTTTCTGCGATTAAAGGTTTTAGAGATTTGAAAAAAAGTGGTGCAAAAATAAATCCGGGGATTGAAAGTATTAAGAGTATTCCTCTCCAATTTGGTGCTACTCTAATCAAAGAAGAAATTATAATCACAGCACTTATTGTTCCGACCCACCCCCAAAACTGGAAAAGCCCCATTATAGTTCCTCTTTTGGAAGTAAAACTATTGGATAAAACAGCAATCATCGAAGGATGAAAAGTACTTATGCCTGCTCCCAACAAGATCAAGGTAAAAAAAAGTTGCCAGTAATTAGAACTAAAGATACAAAGAACAAGAGCCAGTGAGCCAAAGAAAAATCCCCAACTTAGTATGAATCTTCTTCCAATGCGATCTCCCAGATAACCGGTAATTAAAGAGCCAAAAGCTCCCATTGCGATGTAGGAGGTAAAAAGTAAGCCCGATTGAGTGTAATTTAAGTTAAATTCAGCTTTAATAAGAGGCAGGATAAGAGGAAGTACGAACCAGTACATATCATTGAAAATGTGTCCCAAAAAAGAAATTTTGAGAAGTTTACGAGAATCTTTGGTTAGATAAAGAGGTATTTTAATCATCAGGTAGTTTAGTTATATTTTTTCATTATTATACTTATCCCTGGAAGGTTTGCAAACCGGGAATTCTCACCTTTTTTTCCACAATTTTCAGAATTCGAGAGAAGACCAAGACGATTACCAGATAAATAACAGCTACTACAATGAACACTTCAAAATATCGGAAATTTTTTGCCGCTATGAATTTAGCTTGAGCCATCAATTCGGGTGCTCCGATTATATAAGCTACCGAAGAGTACTTTAGTGTATAAATGAGCTCGTTTGACCAGGAGGGAATTACTATTCTTAAGGCCTGGGGAATTATTATGTTAACTATAGATTTAAATTTGCTCATTCCTAAAGCACGTGCTGCCATCATCTGTCCCTTGTCTATGGACTGTATTGCTCCTCTAAAATATTCAGCCTGATAAGCGGCGCTATTTAATCCAAGTCCCAGCAGTGCGGCTAAAATAGAAGGAATTCTTATCCCATATTGGGGAAGGCCATAATAAACGATAAAAAGCTGCACCAAAAGAGGAGTACCCCGAAAAAATTCTATGTATCCTTTGCAAAATATGCTAATAGGTCGATTTCCGTATAAGTAGCCAAGGGTAAGGGAAATTCCAATAACAAATCCTAAGGAAATAGCAAATCCGGTCAGTTGCAAAGTTACCAGGGTTCCCTCAATAAGTTGAGGGGAAATTTCTTTAATTAAGTTTAGTAAATTCATTTTTTTCCCGATTCACCGTATAATTCACTTATTTTATGGAGGAACTGGCCTGTTCTTTTATTTTTAGGATGATTAAATAAAACTTCCGGAGTTCCTTGTTCAACAATTATTCCTCCCTCCAGAAATAATATTTCATCGCAAACAGAACGAGCAAATCCCATCTCGTGAGATACTACCAGCATGGTCATTCCGCTTTCAGCCAAATTTTTCATTACCTGGAGGACCTCTCCTATTAATTCAGGGTCAAGAGCAGATGTTGGTTCATCAAAAAGGATTAACTTAGGGTTCATAGCCAGGGCCCGGGCAATACTTACTCTTTGCTGTTGTCCTCCTGATAATTGAGTAGGATAAAGATATGCTTTTTTAGCCAGACCGACTTTTTTTAACATTAACATAGCTTTTTCAGTGGCAACATTTTTGGGAAGTTTTTTTACCTTGACCAGGCCAATACGGACATTAGCAAGGGCAGTTAAGTGAGTAAAAAGATTAAAATTTTGAAAAACCATTCCGATACTTTGTCTCATCTGATCCAAATTAGCATTAGGGTTAGTTAATTCTGTTCCGTTTAGCCATACATGTCCTTTGTCGGGATTGGTGAGACCGTTTATACAGCGAAGAAGAGTACTTTTTCCGGTTCCTGAGGGTCCGATAATTACTTTAGTCTCGCCTTTCTTAAGATTAAAAGAAACACCCTCTAAAATATTTTCTTTTCCGTACATCTTATGTATATTTTCGACCTTTAGTATTATTTCATTGCTTTTATGTGACATTAATAGTTCCTTTTAGTTTTGATTCGTATCCGGGAATTGTTAGTTTTTTCTCTAAAAGAGCAAGTAATTTATTCCCGGCATAAGTTAAAATAAAATATAAAAGAGCAATAGTTATGTAAATCAGCATAGGCTCGAAGGTTCTTACAATAATATATCTTCCTTCTCTTACCAGCTCAACCACTCCCACAGCGTAAGCCAAAGAGGTATCTTTAAGTACACTGGAATACTCGTTTGACCAGGGTGGAATAGCTAAGCGAATAGCTTGGGGGAGAATGATAGACTTAATTGTTTGCACTTTGCTCATCCCCAAGGAACGTGCTGCCATCATTTGCCCTTCATCTACGGATTGAATTGCTCCTCTAAAAATTTGGGATTGGTAGGCTGAGGAGCGAAAACCAAGGGCAAGTACGGCCGAAAGAAAAGGAGAAAGATTAAAGCCAAAGTAAGAGGAGCCAAAAAAAAATAAAAACAAAAGCACCAAGGCAGGGACAGCTCTAAAAAACTTCTCGTAGGCACTTATTACTGCTATAATTGGCCGGGGGCCATATACTTGTCCTAAGGCGAGAAATATGCCGATGGTTAGTCCAATCGCCAAGAGGAGAATAGTTAACTCTAGCGTTACTATGGTACCTCGGAGAAGAGGGGGAAGAGAGGTCCAAACAAGTATTATTTTATTAATGGTAGTTTATCCTTAGGAAGGCCCAGGAAAAAAAGATTTATCTTTTTTTCCTGGGCTCTTTTTCATATTTTATTTTTATTCGCTAAAATATTTTTCTACTAATTCATCCCATTTATCAGAGGCTTTTAATTTTGTTATACCATCGTTAATCATTCTAAGAAGCTTGTCAGGGTCACCTTCTTTTACTAAAAATCCAAATTGTTCTCCGGTTACTATGATACCAGCCATTTCAATACTTTTTTCTTTAGCTATCGACACTCTGGTAGCAGGCTCATCTTGAACAACAGCATTTATATTGCCGTTTATAAGATCAAGCACAGCCATAGGATAAGTTTCGTATACTTTTAACTTTACATCTATTCCCTTTTCAATGAGATTTTCTTCAATCCATGCTGCTCCCGTTGTTCCTCTTTGGGCTCCTATATTTCCAGCCGAAAGAGCTGTAACTATACTTAATCCAGAGCCTTTACGGATTATAACAGCTTGATCTGAACTCCAGTACGGATTTGAAAAATCTACTACCTTTTCTCTTTCCTCAGTTATCGTAAATCCAGAGGCTCCTATATCATATTTATTCGAAATAATTCCCGGGATAATAGAATCAAAAACAATATCAATTATTTTAATTTTATAACCATTAAGCTTTGCGATTTCCCGCATAACATCAAGGTCAAATCCCACATAATTACCCTCTTCATCGACCATTTCGAAAGGTGGCCAGGAAATGTCCGAAGCTACTGTATAAAGGGGTTCTTCTCCCAGAGATATTCCGACAAAACCAAGACAAAATAACCCAGTTAAAATACCTGCTACCCAGATTTTTACTTTTTTTCCCATTTTTTACTCCTTTTTATTGAGAGGATTAAACTTAACAGCCCATTCAAAAAAAAACTTATTTTTTACTTTCACCTCCTTTTCAAACTTTAGATCTTATATTTTTGGCTCTAAAGACCTTATTTTTTTAAAAAATTTTCCTATCTTTGAAGTTACAGTAGTTTTACTCATTAGGCAAAATTTATATAAATAAGTTTTTTACTTAACTAATAGCTTTTTTATACCTCTTACCGCTTGTCTTATTCTGTGCTTATTCTCCACCAGGGCAAACCTTACATATTCATCGCCCAGACTTCCGAATCCTAATCCTGGAGATACTGCTACTTTAGCTTCACTTAACATGAGTTTGGAAAACTCCACTGAGCCAAGGTTTTGAAATTTTTCAGGTATTTTTGCCCAGACAAACATAGTTCCCTTGGGTTTTTCTATCTCCCAATCTGCTCCCTTCAATCCTTCCACTAAAACATCTCTTCTGGTTTTATAGGTCTCAACGATTTGGGAAACGCATTCTTGGGGACCGTTAAGAGCAATAATCGAAGCTATTTGAATGGGTTGAAATATTCCGTAATCTAAATAGCTTTTTATTCTTCTCAAGGCAAAGATTAAGTCTTTGTTTCCCACCACAAAGCCAACTCTCCAGCCGGGCATACTGTAGGATTTTGTAAGAGAAATAATTTCCACTCCTACATCTTTTGCTCCCGGAACCTGTAAAAAACTAGGAGCTTTGTATCCATCAAATACAAGGTCAGTATAAGCAAAATCATGAATAACTAAAACGTGATGTTCTTTAGCAAAATCAACCACTTTTTTAAAAAAATCGATATCTACAACACAAGTGGTAGGGTTATGGGGAAAAGAAATGATAAGCATCTTGGGATAAGGCCAAGTTTGACGAGTGGCTTTTAAAAGCTCCTGAAAAAAATCTCCCTGGGGGTGCAAAGGAATTCTTCTTAAATCTCCTCCAGCAATAACTACCGAATAAGCATGAATAGGGTAGGTAGGGTCAGGTACGAAAACTACGTCTCCTGGTCCAATAGTAGCAAGGACCAGGTGAGATAATCCTTCCTTGGCTCCTATCGTTACTATCGCCTCACTATCAGGGTCTATTTCTACATCGTACCGTCTTTTGTACCAGTCAGCGATAGCCATTCTTAATTTAGTGATTCCTCGTGATGCGGAATAGCGGTAGTTAGGAGGTTTTTGAGAGGCCTCTATTAGTTTGTCAACAATATGGGGAGGGGTGGGGATATCAGGATTGCCCATTCCTAAGTCAATGATATCTTCTCCTTCTCTTCTGGCTTGAAGCTTCATTTCGTCGATAGCAGCAAAGACATAAGAAGGCAATCTTTTTATTCGAGGAAAATCTTTCATCTTTTTACCTCCCGAAAAACTCTGATTTTAGGCTACCTAAAAGGTGACTATTGTCAAGAGACGCGCATTAAACATTTAAAATGTAACTAACGGATATTATGAGATTTGACCTTTATTATTTATTATTGAGTCATTTAAAAGAGGAAAGAAAATTAAAGAAGTTACTGCCCAAAGGTTTAAAGGATTTAGCAGTTTTTTAACTAAATTTTTATCCCATTTTTACCCCAGGAATTCCTCCTGGTTTCAACATGCAAACTATGGCTACCGATACCGCTAAGATTATCCCTTGCACCATTTCTTTAATATATAAAGGTAATCCGACCATTACTAAACCATTAGCTATAATTGCTAATAACATTGCAGCTACCACAGTTCCCAGGGTATTAGGTAGCCCTTCCTTTAAAAATATTGCCCCTAAGAATGTGGCAATAACAGCAGGGAAAAGATAGCCTCCGCCCATAATTGGATTACCGCCACCAAACATAGAGGCCATAATGATTCCTGATAGCCCGGCTATTATTCCCATTATGAAAAATGCCAGGAATTTAGCTTTGTTAACGTTTACACCTGCGTGCCGTGCTGCTGGAGAACTGCCCCCTACGGCATAAAAATATCGTCCGATATAAGTAAAGTCCAAAAATATAATAAGTACAATGGCTCCAAGTGAGAAAGAGATTACCGGAGAAGGGACTAAATTTCCAATCATCCCTCTTCCGATAGATTTAAACCCATCAGGCATTATGGCATAATAAATAACACCGCCTCCCGTTATCCAAAGAGAAATTCCCTCTAAAAGTCCCATCATCCCCAAAGTGGCAACAAAGGAAGGAACTCCGATCTTCACAACATTCACCGCATTTACAAGGGAAATGCCAATGCTAAGAGCAATACAGATACCCCAGGCCAGAAATATATTCATTCCCAGGGCCCCGATCAAAAATACACTGAGAACACAACAAAGAGTAGCAACTGCAGCAAAAGATATGTCAAATTCTCCTGCTACAACTATAATAGTAAGTCCCAAAGCCATCAATCCGATTACGCTTCCCTGGCCGATAATCTTAAAGATATTTCGAGGAGTTATAAATCTTGGTTCCAAAAAAGAAAATATAATGAATAAAGCAATAGCCGCAATCAAGAGCCCGTATCTTATGATTAAAGTACTCAAAAAGCTTCGCTCACTTCTTGTCGCTTTTTTTCTTTTTGCAGCCGGTTCTTTACTTTCCCTTTTATTTAATGTAAGTGCCATAACGTTTTTCCTCCCAACTGGTAGCTTTCATCTTTTTCTTTAATATTTTAAAATCCACTATTTTTCTAAATCTAAACTAAACTCATCTATTGTTTTTTCCTGATAGTAATTACTATGATTAAGGCAATAAGCAATATAGCACCCTGGGTTATAGCTTTACCGTAAAATGGCATATTAACAATGGTGAAACCATTGGATAAAATAGACATTAAGATAACCGATACTAAAGTTCCGCGGGGATTATGAACACCCTCGGTTAGAAAAATTGCTCCCAGAAAACAGACGATGATACCAGGAAGAAGATAGCCATCTCCCATGCTTGAATTTGCAGACCCGAACATGGAAGACATCACTATTCCTGCAATTCCGTAAAGCAGCCCGGCTACAAAAAAAACAAAAAACTTAACTTTCTTTATACTGATACCCACGTGGGTAGAAGCATCGGGATTTCCTCCTACGGCGTAAATGTATCGGCCTAACGGACTGTAATCCAGGAAAAGTGTCAGGACGGTTGCTGCTGCTATAAATATAAAAATCTGAACAGGAATTAACCCAATTATTAAATATTTTCCTAATAATCCAAATCCGGGGGGAAAAGCGCTCGGGAAAATTTCATAACCTCCGGTGAAACCTCTAGCTGCTCCGGTTAAAGCCATCATCATAGCGAGAGTAGCAATAAAAGAAGGAATTCCAATATAAACAATACTTATGGCATTTATTAAAGAAAGGCCAACACCAAGTGTTATTCCGATAGTCCAAATAAGAGGTATGTTTTCTACGCCATGCATTATTAAAATCACCGGTATAACCCCGCTAAAAACAGA
>CAZGDY010000045.1:0-5399 GCA_964524965.1 uncultured Clostridia bacterium
AAATCAAGTAAAGACCTATCGTTCCAATTATACTCTTCCAAATCAGGGTCGTACTCAATTTTTCCCAAATACTTCTCATTTAGACCTTTAATATATTCCTCTCCAGCTTTCTTAAATTTATAGTTTCCGATAAGATAAAGATTATTAAAATGGATTCCAATTTCAGAAGCAATTTTTCTGGCTCTTTTTACATTATTTAAAGCTTTCTTAGAAGAGTCTAATATAACAAACATATCATCTATTTCTGAAACTACTCTTCTATTAAGATGTTCCAAACCACCTGGCGAATCTATAATTACATATTCATAACTATTTGCCATCTTGAGAACAACATTTCTTAAAATATTGTTAGGCATGCAATAACAACCTTGAGTCCACTTCACTCCTATGGAAATAATGTCAAATTTTTCTGACTCATATAAACAGGAAGCACTTAATAAATAATCTATTTTATCAGGTAAAGACATAGAACTTAACTCCTTGGAAGCTTTACCTTTTTGAATGTCAAAAAGCACTTCGGAGATAGATTTTATCCCTTCCTTCTCTAAATCTATTCCTAATATATCGGCAAGATTTTGATCAGAATCAGCATCAATAAGCAAGGGATGTGAATTTAAGTATTTAGTAGCTAATGCTACAAAACTTGTCTTACCCGCTCCACCTCTCCCTGTACAAACAATTTTTTTATCCATTTTTTAAATTACCTTTTTTATCTTTTCCATTATGTCAGGAAATAATCTCATATCAGTGTGAGGTAAAAATTTTGCAGACATAAACTCATCCATATACCCGGGATTAGTAATTAAATCGTAATAAGTTATTTCTCTAACTATCTGATAGCTCATCCGAAAAGCCTCCTCGGACAAAAGAGCCATCTTGGCACCCAAAATAGCGGTGTTACCTACAAATTGAATCTTCTCTCTTTTTATGTCCGGTATAAGACCCATAATAATAGCGTTTTCCTTGTCCAGATAATTACCAAATCCTCCAGCAATATATAACTTGTCAATATCAGAGAACTCTATATTTAAAGACTTGAGCAAGGTACTTACCCCAGCAAAAATAGCTGCTTTGGCTCTAATTATACTCTCTATATCAGGCTGAGTTATTACTATGTCATCTCCTTTTTCAGTTTGTGCGGCAGGAACCATCAAAAATTCTAATTCTCCGCTTTCTCCCCTTATCCTGCTGTCAACTTCGGGCTGAAGACGGCCGGATCTATCAATAAACCCAGCTTTAAAAAGTGTAGCCACAATATCAACTAATCCTGAACCACAGATGCCTCGAGGCTTAGCGTCTCCAATGGTAGTATATTTGAACTTTCCTTGTTCAGTAATCTGAACTCTCTCTATGGCTCCCTCACCTGCTCTAATTCCATCTTTGACTCCACTTCCCTCAAAAGCTGGTCCAGCTGATGCGGCACAACACATCATCCAATCTTTATTCCCAAGAACAATTTCACCATTGGTCCCCACATCTATAAGCATAGTTAACTCTTTTGACTTATAAAGTCCTGTGGCTAAAATACCAGCAGTTATATCAGCGCCAACCCAACTGGCTATGCTAGGTAAGCTGTATAAAAGCCCTCGAGGACTCACCCTTACTCCTACCTCTGCTGCTCTTATTGGGGGAGGACAATCGCAAACCGAAATATAAGGTTCTTTTCTAATCCGAGAAGAGTTAAAACCCAGAAGAAAATGAATCATAGCCGTGTTACCAGCACAAACAAGAGCCATTACATCATTCAAACGAATATTATTTCGGGAAATCAATGTAGAAATCAAGTCATTGATATCTCCTACGATTACTTCTCTGAGCTTATTAGTACCTTTATGTTCGGCAAATATGATTCTTCTGGTTACCTCCTCCCCGTATACTCGCTGAGAGTTGTAGGTAGCCTCAGCATCTACGGTCTTTGAGGTATTTAAATCTATAAGATGTGTTACTACTGTAGATGTACCCACATCAACAGCAATTGCAAAATTTTTCTGGGTCGTATCTCCTTCCTCTACCTGAATAACCTCTGTAGTTCCTCCTCTAGCTCCTAAGGTAGTAGTAACTTCCCAGTTGGCCTCTCTTAAAATATCAGGAAGCATCCGAATTATCTTGAGACCTGTTTGCATTATAGGAACTTTCTTCTGGCGACGGATATGGCGATAAAGACGCAGATGGTCAGGGAAATTATCCTGGAGAGAAGGAGGAGAAAGTTTCAAATAAAACTTCTGAATAAGAGGTTCGTATTTAAAAAACACTTTTTCTTTTAAAGGAGCGTAAAGAGCTCTAAATCTTTGAGCATCTTTATCTACAAGAATTTTCCCTTTTATTCTGGATTCGAGAGGAACTTCCACTATCACATCATCCATAACCTCAGTTTGACAGGCAAGAACATATCCTTTTTTTATCTCTTCTCTGGATAAAAGAGTAGTGGGTCTTGTCTCAACTTCTCCTTCTTTAACCACCAATTTACATTTGCCGCAGATTCCATCTCCCCCGCAAATTGAATTTACATAAACTCCAGCCCTAACCGAAGCTTCAAGTAAAGATACTCCTCTTTCTACCTTAATAACTTCACTTTCGGGCAAAAAGGTTATATTGACTTTATCTTTTTCCATTTTTATATCTCATTTCTTATTCTCAATGTATGTCTTCCAATCGTTTTTAAGAAAACGAGGAATTCTAGCTGCCTCTTCCGGACCAACCAGGACATTCCAGCCAAACTCATCAATAATTTCTGCTCTGAAAACAGCAACAAGTCCCGGAAGAATAACAGTGTTATGATTTATTTTTTCCTTGACTTTTTGTTTTTCTAAGGTTTTTGCTATTTTCTCTGCAGACCATTTATCTCCAGCATAAGCATTTAAAACACCCATACCTTCCGTTTCCACAACAGAAATATAAGTGGGAACCCTGCTGTTTTCCACTTCTGATTCTACAGTAAAATAAGTTAGAGAAAAATTGGTAGTAATAATTAACGGTGAGTCGGGCGTTACTGCTCCTATTTCGTAAAGCTTGGACTCCACAGCATTGGGCACTTGAGGATCAGTATAGATATTCTGCCTCACGGTAAGTAAAGGTAAAATCTGCCAGGTGTTTTCAGCCTTTACTACCACAATATTAGCATATTTACATAGGTAAGTAACCGCCTGAGCAATTTCCTGAAAAGGATCATCCTGGCTGGTAAACATCATTGTAGGATACCCTAAAGGACGAAAAACTTTTTCTACGGCTAATCTTCTTAACTTCGTTAAATATTCAAGAGCAACTGCGGTTTTCCTAACTCCGGGATCAAGAACAAGCTCATTAACTCCCATTTTTTTTATATCTTGAGTAAGATCAGCAAGCTCCTCTAGATTTTCAGCATAAACAGCAAGAGGACAATTATATTGCTTAGCAAGTAAAGCCATTTTTTCAAAATTTTTCTTATTAGCAGCATAAATTAAAGGTCTTTTATCACTAATAATTTTTAAAGCCGGTTCTATGACAAGAGGATCCTGACAAATAAGAATAACTGGGAAGACGGTTTTTTCTGCAATACTACCGGCAATTTTAGCATAATTCTCAGCGCTGGTTGAAGTATGTCGTAAAGCTATGAGATTTACTCCTATTTCTTCTCCTACTCTGGTAAACTTTAGCTTATTTATTGAATTTATCTTTTCATTTAACTCACCATTTGCCAGAGTATCCTCAACTAAAATCGCTATTCCAGTAGGATGATGAAATTTTTCCTTGTGTCGAAAAAGAACCGTCTCCTGTCCTATTTCTAATTTATTTTGCTCAGCACCAATAGAAACAAGCTTCATTGGTGGGGTTGAAGCTCCTGCCAATTCAACTTTTGCCTCTTCGCTCACGTGTGGGCACTTATCAAGTGAAACCTTTTTTGCTGCTACTTGCATCGCAAAAGCCATGCAAGTAGGTAAATTACAATCTCCGCAATTAGTTCTTGGTAAAAGCTTATAAATCTGCAGTCCGGTTAAAGCCATTTATTCCCTCCTTTAAATAACAGCTAAAAGTTCACAGTTTAAAATTAAAAGTTACTCACCACTAATTCAAATTTACATCATTGGTTCCATAGACAAAGCAGGATGATTATTTTTCTGCAAAACCTCTAAAAGTTCCTCTGAGTTAGTCGCATCCTTTTCTGTAACTATTTTTTCCATAAAATCAGATTCTTTTATCTCTTCACATCTCTTTTGTAATCTCTGTTTTATTTCTTCTTTTAATTCAGCGGGCATCCAAACTATCCTTTTCATCCCTCCATCAGCAGAGATAAATTTTTTACTGGTAATATATACCTTACCAATCCCTATAAATCCAGGGGTTTGGATTCCTCCACCTACTTGTCCGGCCATAGTGCTAAAGGTCATTCCCACTGGGGTCATTCCCGTAAACTCCCTGTTTACAATCATCACTCCATTTGCCTCTGGGATAATAGCAACAATGCATTCAAAACAACCACAGGAAGTCATTGGATCCTCCAGCATAGAATAGGCATTAAATCTCTCTAAATTTCCGTTAGACTTTATTTTTAAATACTCGTTAACTCCCTCCCATTGCCCTTTTACTGGGTCTAAGATTTTACCTTTTTTCAACGGTTCATTAGGTCCATGGGGATTTAACTGGTGTGATGCTTTACAATCTAACCAGGTGTAAGCACCGCAAAGACCTAATCTTTCAGGAGTTACAATACACACATGGTCTGGCGCATAAGACTGACAAAGAATACAACTGTAATAAATGTCAACATCTTCATCGGTCATTCCACCTATTCGCTCATCTCTTTCGTAATAAACCTTTTTGGCCTCTTCTAAGGGTTTTTTCATTTTCTCTTCATCGGTAATAATTGTAACCTGAACTTTATCTGCAATCTTTGCATACTCATCATGCACCTTGGCAATTAGTATCTCTCCAAAATGTTTTAACCTAAACCCTTTTTGGTAAGCTTCTTTACTCACTCTTACCCAGGCAATAGCCCTCTGACCCATATGAAAGATACCATTGGCACAGGACAAAAATTCATGAATTCTACGCTCAAGGACAGATTCAAAATCCTCACTGAAATTTCTTCCAGCCACATTTATTAAAATTCCAAGAGGCAAGGCTGCTCCCTCTTCAACAGAATCAATATCAGGACCAATTATCTGAATTTTACCATCCTCTACCTCATCCATAGAACGTCCTCTTAAAAACTCAAAAGCTCTGCTCCGTTTTCCACCAAACTCAATTTGCATCTGCTCCTTACGAACTCTCTCTCCCTCAAATCCTGCCCCATAAGGAACGGGAATAGGGACTTCGGTTACCTTTATCTCAAGACCTCTAACCTCAATAGCTTTGTTAACAATTTTATCAAGAGGAATATTAGAAACTACGTGTTCGTAAGTACATATTCCGGTGGGAAGAAT
>CAZGDY010000045.1:5499-12430 GCA_964524965.1 uncultured Clostridia bacterium
CCGTAAGGAACAAGAAAAGTGTCCCAGTTCATCTCAATTCCTTCCTCAGCCAATTGCTCAGCCATACTTTTCCCATCGGAGGATGAGGCCATAAAAACAAGAATACTTTTCTCCTGCAAGGCTCTGGCAAGCTCAACTGCCTGCTCATTGGTAGGCAGTGCTCCTACACAAGCAGCAAATCCAGGCATTCTTCCATCAACTAACTTTATCCCTTGCATCCTCAGAATAGCATCATCGGTAAAACCAAGCCATATCCCCTTGGGTTCATCACCAGTAAGATATTTTAGCGCTTCAATAATTTCAAGAGCAATTACAGTAGCAATTCCTGCATCTAACGTGTTTCCTAGATAAGGAAGCCAAATTCTCTCACGAACAAGCTGGGGAAGAAAAAGCTTTGCCTGCTCTAAAGCCTTCTTAGCATCAGCTAAGGTTTCTACCTCGATTCCTAAAAGAGCTAAAATTACTGGTAAATAGTAAGCAGTATTGGGGAAACTTACTTCCTGCTTTTCACCCTTCTCCTCAATTAATTTAGTTAGCTTCTCTTCAGCCTCTTTTACATATTTGTGGGCTCCACGGATTGCTGCCGAAGCAATTACTCTGGACATTAATTCCCTCCTTAAAAATTATACCAATTTAAAGATTCTGGTTATATTTAATTCTGTTAGATTTCTTCACTAAATTACTTTCTCTGTAAAGCAAGATAAGGCTTTAAAAACTATTTTATCTTTTATCTACTTCTTTCCTTTTATCGTTTTAAGTATTACTCTCCCCTGATTTTTTATTCTTTCGCATAGATCAAGGGCTTAAGCTTAAGAGCCTCCCTCTTCTTATCAATATGTTCTATCATAAGATGGGCTGCCTTTATAGGGTCAGCTTCAAAAGCAAACTTTCCTCCAAGAACATTTTCCATCCCATTGCAAAGAAAATTAGCTACATTTTCACTGCCCATGATCGGAAAAGGAACACCAAGTACGGTAAACACACCCGATGCAGCAAAATAACAAGCTATTGATACCGCTTTCTCGCTCATCCACTCCGGAGCTGCCCCGGCCACTGGAAGATCACTTATATCCTCCCCCAATCCTCCTTCTTTAATCACATTAGTAAGAGTCATTAAGATTCTGCTGTTATCCACGCAAGAGCCAACATGAAGAATTGGAGGAATTCCTACCGTCTCACAAATCTCCTGAAGGCCTTTACCAGCATATTTAAAAGCTGCCTCTGGCGTTAGTAACCCTGCCTCAGCATCAGCAATGGCGGTACACCCGGTTACTGCTACCAGAACATCATTTTTAATTAACTCTTTACACATTTCGGTATGGCCAAAGTTATGAATAATTTTTGGGTTGTTGCATCCTACTACTCCTGCTAAACCTCTAAGCCTTCCTTGAATAATAGCATCGTTCAAAGGCCTATAGGTAGCACGGTAGGTCCCTCCTAAAAAATTATTGACATTCTCTGCAGAAAACCCAGCCACCAAATCCTCACTTTCATCAGGGATTGTTATTTTATGACCATTTCCATTTCGGTTAGGGAAATTTTCAATAGCCATTGTAATTATTTTTTTAGCTATGTCATAAGCTTCTTCTTCATTAAACTCTATGTGAGTAACACCAGGCATCTTATTTTTAGGAGAAGTGGTTATAAGTTTTGTGTGGAAAGCACTGGATACGCTGGATACGGCGGGAAATATACACTGGACATCAACCATCATTAAATCGACCGCACCAGTTATAATACCAAGTTCCTGTTGCAAGAAATTACCTGCTACCGGTATTCCATGCCGCATCAAAATCTCATTGGCTGTACAGCACATTCCGACAAGATTAATTCCTTTGGCTCCTTTTTCTTTAGCTAATCGTATCATCTCAGGATCCCTTGCTACATCTACCACCACATTAGACAAGGTGGGTTCATGACCATGAACCACTACATTCACCTGATCCGAAGAAAGAACGCCCAAATTTGCTCTGGCAAGTAGAGGCTTAGGAGTTTTGAATAATACATCGGATAAATCGGTAGCCGCCATAGACCCACCCCAACCATCAGATAAAGCAGTTCTAAACCCATGCATAAGAATATTTTTGTAATCGTTATCTACTCCAATGTGAGTTCGGTGCATAGTTTCTACAATTTCCCGGTCAATGCCCCTGGGCATAATTCCGAGCTCTTTCCATAATTTAACTCTTTTCTCAGGAGCTCTTAATGGCATCTTCATCGCACCGTGCTGGCGACCAAAATCCTCAAAAATTTTCTCGACAAGCTCCTGGGCAATTTTCTCCTTATTTTTCCCATCAATTTTAATTTCATATTCCTGAGCTAAAGCCTTTATTTTTACCTCATCCTTAATACTATAGGAATCTGCCTTCCCCTGAGTTACTAACCGCAAAGCGTGAGTAATATCTCTCCCGTGGTCGGAATGAGCTGCCGCTCCTCCTGCAATCATTCGAATAAAGTTCCTGGCAACAATAGTATCAACGGTTGCACCACACACTCCGTGCTTGGTTTTCTTAGAAATTCGACAGGGACCCATACTGCATAGACGACAGCACACTCCCTCCCTACCAAACCTACATTGGGGCTGCATAGCTTCATGCCGATCCCAAACTGTAAAAATATTTTCCCTCTCTGCTTTTTCTAACATGAATTGGCTTGCTTTATCGATACTTCTTCTTTTCACTTTATCCTCATCCATAATTTCTCTCCTAAAACAGGTTTTCAGCTATAACTTCTATTTCCTCTCTGAACTTTTTTCCTTTTTCCCAAAGAGAAAAACCCTTAATGTCTGCCTCAATAATAAGCTCATCAAAGCTTATAAATCCAAGAAAGTTAAAATCAGTTATATTAGAAAGAAGATAATTCTTATCTTTTTCTCCTCTTATTTTACTGCCAACTGCCCTGACGTTCATCACTCCTATTTGTAAAGCGAGTTCTCTGATGTGAAAAGCAGTTTCGATACTTTTTTTACTAGGCTCAACTACCACAATTAACTTATCAACTGCTTTTGCTGTCCCTCTTCCCAGATGCTCTATCCCTGCTTCCATATCCAGAACTACAACCTCCTCTCTTTCCAGTAAAAGGTGAGAAAGCAACGCTTTTAAAAAAGCATTTTCTGGACAAGTACACCCCATCCCACCTCCCCTTACAGTCCCCATAACTGCCAGTTTTATCCCGTTATGTTTGGCAAAATATTTATCTGGAATATCATTAACTTTAGGATTTAATTTAAAAAAAGGTGACGCACTACCAGGTTTAGCTCCAGTTCGCTCTTCAATTAATTTTTTCATCTGGATAAGAGGAGTTAGCTTGGATGGATAAGGAAAGGAAAGAGTAAGAGCAAGATTAGCATCGGGGTCAGCATCAATAGCAAATACTGACCTACCTTCTGCTGCAAAGTATTTAACGAGACCTGCAGCAAGAGTAGTTTTACCTACCCCTCCTTTACCGGTAACTGCAATTTTCATTTATTAAAAACTTCCAATAGCTTTTATAGTGGTTATTAACATACGACTTGTGATTTAAGTTACAAGTAAAAGCATATTATAATAAAGAGTTTTTTCTATGTCAAGCAAAGTAAATCAAGGTGTCAGATATAAATCAAAAAGAGATAATGGCTTATTTGGAAATACTTAATCTCCTGTAAGTGGATGAAAATACCGGTCGTTAACAATATAATAAGATATAATTTCAAGCTGCGAGGCAAAATTAACATTTTTTAACTTCACATAAGAGGGAACAACCACGCTGGCAGAAGAAAAATTAAGAATAGCTTTTATCCCACTTATTATAAGAAGGTCTGCTGATTCCTGAGCTGCCTCATTAGGAACAGTAATTATTCCCATATAAATATTCTGCTCCCTTATTATTGGGGGCATTTTATAAGGATGGTATATCTTTATATTACCTATCCCCTTACCCACCTTCTCCGGATCTATATCAAATCCGACCTGGATATGAAACCCTCTTTTCTTAAAGGCAGAACTACTCAATAGAGCCTTCCCTAATTTTCCAACACCTACCAGTGCTATAGCCCATTCTCTGTTCAGACCCAGCACCTTAGAGATATTTTCTCGCAAACTCCCTACTTCGTAGCCTTTACCGCGGATACCAAATTGTCCAAAGTAAGAAAGGTCTTTTCTTACTCTTACGTCTGATTCTCCTGTAAATTGGGCAAGACGTTTAGAAGATGTCCTCTCCTCTTTTCTCATTTTTCTAAGATACCTAAGATAAAAAGAAAGGCGAATAGCTACGTTTTCTGGGACCTTTTTTCCAGCCATAAGTTAAACCTGTACTAAAATTATTCAGAGGAAAGTATACTAAAAAGCTATCTTTTTTCTTCTCTGTTTCTAATTTTTATTTTCTCTTGATAAATTCTAACTATTCTTCGAACTACAGAAAGACTTATTTTTATTCCTGGTATTGCCCAAACCTTCCCATTTTCAACACCGTAGAATTAGTAAAATATTCATTCTCTCCTTTCCTCAGGTATGTCTATCCCTGTATCATCAATCCTTAAACTCAGATTAGCTATTTCTATTTTAAATAAATATGGGTCTGCGTCAAACAGCACATCTAACTAATTATTTAAAGTAGGTTAATAAATTTTATTCTGGTTGGCTGATTAGAAATCTCTGGTTGGCTGATTAGATTCAACAAAAAAGCTTTCCTTATTTACGTTTCACTACTTTTGCTATCTTTACTCCGGAGAATTCTTACCTATAAAAATTAAACCCGTGCTTTATACGGGTCTCAACAACTAAAATACCTATTTTCGGAAATTAATATTTTAATTTTTGCTATGGAGTCCACCCATATAATAGGGTATAGCATTATTTTCAGAGGTAAAATCAACATTTTTTAACCTTATTTCCGGAGGAACAGCAATTCTAATAGGTGAAAAATTGAGAATAGCTTTTATCCCACTCATAACCAGAAGATCTGCTGTTTCCTGGGCCGCCTCAGTAGGAACAGTAATTATCCCAATATAAATATCCTGTTCTTTTATTATCGGAGGCATCTGATAAGGATGATATACCCTTATACCGTCTATCCTCCCACCCACTTTCTCTGGATCTACATCAAATCCGACCTGGATACGAAACCCGCTTTTCTTAAAAACGGAATTACTTAGCAGAGTCTTCCCTAATTTTCCAACACCTACCAGTGCTATAGCCCACTCTCTATTAAGATCCATTGCATGCGAGATTTCCTCTTGCAATTTTCTTACTTCGTACTCCTCACGCAAACTCTTCTTACCATATATATAAAAATAGAGCATTCCAACAAAGAAAAATCCACCCACAATATTTCCCAAAGTCACTGGCAATAAATTATTGAATAAAAACATCCCCCAAGTAATCCCACTAATCCCATTTGCAGCGAACATACCGGCAGGAATAAAAAACATATTCGCAACGCTATGTTCAAATCCCAGAGTAACAAAAGCCATGATAGGAAATTGAATGGCAAAGATTTTACCTATTATATTATCACTACCTACTGCTAACCAAATAGCAACACAAACTAACCAGTTACACCCTACGCCACGCAAAAAAGCCTGAGCAAAGCTAAGTTGGCATTTTGCCTGAGCAATACTCACAAGATAACTCATCCAGGGATCTTTAAGTAGTAACCCAGTGCCAATGCCCAGAAAATAAGCAACGAAGACTCCTCCAATGAAATTACCTATATAGGAACCAGTCCAGTTTTTTACCAGATCCCTCCACCTACTTTTTCTATTGAGACAAGCAACTGTTGGCAACATACAATTTCCAGTGAAAAGTTCTGCGCCTCCAATAACTACAAGTATCAAACCAACTGGAAAAACAGCACCAAAGATAAGTTTCTGTAAACCAATAAATTCTCGAGGCCATGGGTCCCCAGCAGCCGCAATCACCGCTAAAAATCCTCCAAAAGCAATGTAGGCACCTGCAAGAAACCCCAGGACCATTAGCTTATTCCAAGCCATTTCTGTTTTTTCCTTGCCAACAGCAGATACTGCTTTCATAATGGCAGGTGGAACTTTATATGACATCTTATCAGCTCCTTTTTATCTTGTTACCATTTTTCTTGCTGGAGACGACAGTTTAACCAGGTCTTTTGTTTTTCGGTCAATTTTCCAGTAATTTCCTCAATAAATTTAACATCTCCACAAGCTAAAGCTGCACGTTCTTCAACAGTCAAATCAAATTTATTGAGTACCTCAGCTGGGCTATCCACTAATTGAGCCAGAATTTTGTTATCCTCTGCTGCCAATTCTAATATTTTTAGAATTTCCGCCTTGTGCTTGCGCCTATCTTCTAAACGGGACCAAAGTCGAAACAAAAACGAGACTCCAAGTTGTTCCTTTGTGGTTAGCTTTCCTTCTATATGCTTTTCTGCTAACCATTCAGCATTCCTACTTCCAAATGCTCCAAGTTTATCAGTATTTATGTTCAATTTTTCAAGCATTTCAGAAAGAACTTTCTCTAAGTCATTTGGTGTCTCAACAGTTTTTGAAGTTTTCAACAAACTATCTTTGTTCATTTTCTTTGCCTCCCTTTATTTATTTTATTAGTTAAAAGTAAATGCCAATTTTTTATTTAAACAAAAACAGTCCAATGTTTTAAAACAACAATCTAGAGCTATTTTGTGGTTTCTTTCCCAAAATTGGTTGATAAAGATTGTTAGACACTTGTTACATGTGAACTTATTCACAAAGACAAATGCAAGAACGATTAACTAAATTTGTTTTTTTAAAAGGAATTATGTGGATAAAACCATCGAGTTGTGAGATTATTCACAACTAATTATAATAAAAAGAAGACCCTTTGTCAAGGGGGCGCATTAAGTCATCTAAAATCTAACCGTAGGGGTATCGGTTGTGCCATTAAGAATCTAACCGAAATCTAGTATCATACTCCTTGACTTAACGAGAAGTCAGGGAGGAAAG
>CAZGDY010000046.1:0-12353 GCA_964524965.1 uncultured Clostridia bacterium
AAATTACTCTTTCTACAGAAACTAAGAAAAACTTGGGAAGAAGGAGCCCATCCTAATTTAAAAAGATCAATAGCTTTAGATTTAAATCCTCTAGCATAAAGGTAATCTTGAGCAATTTTATTTTTCTTTATCTGGCTATGGAAAAATTCTGCTATCTGGGCGTTTATTTGGTAAAATTGTTCTTTAGGCCCCCTGTCTTTATCCTCTTTATAAACTGACACTCCTATTTTTTTAGCTAATATACCTACTGCCTCAGGAAAGCTGACATTCTCCCATTTCATCAGGAAAGTGAACACATTTCCTCCCACTCCGCATCCAAAACAATGAAAAACTTGTTTTTCAGGAGAAATCACAAAGGAAGAAGTCTTTTCTTCGTGAAACGGGCATAAAGTCTTGTAATCCTTACCGGCTTTTGTTAAAGGAAGATACTGAGATATTATCTGCACTATATCAGTTTGTTGAGAAATATAATCAACCTTTTCCGGGGAAATATACCTCGCCATTAACTCCACTCCTTCGGTATAAAAAATTTGTGATATTCATTTAAAGCATAGCGATCAGTCATTCCCGCAATATAATCTACTATTGCTCTTTCTGTATCATTTCCCTCTCTTCTAAAAAAAGGAGGAATAGTAAAAGGATGCTCCAAATAAAACTGATAAAGATCGCAAATAAGAGATAAGGCCTTGTTAACTTCCTCTTTTAGTGTATCAGATTGGTAGACCTCATCAAACATAAAATCACGTAATTCATTAAAGGCTTCAAGAATCGGGAAAGTCATTTCAAGGCAAGGTTTACTCCAACTATTGACAACAACATCCTTTACCATGGTGTTGATTCTTTCTCGGTTAGTTTTCCCTAATACACGTAAAACACTCTGAGGAAAATCTTCTAACTTTATAAGATTCGCTCTAATAGCATCATCTATATCGTGACTGATATAGGCAAGAGGATCAGCTATTTTTACTACTTCGGCCTCGAGGGTAGAAGGTTTATTTTTTGCATCTTGACTTAAAATTTTCTCGCCCTCCTGAGAATGATTTAAAATTCCATCTCGTACTTCCCAAGTAAGATTAAGCCCTTTTCCTTCTCTTTCTAACTTATCTACTACTCTTAAGCTGTGTTGGTTGTGCCAAAACCCTTCCTTATAAACTTTATTCAGAGCTTCTTCTCCTGTATGGCCAAAAGGAGTGTGTCCTAAATCATGTCCTAGGGCGATGGCTTCCGTCAAATCCTCATTTAACTTCAGAGCTCGAGAAATAGTGCGAGCAATTTGACTAACTTCTAGAGTATGGGTCAATCTCGTTCGATAATGATCGCCAAAGGGAGCAATGAAAACTTGAGTTTTGTGTTTTAAGCGACGAAATGATTTAGAGTGAATAATTCTATCTTTATCTCGTTGAAATTCTGTTCTCAAAAAACAAGGTAGTTCTTTTTTCCCTCTTCCCTTTGTATTAAAACTGCGGGTAGCGTAGAAAAAAAGATTGTTTTTTTCCCATTCTTCCTGTCTTTTCCGATCAAAAATTCTTTCTTTTACCCCCATCTCGCTACTTCTTTGCTGTCCACAACAAAACCAATTATCTTTAAGATATTTGGTTAATCTACCACATTAGTTGTTGGATACTCCAGCTCAAGTAAATTTAATTTTTCCATAAATTTTTTCGCTTTTCCTGGGGTCAATGAAACAATACCATCATAAACAAAGGGCCCTACCTTCATAAGATAAGGCTTTAAGATAGATCCTTCGCTCCATTTATTAAGTTTTAACGATAATGGTGAGATGCTTAGAAATGTTAAAATTATGCTACAAACTAAAGCTCCTTCTAAAAAACCAAGAATAAAACCCCCACCCTCTTTTATCCCTCGGATAGTAGGATACCGCAATGAAATGTCATGAAGTAGTATACCAGCTACGGTCCCCAAAACAGCTATACCTCCAAAGATAATTATGAATGCTATTATATTGGACATCTTGCTGGATAAGAAGATAGGCTGATTATAAAGAGCCATTCCCAGATATTGATAATGATTTACCCCTGCAATTAATCCTATAATAACTCCAGCCAACCCAAATCCTTCTTTGAATAATCCCCTCAATATACCTCTAATAACAAACAACAAAAGAATAATTCCTAAAATTATATCTATCCAATTCATCGTGGTATTTTGGTTAGTTTATCTAACAAATCTTTAAGCCTTTGTTTTACTCTTACATTTTTGTTTTTTAAAATAAAAAACTCTGCCGCCAGATTAAGAGAAGCCAAGATAAAAATTTGCTCAAGATTTTTATTGGGAGTGGAAGAGGCAACTTCGCTTATTTTTTTATCTAAATAACTGGCAATTTGTCTTAAAAAATATTTATCCTCTTCGGCATCAGCTTTTAAGTTATACTCCCGATTATAAATAGTAACCTTTACTCCATCCACTATCTTTATCCAATTATTTACTTTTTCTTATATTAAATAAAAATCTAAGCACATGTCAACCTCCTCCTTCCTTTATCCTTCCTCATTTTTCCCTCAGAAAATTAAAATCAGAAGAATAATAGCTGATTATTACAAAGAGATTAATCAAAATCTGCCTCATTTACCGAAAATTAACAAAAATGGGAGGTATATCGAAGACTATTTTAGTAGTTATTTTTATTTTCACAAAAACAATGTTTTTACAATACCTGATTGACCAACTCAAAAGCGGCTTTTTTCTTTTTAGCACAAGCTTTAGCGAAAAATAAATTCAAAAGGCAGGCAATTATCTCAAGATATTAACATTCTCTAAGGTTTTTTAATTGTTTCTTTCATCCATGGTCGGTGAATATTCTTTATTTCATTCATTATGAACCCACAACATTTAAAAGCAGCTTCTCGATGTAAAGACGAGATAGCAACCAGCAGAATTTTCTCTGATACTTTCAGATATCCAATACGGTGCAGGATAACTACACTTTTTATATCAAAGTTATCTACTGCCTTTTTTTCTACTTCTTCCAATTTTTTAAACATCTTTTCATCATAATTGAATTCAACACCATCAACTTCCTTTTTACTTAAGGAAAACTTCCGTACTAAACCTAAAAAGGTAACAATGCAACCTGTTTCAGGGTTTTTTAATTTCTTAATTGCTTCATCAGCAGAAAAATCTTCTCTTTGTATTTTTACCATTTTTAATAGCCTCTCTTCCTCAATGATTCTTGGATAAAATTAAAATCTCTTGCTCTAAATCGAGCTTCCTCCACAGCAATTAATCCTTTTCTTATTAAACTTATTAACGATTGATCCATAGTTTGCATTCCCATGCGGGAACTTGTCTGCATTATGTTGTAAAGTTGGTGAGATTTAGCTGTACGTATTAAGTTAGCAACTGCTGGAGTACCAATCAAAATTTCTATTCCTGGAACTCTACCTTTTCCTTTTTGCATCGGAACTAAAGTTTGGGCAACAACAGCTATCAAAACTCCAGCAAGTTGTACTCTTATTTGTGATTGCTGATAAGGAGGAAAAACATCGATTATTCTATCTATTGCTCCCGGAGCATCAGGAGTATGAAGAGTTGCCAGAACTAAATGACCGGTCTCAGCAGCAGTTACGGCAGTGGAAATCGTTTCCAAATCCCTCATTTCACCTACCATTATTACATCAGGATCTTGTCTCAAGCAATATTTAAGAGAGCTAGCAAAAGAACGAGCATCTCCCCCTATTTCCCTTTGTTCTACTACACTTTTTTTGTGAGAATGAAGATATTCGATCGGATCCTCTATAATCATAATGTGTAAAGCTTTGGTTTGGTTAACAATATCAACCATAGAAGCGAGGGTGGTTGATTTACCGCTTCCTGTAGGGCCCGTAACCAATATGAGACCTTTTTCTTTAAGAGGTAAATCCCCAATAATTATAGGAAGACCTAACTCTTTAAGAGAAGGCACTTGATAAGGAATACGCCTAATGGCTGCTGCCACAGACCCTCTTTGATAGTGAACATTGATGCGAAATCTTCCCATTCCGGAAATTCCATGAGAAAAATCAAAATCTTTTTTCCTCTCAAAAGTACTTTGCCGTTCTTCATTCATTAAAGGATATATAATAGATTTTATTTTTTCTGAATTTAGTATTTCCTCTCCTTCAGGCTTTAGTAATCCATCTACTCGAAAAGAGGGAGGAACTCCTGCCACAAGATGTAAATCAGATGCTTCTATCTCTCTCATTTTTTTCAATAAGAACTTTATTTCCATTATTTTTCTCCTTTTCAAGAATTCAAAAAAATATTTACTTTCTTTTAGAAATTTTAGTAATAGTTTAGTTTCCCTAAATGGTCTTTCAATAATTTTTTTAAAAAAGACTTACTGGTTACAACTTTTTTACCAAAATCAATTAGCTATAAACTAACTATAATCATGAAAAATGTCAAATAGAAGGTTAATAAATGAATTAGAGAAAATTATTTTTTTAAACTACAAATTATATCTAAAGCCCAATCAGAAAGCTTTTTTATTTTTGTTTTATCTTTTGCCTCACCTATTATCCTTAAAACTGGCTCTGTGCCTGATGCTCTTATGTGAACCCATCCTTCTGGTAGCCATATTTTAGCCCCATCTAAAAAATTTAATTGGTCCGGATTAAATTTTCTCATAAGCTTGCTTTTTAATTTACTAAGATTAATTCCGTGATTACTTATTTTTTTCTTAAACATGTAATAAGAAGGCAGCTTATCAACAATCGAGGAAAGAGAATTATTTTCAACAGCAAGATAATTTAATATAAAAGCAAGCGCTGTTACACCATCCCTTGCATAATTTACTAACGGGAAAATGACTCCCCCATTGCCTTCTCCTCCTATTACTGCCTGACAATCCCTCATACAACGAGATACATATACATCTCCCACGGGGCATCTTTTAACCGGACAATTAAACCCAGCTGCGATATCATCTATTGCCTGAGAGCTACATATGTTAGTGACTACAGGACCCCTTGAACTTTGCAAGATAAATTTGACCACCATCATTAAAGTGTACTCTTCGGATAACGCTTCACCTTTTTCCGAAACTAAAACTAATCTATCTGCATCAGGGTCATGAGCAAAACCGATGTCTGCTTTACTCTCTTTAACCCTGCTACTTAAATCCTGAAGATTAGCTGGGATAGGCTCTGGCAAATGAGGGAATATACCAGTTGTGCTACAATTGAGCCTTACAACCTCACAACCCAACTTTTCTAAAAGTAAAGGACTTATAACAGTTCCTGCACCGTTACAAGCGTCAATAACTACTTTAAAATTTTTACGGCTTATCTTATCCACATCTACTATCTTCAGAATTTTTTCAATATGACGAGCAAGAACAGAATCATCTTTGCTAATAGTACCCAAATTGTTCCAGGCGGATCGCTTAATATTTCCTTTTTTATAAATATCAATTAATTTGTTCCCTTCCTCGGGAAAAAGAAATAATCCGTCACCTCGCACAAATTTTAAAGCATTCCACTCTGAGGGATTATGACTCCCAGTGATGACTATACCTCCCGTTGCCTCAGTTTCCTTAACCATAAATTGCAAGGATGGAGTAGGGCAAATTCCTAAATCTACAACTTTGCAACCCACAGATAAAAGAGCGCTGAAGATAGCATACTTAAATAAATCATTTGAAGTTCGGGTATCATAACCCACTAAAATCTTTCCCGGCACCATTACACCAAAAGCAGAAGCCAATGCCATTACTATATCAGGAACCAATCCTTCTCCCACTACTCCTCTAATGCCTGAGGCACTAATAACTAAATTAGGATTTGGTTTCATTTTTTTTTAAGTTTATTGTGTCCAATTTTTCCCAAGCTTTTTTGGCAGCTATTTTTTCTGCTTTTTTTTTGCTAGGTCCCCATCCCTGACCTAATATTTTTCCGTTTATTTTAACTTTTACCCTGAACATTTTTTTATGATCAGGACCTTCCTCTTGTACTAATTGGTAATGGGGAAGATTTTTATGAACTGATTGAGAATATTCCTGAAGTAAAGATTTAAAATCCCTTGCTTTGTCCAGTAAGTTTTCTTCCTTTATAAAAAAGTCTAAAATAAATTTTCGAGCAATTTTTAGTCCTTGGTCTAAATAAAGAGCACCAATTATTGCCTCATAAGCATCAGCTAAAGTAGCATCCTGAGAACAAATTTGGTCCTGATCTTTACCTACCAAGAGATACCTACCAAGATTTATCTTTCGAGCATGATAAGCTAAACTTTCCTCTGAGACAAGAATACTTCTCATCCGGGATAAACTTCCTTCATCTACATCGGAAAACTTACAAAAAAGATAGTCAGCTATAACCAACTCCAGGACAGCATCACCTAAAAATTCCATCCTTTCATTATCAGAAGTTTTTTTTAAATTAGATTTGGCGTAAGAGGAATGAGTTAAAGCCTGGTCCAAAAATTTTATATTCTTCCATTTTACTTTTACTTTTCCCTGAAAACCATCTAAATTTTTACTACGAGATATTTCCACCATAAAGCGGATAACCTCTGTCAATTTTTAAGAGTTATTCAAACTTCTTAATTACTAATGTTGCATTGTGTCCCCCAAAACCCATTGAATTTGATACAGTAACATCTACTTTTACTTCCCGAGCCTGGTTGGGGATATAATCAAGATCGCATTCAGGGTCAAAGAATTCATAGTTAACGGTAGGTGGAACTACTTGATTTTGAATAGCAAGAATGCAGGCAATAGCTTCTACTCCTCCCGTCGCTCCTAATAAATGACCGGTCATTGATTTAGTAGAACTTATTGGAATATCATAGGCTCTTTTCTCAAAAAGAGCCTTTACTGCTCTGGTTTCTACTTTGTCATTCAAAGGAGTGGAGGTTCCATGAGCGTTAATATAATCTACTTCGTCCAGATTAATATTAGCATCTTTCAATGATTTTTCCATGGTAGCTCTAATTCCTCTTCCGTCTTCCGCTGGTTGAGTGATATGATAGGCATCACAACCCATCCCAAATCCTACTATTTCCGCCCATATCTTAGCTTTTCTTTTTTTGGCTCTTTCCAGTTCTTCTAAAACTAAAATACCCGCACCCTCTCCTATAACAAATCCATCTCTTTCTCTATCGAAAGGACGAGAAGCTCTATGTGGTTCATCATTTCTTGTGGAAAGAGCCCTCATTGAACAAAATCCCGCTAATCCTAATTGAGTAACGGCTGCTTCTGTTCCTCCTGCTATCATCACCTCGGCTCCTCCTCGCTGGATTATTGCAAAAGCTTCTCCTAAGGCATGATTTCCTGTAGCGCAAGCAGTAGAAATGGAAAAATTAGGTCCTGTAAAACCATACTTTATAGCAATATGAGCGGAAGCCATATCGGTAATTAACATAGGAACAACAAAGGGACTTACTTTCTGAGGACCTTTCTGCATAAGATTATTTTGTTCTCGAGCGATTGTCTCTAGACCTCCCACTCCTGAACCCACAAGAACACCTATTTTATCAAGATCCTCACCACTAATATTTAACCCAGCTGTTTCAACGGCTTCCTGGGCTCCTATCATTCCAAATTGGGTGAATCTATCCATTCTTCTTATATTTTTAGAAGAAAGATATTCTCCTACTTTTAAACTACTTATCTCCCCTGCTATTTGGGAGCGAAAAGAAGAGGGGTTAAAGCGAGTTATTTTTTTAATTCCATTTTTCCCCATAAAAATACCTTTTTCAAAGTCCTTTAAGCCTACACCAACTGGGCTTACCACCCCCATTCCTGTCACCACAACACGTCTTTGATTCATTTTTTAAATTATTCTTTTAAATTTTTTTCTATATACTCAACAACTTTTTGGACATCTACCAACTTTTCTGCCTCTTCGTCTGAGATTTCCAACCCAAATTCTTCTTCTAAGGCCATAACTAATTCCACTGTATCAAGAGAATCTGCTCCTAAATCGTCTACAAACTTTGCTTCCATAGTTATTTGCAACTCTTCAACACCTAATTGTTCACTGGTTATTTCTTTTACTTTCTTTAAAATTTCTTCTTTGGCCATTCTTCTTCCTCCTTTTCCACATATTTTAACTAAGATATCAGTTAGCCAAAATCTAAATCACATACTTAAACCACCATCAACTCTAATCACTTCGCCTGTAATATAACAAGCCTCATCTGAAGCAAGATATGCTACCAGGGAAGCTACTTCTTCTGGTAAACCTACCCGACCCAGAGGAATTTGGGAAATTAATGTTCGGGCTTCTTCTCTTTCCATTAATTTTTCAGTCATTTTAGTTTGGATAAACCCAGGTGCCACTGCGTTTACAGTAACCGCTCTTGTAGAAAATTCTCGAGCAATAGACTTAGTCAATCCTATTAAACCAGCTTTGGAAGCGGCATAGTTAGCTTGTCCTCTGTTTCCTCGCAATCCGATTATAGAAGATATATTAATTATCCTTCCTTTCCGCTCTCGCAACATAAAAGAAGAAACTGCTTTTATGCAGTTAAAGGCACTCTTAAGATTTACTTGGATTACTTTGTCCCAATCCTCCTCCTTCATTCTCAAAATAAGTTTATCCCGAGTAATACCAGCGTTGTTGATTAATATATCTATATGAGAGAATTTGTCAATTACCTGATCTACCGCCCTTTCTACTTCTTGGAGGCTACTAACATCTACTTTTACAAAAAAACTACTACCATCATTGGTATGCATTAAATCAGTTTCTTTCATAATATCAAAAACAACTACCTTAGCCCCGGCTTTTAATAACCCCTGGCAGATGGCCATACCAATTCCCCGAGCGCCTCCCGTAACTATAGCTACCTTATTTTCCAACTTCATATTTTCTCTCCAAATAATTTATTATATCTTCTATATCTTTTGGCAACGGAGCTTTAAACTCCATCCATTCTTTTCTTGCAGGATGGAAAAAACCTATAAATCTAGCGTGCAACATAGTTCGATTAACCGGAAAAGGAAAATCTTTTCCCGGCTTTCCTCCGTACAGACTATCACCAAGTAAAAAACAATTTAATGTCTTGAGATGAATTCTAATCTGATGAGTTCTCCCGGTCAAAGGACTAACTTCCAATAAGCTCCAATCACCCCATGATTTTAAAACTTTATAGCGGGTTATAGCTTCTCTGGCAATTAGTCCTTCCGGCGTCATCTTTCGTCTATCTTTAGGATTTCTTCCAATCTTAACATCAATAATTCCTTCATCCCGAGAAGGCCGACCTCTCGCCAAAGCTAAATACTTTTTCTTGACTTCTCTTTTCCTAAATTGGGCCGATAAAGCAAGGTAAACTGAGTCAGTTTTAGCTACTACCATTACTCCTGAAGTATCTTTGTCCAGTCTATGCACAATGCCCGGACGTAAAGGTCCTCCTACCCAGGAAAGATCATTTGTATGCCCAATAAGAGCATTGACTAATGTTCCTATTTGCCCCGCGTGAGTAGGATGAACTATCATTCCTGTCGATTTATTGAGCACCAGAAGGTAGTCATCTTCAAATAAGATTTTTAACGATAAAGATTGAGGAACGAGAATTTGTTCTTTTAAAGAAGGTAAAATGATACTCACTTCATCTCCCGTTTTAAGTAAATACGAGGGTTTTCCCGTCATTGCTTTATTTAAAGTTACTTTTCCTTGACAAATAAGTCTTTGAAGAAGACTACGAGACAGTTGAGGAAAAACACCTTTTAAGAAAACATCAAGTCGCTGTCTATTCTCCTTTGTTGTTATATAAAAACATTTAGGTAAGCTCATATAACTTATTCTTTTCTATTGCTTGCCAACATCTCTCGCACAGAGAAGAATAATCTTTATTCTCACCTACTCTCTGACTGTGATTCCAACATCTTTCACATTTTTTACCCTTAGCTTTTTCCACCTGTATTTGCATTTGCGAGGATTTTTCCAGTTTAATTTGAGATATGATAAAAATCTCCTTCAATGCTTCTTCTCCCAGGTCACTTAAAACTGTAAAAATTTTTTCTGGAACCTTAAGAATTAATCTTACATTCAAAGAAGAAGAAATTTTACCGACCTGACGTGCTTCTTCCATTGCCTTTAAAACCTGTTCTCTGATGTTCATTATCTTGTCCCATTTGTTTTCAAGCTCCAAATCAACTAAATTAACATTTTTCTCAGGCCACAGGGAAAGAAAAACACTTTCTTCTTTTTCTTTTCCTATTTGTTTGATGTATTCCCACACTTCCTCAGATGTAAAAGAGAGAATGGGAGATGTAAGTTTAACTAAAGTAATCAGAAGAGAATATAAGACCATCTGAGCTGCCCGTCGTTCTGAAGAGGTTGCCGAAAAAGTGTACAACCTATCCTTTAACATATCAAAGTAAAATGCACTTAAATAATTATTAGCGAATTTATGTATTTGTTGAACTACTTCATGAAATTTAAAATTTTCATAATTATCGGTAACTGTCTCCATTAATCTTTGGAGTTTTGACAATATCCACTTATCTACCTGGCGAAGCTGGATATTCTTCGTATCCTGGTCCGGTGAAAAATCAAATAAATTGCCTAAAAGAAAACGGTATGAATTTCTAATTCTTCTGTAAATCTCTATCGTATAGGTAATTATCTCATCAGATATACGAATATCCTCGCTATAATCCTCCAAAGCTGACCAGAGTCTCAAGATTTCCGCACCGTACTTTTTAACAATCTCCCGAGAATCAACTACATTACCTAAAGATTTAGACATCTTTTTTCCTTCAACATCTACAACAAAGCCATGAGTAAGAACTTTTTTGTAAGGAGATTTATTTTTTAATCCAACCGAGGTCAAGAGGGAGGTTTGAAACCACCCTCGATGTTGATCCGAACCTTCCAGATAAAGATCTGCAGAATCTAGTAATTCTGGTTCTTCGGCCATTACTGCTTGATGAGAAACGCCGGATTCAAACCAGACATCTAAAATATCTTGTTCTTTATTAAATTTTTCTCCCCCGCAATGAGGACATTTAAATCCCTGAGGGATAAAAAAATTCACTTTTTTTTCAAACCATACGTCCGATCCACTTTCAAGCATTTCTTTTGCAATCAATTTTATAACCTGTTCGTCTATAATTGGATTTTTGCAATCCTCACAGTATATTACTGGAATACCAACGCCCCAGTATCTTTGACGGGATAGACACCAATCAGGACGATCTTTCAACATACTCGTCATTCTTTTTTGAGAAAAGGGAGGAACCCATTTTATATCAGAGGTCACTAAATTTAGTGCTTTTTTTCTCAAATTATTTTCATCTACAAGTAAAAACCATTGTGGGGTTGCCCGAAAAATAACTGGTCTACCACATCTCCAGCAGTGGGGATATGAATGTTGAAAGCTTTTTTCTTGGAAAATAGCATTTCTTTTCTCAAGTTCTCTTTGAATTGGCCCATTAGCCTCGAAAACCTGTATTCCCTTAAACTTTTCTACCTCTTGAGTAAATCTTCCCTGGTCATCCACCGGTGAAAAAATAGGTAAGTTATTTTCAAGACCTAAAAAATAATCTTCTTCTCCATGTCCGGGAGCAACATGAACACACCCTGTTCCTTCTTCTGGATCAACAAAATTAGCAAGTAAAATTTCCCCTTCTCCTTCTAAGAAGGGCTTCAAGTATTTAGTTCCTTTTAAATCTTTCCCTGAAAAATGAGCAATTATTTTCCATTTTTTTTCAGAATCCTCAGCTTGGATATTTTTAAAAGATTCCTTAGCTATTATCAATGCTTCCTGTTCATTTTGTTCTTGAACAAGAAGATAATCCAATTTAGGATGGACAGCTACTGCTAGATTAGCGGGAAGAGTCCAAGGAGTAGTTGTCCATATCAATACATAACAAGGACCGCTAAAAGAGGTGAAAAGAGAATTTTCTTTTAAAAGAAATTTAACATAGATGGAAGGAGAATGTTTCATCTTATACTCTATTTCAGCTTCAGCCAGCGCAGTTTGACAATTAAAACACCAGTGAATAGGTTTCAGGCGACGATGAATATAGCCCTTTTTCGCTAAATTACCAAAACACCTAACAATTTGGCTTTCATACCGATAATCCATTGTAAGATAAGGTTTTTCCCAACGTCCAAACACTCCCAATCTTTTAAACTCATCTCTTTGTTTTTTTACAAAGCGGAGGGCATACTCTCTGGCTTTCTTCCTAAATTCCAAGCAACAGATATCTCGTTTATTAACACCAAGCTCTTTGAATAATTGGTGTTCCACGGGAAGTCCATGACAATCCCAGCCCGGTATATAAGGACTGTCATATCCCCTCATTGTTTTGTACTTTACTATTATATCCTTGAGAGTTTTATTAAAAGCCTGGCCCAAGTGAATGTCCCCATTGGCGTAAGGAGGACCATCATGCAATATGAACT
>CAZGDY010000047.1:0-12203 GCA_964524965.1 uncultured Clostridia bacterium
AACAACAATATTTACAAATTACTATTTCGCGAACTAAACGCCTGTACTTTTTGTCCACTGTATGATTCCGATAACGCCGAAGATAACCAGGAACAGAGCTATCAGGTAGTTGACGATAGCTGGGATAATAAAAATTACAATCCCAAAAATAAGAGCCACTACATACCCCCAAACACCTGTTTGTAAGTTAATCATCAATAACCTCCTTTTTGAAATATATACCCATTTTGATATATTCTATATCGAGATTGCACTCACTCAATCTCTTAATTTACTTCAACTTATTTATTTTTCCTTAATGCAGGAAAAATATTTACTTATTCTTTTGAAACCAAGCCTACAGAGTTTATAGCGTATTTTTTCTCTACCGACTGGTATTGTAACAATGCTTAACTTTTTTGTCAAAAAGTTCAAAACTTAATCCAATTTCTTGACATAAAAAACTCCTAAACTATAATAAACTAATTCGCTTGTAACTTATTTCACAAATTGGTTCCTAAATGATAAAATGCGTTACCAAAAGAAAAAACATTCTTTATTCCTGAAAAGATTTTTAGATTTTTTACTTCAAAAATGAAATGTAGGATAAGGACTTTCAGTTCTGATGTACCAAAAAATAAAACTGTCCGACAACATTATTGTCGCAATAAGTAAATCAATAGTCATCCGATATGCATGAATGGTCATTAGCTCAAGCAGTGATTTATACGGTAATTAAACACAAAAAAAAAGAGAAACTTAAGCAGATTACTGAGGTTGAAATTAAGATGGGTGAGTTGCAACAAATAGATAAGGAAATTTTTAAATTTGCTCTGCAGGAAATAGCTCAACTTGAAAAAATGGAAGGAATAAAGATAAAAACCAAAACAGAAAGAGCAGTCTTAAAGTGTCGAGTCTGCGAATATAAATGGGATTACAATGATTCGCTAAAAGGATTGAAGGAAGATAAGGCGGAATTAATTCACTTTATTCCTGAGGTTGCTCATGTTTATCTTAGATGCTCTCAATGTAAAAGCCCGGACTTTGAAGTTATAAAAGGACGGGGTGTATGGATAAACTACATTAAAGGCTTATAAAACGATTTGGTATGGATCCAAGATTAAATATTATCCAAGAAAGGTTAAAAGGAATAAAGAGGTTAATTGCTGTCTCGGGCGGCAAAGGAGGAATTGGTAAAAGCTCAATTGCATCCGTTTTAGCATTAATCCTGTCAAAGTTAGGCTACAAAGTTGGCTTGTGGGACTTAGATTTCTGGGGACCTTCAGACCATGTAATATTAGGCATAGATGGCATTTTTCCTAAGGAGGAAAAGGGAATCGTCCCACCTAAAATTTATGGCATTGAATTCATGTCAATCATCTATTATGCCGGCAATAAATCATCTCCTTTGAGAGAAATTGACATTTCAAACGCTGCAATAGAACTGTTAACTATCACTCGCTGGAGCTCTTTGGATTTTCTGATTATTGACACACCTCCTGGCATAGGAGATACGATTTTAGACATAATCCGCCTAATGGAAAGAATTGAATTCCTTATAGTTGCCACTCAATCAAAGGTAGTTCTGGAAACAGTTAAAAAAATGTTAAGCATGCTAAAAGAGTTGGAAATTCCTATTTTAGGGGGAATTGAAAATATGAAAACCACAAACTCTTCACCTGTTAAAAACCAGCTAAGAACATTCGACGTACCTTTTTTAGGGGTAATAGACCTGGATGAGGAGTTGGAAAATTCTATCGGCAATATTAATAAACTTTTAAAAACTAATTTTGCAAAAAATTTAACAAAAATTATTTTAACAATCCTATGAAAGGAGGTTTCCATATGGAAGTAAGAATTTTAAAAAAAACACAGCTTTACCCCCTTCTGGATAAAATCATTGAACAAGTACCTGTTGTAGGGGTAAAAAAAAGAGAAGAAAAATATATTTATGAAAAGTTGGGTAAAGCAAAACAATTTTGCCCTGAATTTGACGTGACTGTGCAATCACCTAAAAGATTTATTCTCCCACCGAGAGAAACTATTTTTGAATTTTCACTAGAGGAAAATGGACAATTAACTACCCGTTTCAACAATGACCAATTAGTCCTTTGGGGAGTACATCCCTACGACATCAAAGCCATAAATATTCTGGATTTGATGTTTGAGAAAAAAAATCAAGATGAGCATTATCAAACCAGACGCAAAAATACAGTTATCGTGGGTATAGATCCGGTAAGTGCTTCGGAAAAAGCCTTCTGGTCAACTATGGGAGCAGACCAAGTAGATAATGGTTTTGACTTAATGTTAACGGATATTGGAGAAGAGTATGCGGTCACCATAGGTACTCAAAAAGGAAAAGATATGTTAGATAAATATGGCATATCTACAACAGCCGATGAAGCTCAAATACGAGCCAGGGATATTGCAAAAGATAAATTAAAGGAGCTTTGCCTGCCAAATAGAAAACTCAATTTCCCACTGGATATGCTACCTTACCTTTTGATGAGAGGAGAAAATGAGCAAATTTGGAAGGAAAAAGCAGAAATCTGTTTTTCTTGCGGATCCTGTAATTTAGTGTGCCCTACTTGTTACTGTTTTGATGTACAAGATGAAGTATCCAGCGACCTCAAAAAAGGTGAGAGATATCGAGTCTGGGATGGTTGCTTATTGGAAGATTTTGCCGGTGTTGCCACTGGGGAAAACTTCAGAGGAGAAAGGTACCAAAGATACCGTCATCGATTTTATCGAAAAGGCTTGTATATAAAAAAAGAATATGGAAAGTTTGCTTGCGTAGGCTGTGGTCGCTGCGCCAGTACTTGTCTTCCCGATATTGCTGACCCGATAGAGGTTTATAATAAACTATTCAATTCCTTAAAAGGAGTGTTAGCATTATGAGTAATAATAATTCTATTTATAAACCAGAAATGGCTGAATTGGTACGAACTGAACAACTCACTGAAAATGAGAAGTTATTTGAGATATCTCTCATGAATGGAAGAGAATCATTGGGGCACCTACCAGGACAATTTGTGGAAGTTTCAGTTCTTGGTATTGGAGAAGCTCCTATTTCAATCAGCTCTTCCCCCACAAAAGGAAAAAACTTCGAATTAGTCGTCAGAAAGGTAGGAAATGTTACGCGGGCCTTACATAAATTAAATGTAGGCAGTAAAATAGGAATCAGAGGACCGTTTGGAAATCATTTTCCAATTGGGAAAGCAGAAGGAAAGGATTTATTATTTGTAGCTGGAGGCATAGGTCTGGTCCCTTTAAGATCCTTTATTCAATATGTTTTAGACAATCGTTATAAATACGGTAAGGTAATAATCTTTTACGGTTGTAAAGTGCTATCTGAACAATTATTTTTAGGTGCGCTTGAAAAATGGCGTGAACGTAAAGATATAGAATTAGTTGAGACCCTGGACAAATCTTGCCCAGGATGGACTGGAAATGTAGGAGTTATTACCACTTGTTTTTCTAAAGTAAAAATCGATCCTGAAAATACCATATGTACGATGGTAGGTCCTCCTGTAATGTATAAATTTTGTGTAATAGAAGCAAGAGCAAATGGCATCCCGGATGATAATATTTTTCTTTCTCTGGAAAGAAAAATGAAGTGTGGAGTAGGCAAATGTGGTCATTGCCAAATTAACAATGTATATGCCTGCCAGGATGGTCCAGTTTTTAACTATTCTGACATTAGAGATTTAGAGGAGGCTATTCAATGAGCACTAAACCAAGAGTTGCTTTTTTTGATTTTGCAGGATGCGAAGGCGATCAACTGCAAATAATTAACTTAGAGGAAAAGATTCTGGACGTAGTATCAGCTGTAGATATAGTAAGTTTTAGAGAGGCCATGAAGGAACACAGTGATGAATATGATATAGCTTTTGTGGAAGGTGCTATTACTCGCAAATCAGATGAAGAAAGACTGAAAAAAATAAGAAATAATGCCAAGATTGTTATAGCACTTGGTGCCTGTGCTACTATTGGTGGTATAAATTGCCTGAAGAACGCCTGGCCTTCTCTGGATGATGTAAAAAAGGAAGTATATGGAGATAAAGCTCACTATTTTGAAACCTATCCAGCTCGGGGTATCGATAAGGTAGTTAAGGTTGATTACTATATTCATGGATGCCCCATAGATAAAGAAGAGTTTTTGCGGGTATTTAAGGCATTAATATTAGGAGTGGAACCTCGTATACCAAATTATCCGATTTGCGTAGAATGCAAAAAAAACGGAAATATTTGCGTCTTCGAATTAGGAAAATTCTGTCTGGGTCCAGTGACCAGAGCAGGTTGTAACTCTCGATGTGTAAACGAAGGTAGTCATTGTTGGGGTTGTAGAGGATTAGTGGATGATCCCAATATCAACGCCGAAAAAGAAGTTTTGGCAAAATACGGGCTTACCGTGGATGATATATTATCTCGATTTAGACTATACGATGACTACAGATATGAGGAGATAAAAACATGAGTCTGCAAAATAAAAACATTAATATACATTACCTAACCCGTGTAGAAGGTCATGGTAATATTAAAGTAAATTTAAAAGATGGAAAACTAGAGGAGTGCCTTTGGGAGGTACCAGAAGCACCTCGTTTCTTTGAGGCGATGGTAGTAGGTCGAAAATGGCATGAAATGCATCATATTACCTCCAGAATATGTGGTATATGTTCAATTGCTCACCAATTTACCTCTCTTAAAGCTACTGAAGCTGCGCTAGGCGTTGAAATTTCAGACCAAACCCTGAAATTACGTAAAATATTGTTAGATGGTGAAAATCTGCAAAGCCATGTTCTTCATGTAGGATATCTTGCTCTACCCGACCTTTTAGGAGTGGGAAGTGTAATTCCTCTTGCTACTACTCATCCGGAAGAGCTTTTAACCGTAGTACGAGTACATCGCTTAGCTAACGATATATGCGAAATAATAGGAGGCAGAACTACTCACCCCATACGTTGTGTCGTTGGTGGTTTCTGCGCTCTTCCCACAGAAGAAGAGCTTAAGCTAATAAAAGAAAAACTGGTACAAAGTTTAGGTGATTTACAAACAATCGCAGGACTTGTCAAAACGCTGCTGTCAGGATTTCCTGATTTTACAAGGGAAACCGAATACATTGGACTAACCAATGACAATGAGTATGCTCTATATGATGGAAATATTAAATCCACCGATACAGGTAAAACTGGAGTGGAGAACTACCTTGATATAACTAACGAGTTTATTGTTCCTCATTCCACTGCCAAGTTCACAAAACATGCGCGAGATTCCTATATGGTAGGAGCACTTGCTCGCTTCAACCTTAATTATGATCAACTCTTACCCAAAGCAAAAGAGGCCGCAGAGATGTTGGGACTCGTACCGATAAATACCAATCCTTATATGAACAATGTAGCCCAATTGGTAGAAGCCGTACACTCTGCCGAAAATTCAATTAAGCTGGTTGATGAGCTTCTAGAAACGGGATTAAAAAATGAAATTGTTAAGGACGAGAGCTCTTCTGTCAAACTAAAATCAGGTAGGGGAATTGGCGCAGTAGAGGCACCACGCGGGATATTATTTCACGACTATGAATATGACGACTCTGGGACTTGCCTTAGAGCTAACTGTATCATTCCAACTAATCAAAATCATAATAATATTCAAAAAGATATGGAAAAGCTGGTCCCTGAAATTATGCATTTGCCCCAGGAGAAAATCGAACTTGCTTTAGAAGTATTAGTAAGAGCTTACGATCCTTGTATCTCCTGCTCCACTCATTATTTAAAAGTTAAGTTCACCTCTTAGCTTTTAGGAGATTTCAAGTCGGTTAATTTTCAGCTTACTATACCAGATATTCAGAGGTTTTTAGATAAAAAAATTTAAAAAAATCTTATTGTGATAAATTAAATAAATTATAAAGGGATATTTAAAAAGCTTGAAAAATGGGTACCTAAAAGAAAAAATCATACGATTTCATATCAATATAAAGGGTATAGTCCAGGGAGTAGGTTTTCGCCCTTTTATTTACAATTTAGCTAAAAGTTACTCTTTGGTAGGGTATGTACTTAATAATACCAATGGCGTTGAAATAGAAATTGAGGGGGAAGAAAAAAACCTGAGAAAATTTTTGCAAGAAATTCATCGTGAATCTCCTCCTCTTGCCGTAATCGAAAAGATTTCCTGGCGGATATTACCTACTAAGAGATACATTGGCTTTGAAATTAAATCCAGCCGCAAAGAAAAAAACAAATTTCTCCCTATCTCGCCCGACATATCTATTTGCAATGACTGCCTGAGAGAACTATTAGACCCGAAAGATAGACGCTACCATTATCCCTTTATTAATTGTACTAATTGTGGTCCCCGATTCACCATCATGAAAGACATCCCCTATGACAGACAAAGCACAACTATGAACTTATTTAAGATGTGCAAGGAATGTGAGTCCGAGTATAATAATCCCCTCAATCGTCGCTTTCATGCTCAACCAAACGCTTGCTGGAAATGTGGACCACAAATTAAGCTGCTTGATAATGAAGGCAAGAAAATTAAAACTGATAATGTGATACTTACTGCTGCCAATCTTTTAAAAAAAGATTTTATTTTAGCAGTTAAAGGAATTGGAGGATACCACCTTGCCTGCAATGCTACAAACTCCGGGGTGATTGAAAAGCTAAGAGCAAGGAAAAATCGTGTGGACAAACCATTCGCCTTAATGATGTTGAATATAGACCAAATTAAGGAGGTTTGTGAGGTAAACTCCCAAGAAAAACATCTTATCTCCTCCCCCTCTAAACCCATTGTTCTTTTAAAAAGAAAAAGGGAAGATATTCCACCTCAGGAAATTGCACCTAAGAATAAATATTTAGGAGTGATGTTGCCGTACACCCCTCTTCATTACCTTATTTTACAAAAAATGATGGTTCCGTTAGTTATGACCAGCGGTAACATAAGTGAGGAGCCTATTGCCTATAAAGATGAGGATGCCTTTAATAAATTAAAAAAAATTGCTGATTTTTTTCTAATTCATAACCGAAAAATCCAAATTCGAGTGGATGATTCTGTAGTAAGAGTGGTAAATAAAAAACCAATGATCATCCGTAGATCTCGTGGTTATGCTCCTCAGCCCATCAAACTACAAGTTAAAGCTAAAAAATGTGTCTTGGGAATGGGCGGATATTTAAAAAATACTTTTTGTTTTCTAAAAGAAAACCATGGAATAATCTCTCATCATATTGGTGACCTGGAAAACTTAGATGCCCTCTCATCCCTTGAGAAAGGAATAAAATATTATAAAAAAATTTTTTATTGCCAGCCTCAAATTATAGCCTGCGATCTTCATCCTAACTATACCTCAAGCATCCTGGCAAAAGAATACGCTAAAAAAAATTCCTTACCCCTCGTTCCGGTACAACACCATCATGCCCATATAGCCAGCGTTTTAGCTGAAAACCATATTAACAGAGAGGTTATAGGAGTAGCATTTGACGGTAGCGGCCTGGGAACTGATGGAGCTATCTGGGGAGGTGAGTTTTTAGTTACCGATCAAACTAATTTTAAAAGGGCAGCTCACTTTAGATATGTTCGTCTTCCAGGTGGAAAAGCAGCTATTGAGGAGCCATGGAAAATGGCAATCTCTTATCTATACGAGATTTATGGTAATGAGTGCGAAAATATTGCTTCACAAATTTTTTCCAATTTGGTAAAATCTAAGAAAATCAGTATTGTTCAGAATTTAATTAATAAACAAATAAATTCTCCTCTCACTTCATCAGCTGGTAGGTTATTTGATGCCGTATCTTCCCTTTTAAGAATACGGGAAAAGATAAATTACGAAGGGCAGGCTGCTATTGAACTGGAAATGCTGGCCGAGGATAAAAGAGAAGAACATTATCCCTTTCAAATAACCAAAGAGGGAAAAGAATTTATTATCAATCCCTTACCGGGAGTAAAAGCTATTGTTGAGGAATTTAAAAAAGGGAATAATCCAAAAGTTATGGCTACTAAATTTCATTGGACTATAAGTCAGATTATTTGGAAAGTATGTGAACTGCTAAGAGACCACTGGGATTTAAACGAGGTAGCATTAGCAGGAGGTGTATTTCAAAATAATTTAATTTTAAAACAAGTAGTAACTCTTTTAACCTCATCAGGGTTCAAAGTGCTTTTGCCCCGTCTTGTTCCCCTCAATGATGGGGGAATTTCTCTGGGACAGGCTGTAATAGCTTATCATAAAGTAAATTATAATAAAGGATGAGAAAATGTGTCTGGCAATTCCTTTAAAATTAACCAAAAAAGAGGAAGTTAAAGGATGGGTCGAAATAGGTAGCATTAAAAGGCAAATCAATCTTGTTCTTTTACCTGAGGCTAAGGTAGGAGATTATGTTCTTGTTCATGCAGGATTTGCCATAAGCAAAGTTGAAGAAAAAGAAGCCCAAGAATTGTTAGAGCTTCTATCTAACATGATTTGAGGAGTTCCATGAAATATATTTCTGAATTTAGAGACCAGAAACTAACTGGTAAAATTGTTAATAAAATAGCTGAAGTTTCCCAAAAATTGGGAAGACAAATACGGCTAATGGAAGTGTGCGGAACTCACACTATGGCTATTCTCAAGTTTGGGATAAAAGAGCTTATCCCTCCCAACATAAAGCTTGTAGCTGGTCCCGGCTGCCCAGTTTGCGTGACTCCCAATCAATACATAGATATAGCCTGTGCTTATGCAACAAAAGGTTTTTTGATAACAACCTTTGGAGATATGATAAAAGTTCCTGGCTCTAAAACAAGTTTAATTAAGGAAAAATCTAAAGGGAAAAAAATCAAAGTGGTTTATTCTCCTATGGACGCCTTAAAATTAGCTAAAAATCACCCTGAAGAAAAAGTTATCTTTTTAGGAATTGGCTTTGAAACAACCATTCCCACAATAGCAGCTTCACTATCTATTGCTAAAGAAGAAGGTATTGAAAACTTTATGGTACTTTGCGGACACAAACTTATTCCTCCGGCAATGAAAGCTCTAATGAAAAGTGCTGAGGTAAAAATAGATGGTTTTCTCTGCCCTGGTCATGTTAGTATCATTATTGGAAGTAAAGCTTATGATTTCTTAGCTAAGAGTTATAATATTCCCTGTGTTATAACAGGTTTTGAGCCGTTAGATGTTCTTCAGGGAATAAATCTTCTGCTTTCTCAAATTTGCCATAATGAGGCAAAAGTGGAAAATGAGTACGCCCGAGTCGTTCTTCCCGAAGGTAATCTTGAGGCTCAACAATTAATGAACAGGGTATTTAAGGTAGATAACTCTTCCTGGAGAGGACTGGGGGTAATTAAAGGTAGTGGCCTTAGGATATCTTCCGATTATTCCTGGTGGGATGTTCAAACTCGTTACCCCATCGAGGTTACTTCATCTGAAGAAAATAAAGATTGTCGTTGTGAGGAAATATTGCGGGGTCTTATTGAACCCCCGGAGTGTGCTCTTTTTGGAAGCTCTTGCACTCCTTCAAATCCTTTTGGCCCCTGCATGGTCTCTACAGAAGGAACTTGCCAGGCTTACTACCGTTTCCAAGATAAAAAGGAGAATAATTAAATGGAAAAAATAATTAGTTTAGCTCATGGGAACGGAGGAAAATTAACCCAAGAGCTTATAAGAAATATTTTTTTACCTTATCTTAATAATCCTTTTCTTGCACCCTTAGCTGATTCAGCAGTATTTGAAGTTAAAGGAACTAAATTAGCCTTTACTACCGACTCTTACGTGATAAAACCTCTTTTTTTTCCGGGTGGAGACATCGGAAAATTATCTGTGTCAGGAACTATCAATGACCTGGCAGTAGTGGGGGCAAAACCTGCTTTTATCTCTTGTGGCTTTATTATCGAAGAAGGGGTATCTATATCAACTCTTAAGAAAATTCTCTTATCTATTAAAAAAACAGCTCAACAAGCAGGAGTTGATGTGGCAACTGGTGATACAAAAGTGGTCGAAAAAGGTAGTGCTGACGGTATATTTATCAATACAAGCGGCATCGGGTTTATCCCTCCCGAGATGAACCTGGGCCTGGAAAAAGTTAAGGTTGGAGATTATATAATAGTAAACGGTACGATTGGAGATCATTCTGTTGCCGTTCTTTCTCAGCGAGAAGAGCTGGGATTCGATGAAGCTGTAAACAGCGATTGTGCTCCTCTTTATGATTTAGTACAAAAACTTAAGCCATACTGGGAAAGTATTAAGTTTATGAGAGATCCAACGAGAGGAGGAATAGCAGGAATTTTAAACGAAATTGTACAGGGAAAAAATTTTGGCGTTCAACTCTGGGAAAAAAATATTCCCTTCCGAGAAGAAACTATCACTATATGCGAATTTTTGGGTATGGATCCTTTATACCTTGCCAACGAAGGTAAAATTCTTTTTTTTACTGAACCGGAAAAAACAGAAAACATCCTTCAAATTATTCAAACTCATCCTTTGGGAAAGAAAGCTGCCATCATAGGTAAAGTTGTAGCTAACCCCTCGGGAAAAGTATATCTTAAAACCAGCATTGGTACAAAGCGTATAATTGATATGTTAGTTGAAGCTCAACTACCACGAATATGCTAAAAAACACAAAAAAAAATAAAGATATCTTAATAATTGGAGTAGGAAATATATTACTGGGTGATGAAGGAATTGGCGTTCATGTCATAAAAGAGTTAGAGAAATTAAACCTTTCGAGTAGGGTAGAGCTTTTAGATATAGGCATTGCTATCTTCTCTCTCATCTTGCATATTTCGGGAAGAAAAAAGGTAATTATTGTGGATGCAGTGAAAACAAGTAAAGGCGAGGTGGGAAAAATTTACCGGTTATCTGTTGAGGACTTAAAAAACGACAAGGACAAATTTTTTTCTCTTCACCAAATAGGCATTGGAAATATTTTGGCACTTTCCCAACTAAACTCAAAACCAAAAGAACTGGCCATTATAGGAATAGGGATAAGGGAAATTAAATTAGGAACAGAACTTTCTCCCTGTTTAAAAAGAAAAATGCCCCAAATAATAAACTTTGTCTTAAGAGAAACTCCCCCATATTTTCTTAACTTCCCTTAAGTTAGCCTTAATTTTTATTGGCTTGTTGGCATAAGTTGATTTAATTCCTTTTAATCTGCCTAAGTGATAGTTAATCACACTATCGGGGTCCTTAAGCAAGTTTCCTGTTAAAATACCAACTATCAAATCATTTTTATTGATAACTTTTGCTTTAATTAATTTTTTAGTTCCGGCAATAGTGCAACAAGACGCAGGTTCTGCTCCAATCCCTGCCTTATCAACCATAGCTTTAGCATCCATTATCTCTTGTTCGGTAACCTGCTCAACTACTCCCCTGCTCCATTCTATTCCCCGAATGGATTTCTTCCAGCTTACAGGATTACCTATTTTGATAGCAGTAGCTATTGTCTGGGCCTGGATTGGCTTAAAAGGAGTTTTATTTTTCCACATTTGATAAAGTGGATTAGCGCCCTGAGCCTGTATTACCGCTATTCTTGGAATTTTTTTGATTAATCCAATCTCATACAGCTCTCTAAGAGCTTTGCTTAAAGCACTATTATTTCCCAGATTTCCTCCCGGTACGATAAACCAATCCGGTACCTCCCAGTGTAACTGTTGAAGAATTTCAAAAGTAATAGCCTTTTGGCCCTCTATCCTAAAAGGGTTAATTGAATTTAACAAATAAATACCAAATTCACTACAAACCTCCTGGACCAGGTGCATAGCATCATCAAAATCACCTTCTATCTGTAAAGTCTTAGCTCCATAGGCAAGTGCTTGAGCTAATTTACCAAAAGCAATTTTTCCTTCAGGAATAAATACAATTGCTTCCATGTCAGCAACAGAGGCATAGGCAGCCATTGAAGCAGAGGTATTTCCAGTAGAAGCACAAGCTACTTTTTTGCATCCCAGCATCTTTGCCGCTGTAACCCCACAGGTCATCCCTCTATCCTTAAAAGAAGCGGTAGGGTTTTCTCCCTCATGCTTAAGAAACATACGATTAGCGCCAGCATATTTTCCCGCTTTACCGGCAGGATATAGATTAGTATTGCCTTCGGATTTGGAAACAATAAATTTCTCATCCACATCAAGTATTAGCTCCTTATATCGCCACACTCCAGAATTATAAAGAAAGGATTTATTAGCCCATCTTTTATCAAATAATTTTTTGAGATTTTTAGCATCTAAGCTGGCAAGATCGTGAATAACTTCCAACAAGTCCC
>CAZGDY010000048.1:0-4391 GCA_964524965.1 uncultured Clostridia bacterium
GATTATTACCAATATAAAAAAGAGCTTTATTGATTATAAAAAAATACCAGACACTCCACAAAAAAAATAAAGTATAATAAAACTAAGGGGAAAAAAGAATTAAAAAAACTGTAAAATTAAGTAAACAAAAATTTTTGGGGGCCGGTTTATTGGTTGGAGTTATTTTTCTCTGGCTTAATTTTCCAGTTTATGCCTACAACTCCTACGCTAATTCAACTCGAAAAGAATTAGCTGCAAATACATCTGAAATCCAAAAAATAGAAACTAAAGGGGAAGTTTTTGTTAGTCTTCTTCCTCCGGGTGATGGGGTAACTAGATACTGGGGGGTGATCGTAGGGATATCTGAGTACTCTCATATTAGCGACCTTCAGTTCTGTGACGATGATGCTCGAGGAATATACGATACTTTAATCCTCAACCCGAACTGGGATGCCTCTCATATTCAGCTTTTAATAGATGAGGCGGCAACTAAAGCGGGCATTTATTCAGCCATAAATAATACTTTGGTGGGAGGATTTGACCAGGATGATATATTCCTTTTTTTCTTTTCCGGTCATGGCACAAATGGCCCCGACCAAGAACCACTTGATGAAACTGATGAGCTTGACGAATATTTGTGTCCCTACGATATGACGAATTTATTATCCAGCGGGATAAGAGATGATGAGCTGGAAGATTGGTTAGATAAAGGAATTACAGGGACAGTAATACTGGATACCTGTTACAGTGGAGGCTTCATTGAAAGCGATAATTTATTCTCTGGTGATAATTTATTCTCTAAGAGTATTGTTATCCCCGGTGCATCAGAAGGAAAGATTGTAAAAGGTGATGGATTTGTAAAAGATTTACAGAATATTAATAATCTTGTCACCTTAACTGCCTGCGATGATGATGAATTATCTACAGAGAACTCAGAATTGGAGCATGGGGTTTTCACTTACTTTTTACTTGAATCTTTGCAAAGCATTTCCACTGATATCAATTTAAATAACAGGATATCAGCCGAAGAAGCATTTAATGAGACCAGTCCAAAAGTAACCGATTATTCTCATAAACAACAGCCTCAAATTTCCGATAACTACCCGGGAGAGCTTGACTTAGTGTATGCAGCGCCACCTTCTAATGTCACTGACTTTTTTATCTATCAAGATATTAATGAGGGCGCAATTGCCCTTCACTGGACTGACCCACAAGATTTTGACCCCGAGGCGATACTTATCCTCAGAAATACTACTGAAAATTTCACTCCTCCTTCTAATCAGACCACCTACCCAGATAACTTAGGCCCGGGAGGAAGCTGGTGCAAAAACATCTCAAGGGAAGTTCAAACTTTCACCGATTCAGGCCTGGATATTAATAACACTTATTACTACCGAGCCTATTGTTATGATGAGGAGTTTAATTATTCCTCGGGCATTTCCAGCACTCCTGCCGGGATAAAACCAAAATCAGGCAGTGCCCCTGTTATCATCCATACCCCTATAACATCAGCTACTTATGCTCAGACTCTTTTAGTAACAGCAACAGTAAATAGCCAATTTGAACTCTCCCAAGTCACTACTTATTACCGCCAGGGAGGAAAAGAGGCTTATTTATCTTGCGAAATGAATTCAGGCTCAGCCTACCAGGCAACTATCGCATCAACTTATATTACGGAGCGAGGCACAGAGTACTACCTGGAGACAAAAGACATTAACGGCAATACTTCAAGGTCACCTGAGGTTGGTACAGACACATCTTTTTACACGGTCAGAGTAAAAATTCTTAACCTTTCTTTTTTAACCCAAAGCAAAAATTGGAAAATGTTTTCAGTGCCCGCTCAGTTAAATAATCCTTCTCCTTCCTCTTTTTTAGAGGATGATTTAGGAAGACAGGAGGACTCGATTTGGAAAGTATATCGATGGGATACTGAGGCTAATGATTATTCAAAATATCCTGATATACCTGATATTGCACCGGGCACAGCTTTTTGGATTATAACCAAAGATTCTAAAAACATTGATACAGGAGAAATAAAGAGTACCGATACCTCATCGGATTACCTGATTCCTCTTTCTTATTCTGTAACTTTAAATCAAGGCTGGAACCAGGTAGGCTGCCCCTTTGCCTTTCCAGTTAACTTAAGTGAGATTAAAGTAAAAAAGGGAGCGGAGATTATTTCTCTGGAAGAGGCAAATGATAACTGGGTAAGAAATGTAATTTGGTGGTATACCGAAGATAGCTCAGATTACGATCACACTAAAATTTCGTTAGAGCCCTGGGAAGGATACTGGATTAAGGCATTAACTGAGGGCTGCCAGCTACTTGTTCTCCCCTGTGCGGTGGGTGAAGATTTTGAAACCTTAACCAGGGATAAAAATAATTATTTCCAAATTAAAGCAACCGTAGAAAACTTAAAAGATAGGTATAACTTCATTGGCTTATCGGACAAGGCAAAGAATGATTATGACCCAGAAGATATTGAGGAGGCACCTCCTATTTCCCCTTACATCCATCTATTCTTTTCTCACCCTGATTGGGGGAAAAATAGCGGTTCTTATACTCAAGATATAAGAAAACGGCCCGTTGGTAATAGCTCCTCCTGGCCCGAGAGAATAATCTGGGAGACACAAATTAAAACCGATCAGCTAAACAAAACAATAACCTTGGAGTGGGAAAATAGCCAAACCTTCCCAGATGAATATAATCTTTATCTCAGTGATGAGAATGAAAAAATCCTGGCAGACATGAAAGAGCAAGATAGCTACTCTTTTATCACCTCTAACGGCAAGGATAACTTTAAGGTCATTGCCAGAATTAAAGAAATGTCTAATTCACCTGAGGATTTAACTTTAAGTCAGGTTTACAATTATCCAAATCCCACAGATGATGCCACCACTATTCACTTAAAGTTAGGAGCAAAAGCAAATGTCACTGTCAGGATATATACCATATCAGGAGAGTTAATATGGAGCGAACAACAAAACTATGACGCTCAAGGAACTTATGAGATACCCTGGGATCTGACAAATAATCAAGGTCAAAAATTAGCGTCAGGGATATATGTCCTCTGGGTTAAAGCGAGCAATTCTGCAAAAACACTCACTAAAACTAATAAAATTGCTCTAATAAGGTAAAAAGGGGATTGCTTTTTTAGTTATTCAAACTTAAATTCTTTTTTAATGAAAAGATTTAAACAAGCACCTACTACATCAAAATCATAAAAGATGCCCTTATTTTGGGAGAGTTCCTCTAAGGCCTTGTTTATACCAAAAGCAGGACGGTAAGGTCGGTGATAGGACATGGCTTCCACAACATCAGCTACAGCTAAAACTCGTGCTCCTAAAAGAATAGCCTCACCCGAAAGACCCTGAGGATAGCCGGAACCATTCATTCTTTCATGATGTTGAAGCACGATTTGGGCAATTGGCCAGGGAAATTCTATCTCCTTCAATATCTGGTAGGCAGCTTGAGGGTGAGTTTTAACTATACCTGATTCGTTTTCACCTAATTTACTGGGTTTGCTGAGAATTTCTGCTGGTATAGCTATCTTACCCATATCATGGATAATCCCAGCCATATAGATTCCATCAATTTGATTTTCCGATAACTTCATCTCCTGAGCTATAGCACGGGCAAGATTAGCCACACGCCGTTGATGGCCAGCCGTATAAGGATCTCTCATCTCAATTGTCAGTGCCACCACATTGATAATTTCCCCAATGGTCTTTTGTAACTTTTCCAAGCTAAGTTTAAGTTCCTCCTCCGTAGATTCACGCTTGGTGATTTCAATCTGCAATACTTCATTAGCTTTTGCTAGTTCTGTAGTTCGTTCCTGGACTCGTATTTCTAAATCATCATGTGACTTGCGCAGTGCTCCCAACATCCCATTAATCACACCCGTTAAATTGGATAATTCATCTCCTCCTGCTACTGGCAAGAGCGCTGAAAAATCATCACTTAAACTAATATCCTTGGCAGTTTTATCAAGATGAGATAACCGGGATAAAACGTATTTTTCTAAAAGCAACATTACCACTAAACCAGACACTAAGCCAATTGCAAGTAAAGCAAAAATTAATTCCTGCATTTTGGCAAAGCGATCCATTAAGATAAAACGCGAACTAGCGTATAAAACCACAGTCAGAACGAGAAATATAACCCCAATAAAGATAAATACTTTCTTACGCAGCATCATAATATTCAACTTTCAGGATAAACCCACTTTTTACTTTACTTTGACCAATCACCCCTCATTTTTAAGCTTCATATCAGCAGTGTATAACTGGTATCTATTTCTACCTTTTTCTTTAGCGTTATACATAGCAATATCAGCATTTTTTACTAAAGTATCAGTATCTTTGCCATTAGTCGGATAAATAGCAATTCCAATACTAGGAGTGATGGTGATT